>JANYIL010000137.1 GCA_025362075.1 Chloracidobacterium sp.
TACTTCTTCGCCATTAACGACCGATTCGATCAGGTCGTTAAGTTTAATGGACTGATTTTTCTCGACACTTACTTCATACATACATCGGCCTCCAAACAACACGATTGTAACACGTGATTTCGCAAAGCTCTTATAAATTTCCTCGGCGTCGCTGCTCTTCTTCAATAGAAACAAACAGAGCCTTAAAGTTGCCTTTGCCGAATCCTTTGCAGCCTTTTCGCTGGAGGATTTCGTAGAAGACTGTCGGGCGGTCTTCGACCGGCTTGGTAAAGATCTGGAGCAGATAACCCTCTTCGTCGCGGTCGACGAGGATGCCGAGGCGTTTTATGTCGTCTAGGCTCTCGTCGATGTCGCCGACGCGGTTTGGGAGCTCGTCGTAGTAGGTGTCCGGGACGGTCAGGAATTCGATACCGTTCTCTTTAAGTTTGGCGACGGTGTGGCGAATGTCTCGACAGAGCAGGGCAACGTGTTGGGCACCGGCTCCGCGGTAAAATTCGATGTATTCCTGGATCTGCGATTTGCCGCCTTTGCCGATCGCGGGTTCGTTGATCGGGAATTTTATGTTGTGGCCACCGTCCGACATGACGATCGACATCAGGGCCGAATACTCGGTCGAAATGTCCTTGTCGTCAAACGTTATGTAGCGGAAAAAGCCCATTACATCGCGATAAAAATCACACCAAAAGTTCATTTTTCCAAGCTCGACGTTGCCGACGATGTGATCGACCAGCATTATTCCGGTCGGTTCGCCTTCGACGCGCTGCTCGATAAATCCGGGCAGGAAAACGCCGTTATAATTGTGGCCGTTGCTCACTTTGTACGAGATGAACGAATGGATCGTATCGCCATAAGTCGCGATCGACGCGTGGCGAACCGAGCCGTTTTCGTCGCTGTGATCATGCGGCTTCTCGACCGGCATGGCACCTCGTTTTACGGCCTCGTTAAATGCGTGATCGGCATCCTCGACCAGAAACGCGATATCGTGAACGCCGTCGCCGTGCTGCTTGATATGCTCGGAGCCGGGATGCTCCGGCGACATCGGCGTCGTCAAAATAAAATTGATATTCGACTGCCGCATCAGATAACTCGTCACTTCGCGGTTACCCGTCTCAAGCCCCATATACCCGAGGCGCGAAAAACCGAACGCCTTGCGATAATAAAACTCCGCCTGCTTTGCATTGCCGACGTAGAATTCGACGTGGTGAATCTTCTTAAGCCCAAGCGGATTTTTGACCGCTGTATTCGTATCGATTGCTGTTTGTGTTTTTGTGATCATGTTTGTGAACCTTCTAAAAAAATCTAGGGGAGTGTCATACACCCCAGAATTCTACTTTTTCAATTGTAAATTTCTTTTGCCCGGGATCGAACCCGATGTAGGCATGGCAGCCGCCTTCTAAACTCCAACCAAAGATGAGTTTTTTTCGCGAAAATAGGCCACCTTTCTCGGAATATTTAAACAAATAATTGTTATAAGCAAAGACTAATTTATCGTCCTTATCATACAGCGGGAAGAGTTTAATGACCTGAAGACCTTGCTCTCGTTCAGCCTTTGGAAGTGCCTTGTATTTCTCAACAAGCTCAAGGTCATTTAAATACTGGATCTTCATTTCGCCGATGCGAGTTGGCAAGGCACGTGTTAAGTCAAAATTGTATTCAACGAACACATCGCTTGAATCTCTTTCCGAGGATTTAGAATGGTGTGCTGTTTCTTTGCCAAAACACGCCTGTAGTCCACGAGCATACAGAGAATTATTGTTTTCTTGAGGGAAAACCGAAATGGAAATTAAAAGAATTAAAGCTAATTTTTTCACAACGACCGCCCCTGAGTTTGACTGCAGCTTCGAATTCAAATGACCGGCCCCTTAACGACCCTTCCTAATTTTTCAATGCCAATTCCGGAACGTTCGCATTCTCGTAGTTCTCTATCAAGGCCGACAAAACATCCATCATCGAAGCAAGTGGGTGTGATTCATCGTCGCCGACTTGATCTATGAGATTGTCGAGCATCTGCACGAGGCGTTCATACTCAACCTCTGTGTGCGGTACGAACACAGTGTCCGAGACATTTTTCCACGATTGAAGATCAATAGCCTGCATAGTTTATTCCTTCCATTTTCCGGCGTCGTATTCGCTATGCGTCAGGACGGCACGGATGTATATCTTTTTTTGATTATAATGTATCGCCGCGATGACACGAACCTTATTTCCCCCGACATTAAAGACAGTCAATTTTCCAACTTTGTCGACAGAAGGAAATATCTCCCGAATTTCTTCGATCGAAGTAAAATTGGCCTGCTTCATCTGACGATACCAGTTCGCCAGGGCATTGTTCGTCTCAGGATATTTGGCAGCGAATTCATTCAACCGCTTTCGGGTGATGATGTGCATAAGCTAAAAGCTCTCAATATATTTCCGCGTCACCTCTTTCAGCTCCGCATACGACGGTACGACGTACAAAACAGGCTGCATGTCGCTATAAGTATACTCATGATTGGTGACCTGTTCGAGGTTGAATGGACGACGCTCGACCTGATCGCTAAAGGCGTGTTCCAGTTCGCCAAAACTCGACAGTAGGCCGGCGCCGTATGCTTTGATGTCGCCTTCGTGTTCGACCATTCCGAATTCGACGGTGAACCAGTAGAGGCGGCCGAGTTCTTCTAATTGTTTGTCCGTCGCGATGCGGGCGCCGTGGCCGACTAGCTGGGAGTAGTCGGCAAAATTCGGGTTTGTAAACATCGGGATATGGCCGATGGCTTCGTGTACAATGTCGGGTTCGGGTGTATACGCCGGGTGCGAATGGTGTCGGATGTACTGCGTCGAGAGCATTACCCGATACGACAGCCACGATAGAAAAGCTCGTGTCTCGACAAGGCCCTCGATCGGAGCGAGTCGAAAGCCGGTCAGCTCTTTTAGACGGCGATTCATCTCAGAGAGCTGTGGAATGCGGTCATTCGAAAATCCGAGATCTCTCTTGGCACCGAGATAAAACGGACTCGCGTATTTTTGCTGCAAATCCTCGAGCTTGCCGGCGACGTATCGCCAGACCCCTTGTTCTTCGTCCGTGTATTCGACATCGGTGATCGTGCCCGTCTCACGGAAATTCTTTGCGAGGCTAGCGATATGGTCACGGCGGGTGCGATATGCCTCGTCGCTTGCTCCGGGATGATCGAGGGCGAGTTGGTTGATGTCCTCGAATTTCATATCAAGAAATTCGGGTAAATCTTCGTCCCTTAGCGTAAAATTCGCGATCTCAATATTGGGGTCGGTCGAGGGCTGTATTGTGTCAGTCAGCATTGCGGCGGCTCCTGTCATAGATTCGATGCACAAAAAAATAACGAAGTTAGCTTCGAATTATATATTCTAATGGAAACAACAATAGTAGTGAATGGCAATCGTAAGGAAATACGATATAATTGCTTTAGATTGTTAGTTTGTTTCGTGACACAGCTTTAGAACATGTTTGAGTATGGTGAGAGTGCCTTAGCCGGGAACGCCGGCGCCCTCGCCTGCAACGCCGGTTCCTCCGGCGTGACGTTGTTTACTTTTGCGTAACGTGAACAATCACCACGTTCGTCAGCGTCCTAAGAAGGACGCTTGCAGGCGAGGGCGCCTGCGGTCCCAGGGAGTCATGATCGACGATATTGACCGAAAAATACTAAAGGAGCTTCAGGAAGACGCCCGTACCAGTTTCGCCGAGCTTGGCCGACGAGTTGGGCTCACGACGCCGGCGGTTATCGAGCGCGTCCGCAAGCTCGAGGACGCGGCGATCATCACCGGCTACCGCGCCGAGATCGACACGGCAAAGGTCGGCCTGCCGATCACAGCGTTTGTGCGGATGAGTATCACCGGCGTCGATTACAGCCACATTATCGAGGTCGCCAAAGAGTCGAACGAGGTCCTCGAATGCCACCGCGGCACCGGCGGCGATTCGTTTATTATGAAGGTCGCCGTCGCCTCGGTCGAGCACCTCCAGGAAATGATCGACCGCCTGACGCCGTATGGAATCACTACGACGACGATCGTGCTATCATCGCCGGTGAAGCGGCGCGTCATCGAGGTTTAGTTTAGAGTACGGGCACACGCACTCTAAACGTTCCACGCGATCTGGCTTCGCAAACGGAGTATCGACCGATCTTTGCCAAGCGTTTCAAATACCGAGAGCATCGACGGGCCGACGGCGACGCCGGTTAAGAGTGTGCGTGCTCCGTTCATGATGATTCCAAGCTTGGTGCCTTTTTCTTCGGTAAAAGCCTTCACGACCTCTTCGATCTCTGGTTCGGTAAACGAATCCATTACTTCAAATCTTTCGGCCAATTCCGGCAGCCAACTGCGGAGGTCGGGGAATTTCGCCAGATTTTTTTCAATAGCCGCAGGGTCGAAATCGTAGTCTTCGCTGAAATATGCCCGGCCTTGATTTGAGAAATCCTTTAGCGTGAAAAACCGCTGGCGGATGAGGTTGATGGTGTTTTCAAACCACGCTTTGTCGTCGTCCTCATATTCATCGCGGTAAAGCTTGGCGGCCTTCAGCTCCGGCCTGACAAACGGCAGCAGCTCGTCGAGCGGCATAGTGCGGATGTACTCTGCGTTCATCCATTGGGCCTTGTCGTCGGTCCAGCGGCGCGGGTCGTTTTCGGTAAAATTGAAGATGGCGTTTGAGCGATGGATGCCGTCGAGGGAGAATTTTTCGACCAACTCAGCAAGCGTGTAGATCTCTTTTTCCTCGCCGGCAGACCAGCCGAGCAGAGCGAGAAAATTACGAAACGCGGCAGCCAGAAAACCCGCGTCACGATACGTCGTCATTGAGACGACCTCGCCGTGTTTACGTTTAGAGAGCTTGCCTTTGTTCGGAGCCATGATGAGCGGCAGATGGGCAAAGGTCGGCGGTATTATGCCGAGGGCTTCGTAGATCAACACCTGTTTGTGAGTGTTTGTCAGATGGTCCTGGCCGCGAATGACGTGCGATATTTGCATCTCGATGTCGTCGCAGACAACGGCAAGGTTATAGAGCGGATGGCCATCCGAGCGGAGCAGGACGAGGTCCTCAGTCTCGGCGTAGTCGCGTTCCTGTAATCCATATACCCCATCTTCGAATGACGATTTGCCGGTTTCCGCAACTTTCAGACGGATCGCAAAAGGCTCTCCGGCTGCGGCCCGGGCATCGCCTTCTTCCGCAGAAAGGCTGCGATACGGGTTGTCGCGCATGTTCTTTTCGCCCTGATTGGCTCGGGCACGGTCCTTGATGGCATCTTTTACATTTGCGTCCGACTGAGCGGCCTTTGGCGTGAAGTCGCGATACGCCTTGCCCTCGGCGAGCAGTTTTTTGGCAGTCGCACGATGTTTGTCGGCGTTGTCGGACTGGAAAACGATCTCTTCGTCATGTCCGAGCTCGAGCCAGGCAAGGCCGTCGAGAATTGAGCGGATCGATTCTTCGGTCGAGCGTGCGAGGTCGGTATCCTCGACGCGGAGCAGGAATTTTCCGCCGACGTGACGGGCATAAAGATAATTAAAAAGTGCGGTCCTTGCGGATCCAATATGCAGATAGCCGGTCGGGCTTGGTGCGAATCTTACTCTTACAGTCATAGAGAAAGATTTTCACGCAAAGCCACAAAGAACGCAAAGAGAACTGATTACGGGCCGCTCATATAACGATCTCCAGGGACGGCGGCTATTGCTGCTGCAAAGTCGTTTGTAACACTAATATTTGCTGGGACAATTTGTCGATTTTTTTCAAAACTTCATTCTTAAAATCACGATCCTTAATATCGTTTTTTGCGTCCACAAGAAACGAGCCGTTTGGGTCGAGGATGCATTTTTCGATATCGTCGGCGTCATCGTAGCCCTCATGATGGGCCAGAATATCGAGATCTTCTTTAGTCAAAAGTTCGCGTCGGAGAGCTTTTTTATCGAGCTTGCCGTCGCTGATAAGCGTGACCGATTCACCCTCGATAATCGACTCGATCCGTCTATTTTTGAATTTCAAAAAAGCGACACCATAATTGAGTGCCAGCAACGTCAAGGCTCCGACAACGCCACCGGAAACCGAGGTGTCGTCACCGATTATCGCATTTTGGACTGTGTTCGACAGTGTGAGCAGCACGACAAGATCGAAAGGGTTAAGCTGTGCGAGTTCGCGTTTGCCAAAGACACGTAAGAATAGTACGAGCGTCGCATAGATCAGTATTGGCCGGATAATTTTCTCTATCCAAATAACTTTTTTGGGATCCAGATCGGCCATGTTGTGCCAGGCCGCCATAGCATCAGTCACGAACGAAGAATCAAAGTACATATTGAGACGCCTCCATAAAATCGACAAATATTTAATCGAGCTTATGGTCAAAGCCAAAAATTAAAAAGGCTACCCGGTCACAATCAACCGAATAGCCTCATAAAATGATGGCGGAGACGACAGGATTCGAACCTGTGGTAGTTTTTAACGCTACAACGATTTAGCAAACCGCCGCTTTCAGCCGCTCAGCCACGTCTCCGTTTATGCCCGAAAGCAAGCCTTAATTCTACTCGCGGGGCAAACTTTGTCAAGTTAATTGCATCATACGATCCAAATACCATTGCCCCGTGCGGGCTTGACACGGTTGATTTTTACGAACAAAATACGAAAGTTACTGGTATTGGCCTTACTCGATGAGTTTTTCGATTATAAAGAAGCATTTATTCTTGTCCGTATTCTTGTTGCTGACAGCAGCTTCGGCGGCATTTGCGGATGCGCCTGCGGTTAACGCAACTATTACGATAGAGGAAAGCGGTAACCTCGGCGTGATCAAAGGCATTGTTCGCGATGAGGGCGGAAGCCCGATCGGCGATGCGACGGTCGCGATATTTCGCGGCGGCACTTCGAAATTACTAAAACAAGTATCCTCGGCCACGGACGGCAGTTTTTTGGCAAAGATATTGCCCGGAACCTACACGGTACTCGCGGTTGCTCAGGGGTTCAATCCAGTGACATTGCTCGGGGTTGAGGTCGGACGTGCGGCCGAGGTCAATTATGGCTTCAAGCTTGAGCGTTCCGGAAACGGCAATACACTTCCCGAAAAGCATGTCGATCGCAACAGTTCAAAATGGCGAATACGTGCCGCCCAATCGCAACGATCAATATATCAGCACGGTCAGGGCAAGGCGCCGATAGAATCGGACGCGATAGCCGCGAATGATCCCATAGATAGTGACAGTACGGACGGCAAAACATCCGCGCGGCCCGGCCAGACAGTTGTCGAGACATATATTGCCGGAACGAAAGATGGCGGTATCGGCGGGGTGAATTTTGCGTCGATGCTTTCGCTCAATCAAAAGACGGACATATATTTCATCGGCCAGGCCGGCATTGGCAAAGCGGCCCCTCAGCGTTTCGAGACCACCCTTAAATTCAGGCCGAACGCAGATCATCAGATACGACTCGATACATCCGTGGGACATTTGGGGAATGTCTTTGTCGGCAACGTCAATAGACATCTCGGCCAAGTCTCTTTTCAGGGGCTTGACGAATGGAAAATTCGCGATGGCGTCATCCTCGTGCTCGGGTTCGACTATTCGCGGTTTATGGGAGCGGGAAGTGACTCGTCGTTGTCACCGCGGTTAGGGCTCCAGTTTGACGTTGACGCAAAGACACGATTTAGAACCGCCTTTACAACCCAAACAGAGGACAAGACCTGGTCGAGGGCCATTGATCTCGAGGGCGAGAGTGTCGCTTTTACTGAGCCGCTCGCGATCGAAGACATGTTTCTTGTCAATGGCAAGCCGCAGATGAACAAGAGCCGCCGCCTCGAATTTGGCGTCGAACGCGTTCTCGATAACAATTCGACCGTCGAGGCAAACGTGTTTTTCGATGCGACGCTGGGACGCGGAGTCGGTTTGAACAGCTTTGCCTTTGACACCCTCGGAGGTAGCGGGTTTAGTGAGTTTGTCGCAAACCAGCAGGGCAGATCAACGGGAATGAGCGTGGTTTACAACCGCCGCGTCAATGGCATCCTGTCGACAGCAGCCGGATATTCGTTTGGCACCGGGCAGAAATTATCCAAGTCGGCGCTGACAAACCCGTCCAATGTTTTTGAAAGCGACTTCTTCCAGTCGTTCTTTGCTCAGCTCGCGGCCGATCTCAAAACGGGAACGAGCGTCAAAACGGTCTTTCGCCTCTCTCCTCAGGCCACGGTCTTCGCGATCGATCCGTTCAAGGGCCGACTAGCGATCTACGATCCCGGCCTGAGTGTTGTCGTGACGCAGAGCTTGCCCACACTCGGCCTACCCATTCGGGCCGAAGCGGTAATTGACGCCCGCAACCTTTTCGATTTCCAGACCGGTGTCCTGGGCGAAGAGGGAAGCCTGAAACTAAATGCTCAACGGCGAATGCTGAGGGGCGGAATCCAAGTAAGATTTTAGAATTTGCCGCCCCCGAGCCGATGAGTTGGACGATAGGATTAATATCCTATGTGAACGATGTGTTTTTGGTGTGCGGCCTTTTCTCCAAATTCTCGGATTGTAAAGCAAATTGATGAATATTTTTTGCTCACCGTTTGTTTATAACAACGTTTTTGGGGACGTTTTTCCATATAAATCTTGATTACTTTATGCTCCGCGCAATTCGCTTCGATTGGAACACATTTTGCATTAAAAAAAGCTCGGTGAAGTTTGTCCTGAGGCTATGAAAGGGAAAGTGTTTACAAGTTGGAGCCTGATATGGCTGCTGGCGTCCGTACTATTTGTGGCGGGCGGTGCTCTAAACCTGTCCCAACGGGCATTTCAAAAGCTGCCGCCGACCGATGGCGTGAGTTGGGAGCAACGCAGCGACGGCATCTATGCAGCAAAAGTCGCGCCGGGTTTTGCGGGCGGGCGGGCCGGGATTTCCGTCGGCGATAAACTGATCGGCATCGGTCTTGAAGGTGACAAAACGGAAGAGATTACCGCTGCTGCCGATGTCCAGATGTATCTCGAGTCGGTGGGTGTCGACGGAAACCTCACGTACTTTTACCAAAAGCCTGCCTATTCGTTTTCCGACAATTTCTACTTCGCCGATCTTCGGCACATCGACTCGGTGCCGCGCTGGACGCCGTCGATCATTTTTCTTTCGATCGTAGGGCTAATCTGGCTTGGTGTTGGAATTTTTGTCTTATTCAAGCAGGGCAGCCGCTCACCATTCGTGCTGCATTTCGCGCTGGTGTGTCTGGCGGCGTTTGTTTTCCATGTATACCGGTCGATCGGGACGGGCGAGGATTTTGATCTCGCGGTAGATCTGATCGACGGGATCGCGTTTACGTTTTTCGTTGCTCTGTTCCTGCATTTCTGTATCAGATATCCGGTGAGAAGCGACGTTTTTTCGGCTGAGCGCTGGAAGACATATCTTCTGTACGTTCCCGCGACCGTGTTGTCGGGCTGGCAAATCTTTATCGCGCTCGTTCCGCAGCTTTTTGTAAAATCGTCGCTCGCGGCAACCGTTGCCGGGCTCGACGACCGGTTTAACCTGACTGGACTGTTATATCGGCTCGCGTTTTATCATTTTGTCATCGGGGTTTCGGCAGGTGCGACGGTCCTCGTATGGCGGTTCTTTAAGAATCATCAGCCGGTCGTCAGACAGCGTTTGAAATGGGCGATGTGGGGTACGATAGCGGCGATAGTTCCGGTGTTGGTTATGCAGCTTGTGGCGCGGTTTGCGATTCAGGTGCCGAACGACAATTTTGTGGCGGCCCTAACCACATTGCCGCTTGCGCTGATCCCGCTGAGTTTTGGACACTCGGTAGTTCGTTACCGGCTGATGGATGTCGATGTCGTTGTCCGGCGGGCTCTTGTTTATGCTCTGACGACGGCGGCGATCGCGATGATGATAGGTGCGGTGGCACTAGGCTTAGTATTTTTGGCGGTCGGAAACGACCTCTCGACAAGCGAGATCACGCTCCGGGCCCTGATCGCTATAGTTGCGATGGGTGCTATTGTGTTATTAAGCGAGCCGCTGAAAAAGTTTCTCCAGGAACGGGCTGACCGTTTCTTTTACGGTGAGCGTTACGATCTGCGGCAAGGCCTGTTGGATTTTGGCAAGACACTTTCGGCGACTACTGCTCTCGATCCGCTTCTTGACGGATTGGTAGATCGTCTGCGGCAGGTTTTGGACGTACAGAAAGTTGCTGTATTTATCGAAGACGATCAATCCGCGGTGCATTACCGTTTAGCCAAATCCGTCGGTCTGGATGGCATGTACGCGATTCCGGCTGATTTTCGCAACATGATCCGCGAAAAGTCGGCTGGCAAGGGCGTCGTCCGGGCCGATGAGCTGGACATTCCGGATATTGACATCACATCGGCCAGTGAGAACGGAAATGGACACGGTCTCGTCAGGCAGGAATTACATTATTTTGTTCCGTGCGTTGCTGGTGGCAAAATGATAGCGGTCATCGGCCTCGGTCGGGCGACGGACGGGTCGCTTTTGTCGTCCGAGGATCTTGAGATCCTGCGGACGGTTTCCGGCTATATCGCGGTCGCGATCGAGAATAGCCGTTTGTACACACAGCAAAAGCAGCACACCGAGGAACTCGCTCTCCTAAAGGAATTCAACGAATCCATCGTCGAATCCGTCAACGTCGGCCTGCTCGCGGTTGACGAAAATGGACTGATCATTCGATGCAATTCGCCGTTTGAGCAGATGATGGACCTTGCCCGCGACCAAGCCGTGGGCAAGCTGGTAGACGATATATTCGACAAGAGTTTCGCCCTCAACATTGAAAATATTCTCGGCAAATCGCGGTGGCATCTGACCGAGGTGCGAAACGCATACAAGCTGCACACTTACGATAAAAGTGGCCGGTCGTTGATCCTGAATGTCGCGGTGGCTCCGCTCCGCTCGGTCTCAAATCAACAGACCGGAGCGATCATCGTACTCGAAAATGTAACGTCGCGGGTCAAACTTGAGGAGACGGTCCAGCAGAGCGAAAAACTCTCAAGCATCGGCTTGCTGGCCGCCGGCGTTGCACACGAGGTCAACACGCCGCTGACCGGTGTTTCGAGCTACACACAGATGCTGCTCGGCATGATACCCGATACCGATCCTAAACATGCGCTCCTGCAAAAGATGCAGCGGCAGACCGATCGGGCAACCAACATCGTCGGCAACTTGCTGAATTTTTCGCGCACCGGCAATTCCGAAGAGTTTGTCGAGATCGATATCAACAAGCTACTCAACGACACGCTCCAACTGCTCGAACCGCAGCTTCGAAAATCGAATATCGAAGTTATCAAGAATTACACCGAAACTCCGCCAAAGATTTTGGGAAGCGGCGGCAAATTGCAGCAGGTATTTACAAATCTTATCCTCAACGCCCGCGATGCGATGTTCAGCGGCGGCAGGATAACTCTGAAAACTGAGGTCGATCCGGCGACGGGTGTTGTGATCGAGGTTTCCGACACCGGCGAAGGTATCCCCGCCGAAAATCTCAAGAAGGTCTTCGATCCATTCTTTACGACAAAGGAAGTCGGGAGCGGCACCGGCCTGGGGCTGGCGGTCTCGTACGGGATCATTCAGGAACACTCAGGAACCGTCGAGGTTCAGAGCGAGCTGCTCGAAGGCACGACGTTCAGGCTGACATTCCCCGTTACTCAGAAAAATGGCCGTAAGCGGGCTGTTAGCTAGACGATCGCCGCCGGTACTTCCTTGGCGGTCCTCGCAAAAAAGATCGCAACAAAAAACGCTATAAACATGATCGCCGCGGCAACCCAATAGGTTCGCTGTATCGTGGTGTCGTCGAGCTGCCCTATCGCACTGTTGAGCAAGACGCCTGCGATGATCGGCCCGATAGCTCTCGCCAGGCTTGCTCCTGATTGCATGACGCCGAGGGCCTTGCCCTGTTCGTGATCGGGGGCATTTTTTGACGCGAGGCTGGTCAGGGCGGGCGAGGCGATAGAGTTTCCGATCGAAAACAGAGCGACGCCCAACAGCAATCCGGTCAGCCCGCCCACGCTTGGCGAAACGAAGGGCACAGCAAACAGGCTGATCGTCAGCATCAGACAGCCGATCACCACCAGCCGGGACTCGCCGAGCAATGCCGAGAGCCTTCCAAAAAGGCCGCCCTGGATTACAACGGCCCAAATACCGACATAAAAGAATAGATATCCGTTTTGCTCGGCGTCGTAGCCGAAACGCTTCATCGTATAAAGCGAAAATGAGGTCGTCATGATCGAAAAGCCGACGATAATTAGGAAATAGACTGATGTGATCGTGCGGAAGCGGATATTTTTTAGAGAATCGAATATCTCGGCAAACCGGTTAATGCGTCTCGGCGAGCGTGTCCCAGCGCCTTTCTTTAGAGATTCCGGTAAAAAGAAATAGAGCGCGATAGCATTAACGAACGCTAATACAGCCGCAAAGAGAAACGGTTTTTCGGTACCGTATTTGGTCAGAATGCCGCCTATTGCCGGCCCGAGCACGAATCCGAGGCCGAAAGCCGCACCGATCAGCCCCATCCCTTTTGCGCGGTTTTTGCGGGAAGTGACATCGGCGATATACGCTTGGGCGGTCGAGATGTTGCCGCCTG
Source organism: Chloracidobacterium sp. (assembly GCA_025362075.1). Classification (GTDB taxonomy): domain Bacteria; phylum Acidobacteriota; class Blastocatellia; order Pyrinomonadales; family Pyrinomonadaceae; genus OLB17. Next base: position 12,525 of record JANYIL010000137.1, read on the forward strand.
TGATTCCGTCCAGAATGCGCCCGGCAAATATCATCCACAACGCCGTTGCGTAGCCTACGATCAGGAACCCGGCTGACGTGCCCAGCAAACTAAAGAACAAAACAGGCCGCCGGCCGTATTTATCCGAAAGGCTCCCGAATACCGGCGAAAAGATGAACTGCATTATCGAATACGACGCGACGATCATCCCGAGCTGAAACGGCGTCGCCTGAAATGCATCGCCCGAGACGTAGTACGGCAGCACGGGAATAACGATGCCAAAACCAATGAGGTCAATAAGGACCGTAACGAAGATGATTATAATCGGTTTGGTAAAGAATTTTTCGTTTTCGGCATCAGCACCGGTTTCGGGTGGTATTTCGGGGCTCATTCGGGTAGTTGATCGCAGTCACGGTCTAAAAAACCGAGAGAATATAGTAAGATAAGCAAGAAAATAAACAATAACACCCAAGTCGGAGATTCCAAAAGCATGTCACTAAAGTTCGGTTCGAAAGCTATAATATTTTTGTCGTTCGTACTCTGTTTTTCTATGTACCAGAAAACGTCTGCTCAAAAGAAAAATCCGAAAGCCCCCAAACCGGCCCCCGTCGAGGCCAAACCGGCACCGCCTGAGATCGCCTATACGATCACGATGTCAAAGCCGTACACTCACCTGCTCGAAGTCGAAATGCGGGTCAAATGGGACCAGATGCCGGAAAAGACCGAGCTGAAGATGCCCGTCTGGACTCCGGGCAGCTATCTGATTCGCGAATATGCGCGTCAGGTACAGCAGTTCGGCGTAAAAAATGCAGATGGAACGGCCCTGGAGTGGCGAAAGATAAACAAAAATACCTGGCAGGTCGATACCAAAGGTGTAAAAGAGATCGTTGCAAAATACCTTGTTTATTCAAACGAACTGACCGTCCGCACCAACGAACTCAACGACGAGCACGGCTTTTGGAACAACGCCGCCACACTGTTCTTTATTAGGGACCAGCTTAAAACGCCGTCGACCGTAAAGATCAATCCATTTGGAAACTGGCGCGTTGCGACGGGCTTGCCGCCGGTGGATGGGCAGGCGAATACGTTTAAGGCCGAGAATTACGATGTGCTTTACGATTCGCCGTTCGAGGTGAGCGATTTTAAGGAGATCGGTTTCGACGTCGAGGGTAAGCATCACCGCCTGATCATGTCCGGCGAAGGCAATTACGATCTCAAAAAACTGTCGGTGGATGTCGCCAAGATCGTCGAAGAAGTTTACAAGATGTTTGGTGAATTCGGCTATAAGGATTATACATTCATCGTAAATCTGAGAGGTGGCGGGGGCCTCGAACATTTGAATTCAACCGCTCTACAGGTAAATCGCTTCGGATTTAAGCCGGATCAGAGATACAAAAGCTTTCTCGGCCTCGTTTCTCATGAGTATTTTCATAATTTCAACGTCAAACGCATTCGCCCGGACGCTCTCGGGCCGTTTGACTACGAAAATGAGAACTACACCAAGCTGCTCTGGGTGGCCGAGGGCGGAACGGAGTATTATTCGCAGCTATTGCTTATGCGCGCCGGGTTGATTACGGAGAAAGAATTTCTTATCGGCAAGGCGACGGCGATCTCGCAGTTACAGGCCCGTCCGGGGCGTTTTGAAACGAGTCTCGAATCCGCCAGCTTTGACTCGTGGATCAAGCAGTACCGGCCCGACGAAAACGCGATAAACAATCAGATCTCCTACTACGACAAGGGCGAGATCGTAAACATGATGCTCGATATCACGATCCGCACCGCCTCCGGCGGGACCAGGTCTTTGGACGACGTGATGCGATACCTCTACACCGAACATTTCAAAAAAGGCAAAAACTACACGCCCGAGGATTTTCAGAAGATATCCGAAATGATGGCCGGTAAGAGTCTTGACGATTTCTTTTCCAAATATGTTCGCGGCACCGCCGAGATAGACTACTCAGGGATAGTTAGTGCCATCGGGCTGCAAATGACAGCCGAGGAAGGCAGACCAGACAGGGCTCCCGCAGCGGGAGAACGAGGGCCCGTTATAATTCCTGCCTTCGGGGCCGATCTAACGGAGACCAACGGCGTTTTGACGATCCGGTCAGTCGCACAGGGAACGCCGGCTTACGATCAGGGATTCAACAGCAGCGATCAAATAGTTGCCGTTGACGGCTACCGCGCGAGCCAGGCCTTTTTGCAAAGTTATTTTGGTGAAAGGAAGCAGGGCGACAAGGTGATGCTGACGGTATTTCGATTTGACAGGCTCCGTGAAATGCCGCTCGTGCTGGGGAGCAATTCGCGTAAGGAATATGTGTTTTCAAAACTGCCCCAGCCGACCGACGAGCAAAAGAAGCTGTATCATGGATATTTGAATGCCGATCTTTAGACCTATGCGTTTTTCAAGGTTCCTGTGGCCGGCCATGCTGATCGGTGCTTTGGTGGTTGCGGGCTGTCAAAACAATATATTTCAGCCTCAAAACACGGCGGCGACACCCTCGCTCCGCGATATGGCGGCTGTTCGCCTCAATTTTAAATACGAAGCCGACGTTCCGGCCCCGACGCTCGATCCGGCCAGGGCCTCGGCCGAAGAAAGGAACGCGGCGGTACAGTCCGATTTTGACGCGGGCCGAGCTCAGGAAACGCTTGACCGCACCATCACATCGCCGGACAAAAAGCATATTACGGCCGTCTATCACCGCATTACCGACATGGCTGCCGAGTACCGGCTCGACATGTACACGCCCGACGGCAAGCTGCTTAAAAAGCTGACCTCGGACACAATGGCTGTTCATTTTCCGGACACGATCGTCTGGTCTCCCGATTCCGGATCGCTGGCCTTTGTGGCTATGGTCAGGGCCGGGCAGGTCGATATCAGCGGCACGAGCCTCGCCAGTCCGCCGGCACCGCTCCCGGCTGCCGGTAGTTCGAATACCGGCGGTGACGCGGGCGATACGCCGACCCCAACGCCGGCCCAGGCTCCAACGCCGCTTGCACCGACGGGGATATTGACCTTTCGAACCGAGCAGATCTACATCTGCGGAGCCGACGGCGGCGGCGTTAAGCCCGTCACCGAGACCGAGGGGCTGATCTATTTTTACTACACATGGTCGCCCGACAGCACGATGCTCGCGGCCCTCGCGACGACCGCCCGCGAGTGGAAATACATGGACATCACCGCCGGGACTAAGGGCGAACAGATGATCCCGCAGGGACGTCCGCGCGTTATCGAAAAGAACGGCCGCGAACGCCGCCTTGACGACAATCTGACGGCGGTCCATCCCGTCTGGTCGCCTGACTCGGCAAAAATTGCCTTGGCGTTCGGCAGTCAGATCAGACTGTACGACGCCACCGGGAATAACCCGACGCAGGCGGCGATCCCGCTCCGCAATCAGCTATTGATCTCGTCCCAGGCCTATGACCGCGACCAGCAGCGGCAGACACAGGCAGCTAACGCCGATCCAAATTCAAATACTGCCGCTCCCTCGCCGACTCCCGCCGATCAGGAGCTGTCGACTTTACCGGACGAAAAGCTGCTGGTCTCGTTCAACCCGATAGTCGAGCTTGCCTGGACGGCCGAAGACCTGCTTTATCTACGGACGGCCTATATCAAACGCATGAAAAACGAAGGCGACAGCGTCACGAGCTTTGCCCGCTGGCATAGGCTCGTACTGACGGCCCAGGTCGCACCATCACCAAAATAAAATTATGAGATACGAAACCATTACCGACATCTACTCGGCCAACGAAAAAATCCACGCGGAACTCAATCAGACGTTAGCCGGCATGTCAGAAACCGAGGCAACCTCGCTCCCATCAAACGAAAAATGGACTATACAGCAACTCGTCGAGCATATAGCAATAGTCGAGTTCAATATAACGAGGATTTGCGAAAAACTTCTCGAGTCCGCCAAAACTGATGGGAAACCGTCCGACGGCACACTGGCGGTCTCGGATGCACTAACGTCAAAATGGGCGGCTGCGGCGAACTTAAAACTTGAGGCGCCCGAACGCGTCCAGCCAACGGGGAATGTTTCGATTACGGAATCTTTCAAAAAAATGCGTGAAAATCGTGAGGCCTTTGCGGCGATGCGAACCGATTTTGAGAGTTACGATCTGTCAGGGTCAGCGTTTCCCCATCCCTATTTTGGTGATCTGACCGCAACCGAGTGGTTTATTTTATCGGGCGGCCACGAGGCCCGCCATACGGCTCAGATCGGACGGCTGCTTGAGAAGGTAAGGCAATAAAAAGCCCCGGCTAAAAGGAGGGTTATTTAGCCGGGGTAAGGACTTTGAACAAATTCATAATAGCGATAAAACTTTCTGTATGTTCAAAGCCGCTACTAGGATGGTTTAACGCTGGAATAAGGTTGCTATAAAAACGGCGGAAATTAATCCGCCGTTTTTTCACTGAGCGATTATCGGGATGTCCCCACTTTTCCCAAAGTTAGCCACCTGAAAGGTGCCATCGCTGCTTCGAAGTACATACCAGGCTCCCTCTGAGGGTCGGAAGACGGCGATGTCGGTCTTGCCATCCCCGTCGTAGTTTCCGGCGACGGGAATATCCGTCGGCAAACCCCATACCGTGACCTGGAAAGTTCCATCCGAGCTTTTCAGGATGTACCATGCTCCATTCGAAGGCCGGAAAACGGAAACATCTGCTTTGCCATCGCCATCGAAATCCCCGCGTAACGGCACGTCGCCTGCCATGCCCCATTGAACGATCCCGATCCCCGAATCCGAACTCCTGATCCAATACCAGACCCCCGTCGACGGCCGAAAGACCGCAATATCGTCCTTTCCGTCACCGTCCATATCGACGGCCAACGGTTTATCGCCGCTCAGGCCAAAGGCTACGATCGAATATCCCGTATTGTCGCTCTT
>JANYIL010000155.1 GCA_025362075.1 Chloracidobacterium sp.
CCCCGGCTCTCCAGAATAATGAGGCTCTCGTCGACCAATTTATGACGCTGCGAGTAATGACCAATGACGGCAATACGATCAACAGCCTCATCGAATCGATCAAGCGGAAAGAAGATTTTCTTAACACGCGTCTCGGCGAGATCAAAAAGCCAACGCTGATCGTCTGGGGCAAGCAAGACGGGCTTCTTCCTGTCGCAGACGCAAACGCATTTAACAAAGGGATCGCCGATTCCGAACTGGTCATCTTCGATGCCTGCGGCCATGCTCCGCAGTTTGAAAAAACCGCTGATTTTAACAAAGCTGTTTTGGCATTTCTGGGAAAATAAAAAATATGGACCTCAATATTGGCGACACTTTTTCGGCCTCACGGCTCGTGACTGACGAACTTATCCGCAAATTTGCCGATGTTTCGGGCGACTACAATCCGATCCACCTTGACGAAGAATTTGCCAAAACGACGCGTTTCGGTAAACGGATCGCTCACGGAATGCTCAGCGGAGCTTTTATCTCCGCCGTGCTCGGCAATGAATTCAAAGATCGAAAGATCGTCTATCTTTCTCAAACGATGAAGTTTACTGCTCCCGTTTTTATTGGCGATACGGTTACCGCAACGGGCACGATAACCAATATTCGGGAAGATAAGAACATCGTCACTCTCGAAACCGTTTGCACCAATCAAAATGGCGAAACGCTCGTCAAAGGCGATGCTGCGGTGATGGTGCTCGAATAAATTAATGTCCGAAAATACAGAACGCACGCCGGCTTATTCATGGTACGCACTCGCGCTGCTAATGCTGATCTACGTTCTGAATTTTCTCGACCGGACGATCATCTACATCCTCTTTCCTTTGATAAAGAAGGAAATGGCGTTTTCCGATACGCAGCTCGCGTTGCTGGGAACGACATCTTTCGTCATTTTTTACACAGTTCTCGGAATTCCCTTCGGGCGTCTGGCTGACCGAGGTTCGCGGACAAAAATGATCGCGATCGGCGTACTTGTGTGGAGCTTGTTTTCCGGGCTGACGGCGTTCGCAAACGATTTCTGGACGCTGTTTGCGTGCCGTGTTATGGTTGGCGTCGGCGAGGCAACGCTTGGGCCAGCGGCGATCTCATTGCTGTCCGATTATTTTCCTCCGCTAAGGCGGGCCACCGTAACCAGCATTTATTCCATGGGCATTGCGGTCGGCGCTGGTCTCGCGGCACTGTTAGGCGGATCGCTTAGCCAGTACGGCTGGCGAACGGCATTTATGTTGATCGGTTTTCCCGGCCTGCTTTTCGGAGGGCTGGTATTTTTCCTTCGCGAGCCAGTCAGAACTACAGCCGCAGCTACAGCCGGGATCAGTTATTCAAAGACCGACTGGAAAGCCCTGATCACCAATAGGTCATTTATCCTGTTATGTGTCGGCTACGCGCTGCTGGGCCTGGCGACAAACAATTTGTCGATCTGGGGAGCGACATTCTACTCACGTCTGCATAAATTCGACCTCCCGACAATAGGATTTTGGGGCGGAACACTCACGCTCGCGGCCGGTATTCCCGCCACGCTTTTTGGCGGAGCAATAGCAGATTGGTTTCATCGCATCGGACGCGGGCGAATGTTTTACGGTGCTTTGCTGAGTCTATTTTCGGTCCCTTTTTGGCTGCTTTTGATCTTTACCAATAACGGATATTTGATCCTGACGGCAAATTTCTTCCTTCTTGCCGCAGCTCTGGCATGGCTTGGAGCGGCGGCGGCTGACGTTACCGAAATAACCGGGGTAAACCTTCGCGGCCTCGGGATCGCCGCCTATTTTTTGTCCGTCAATATCGCCGCCTACCTGATCGGATCGAATCTGATAGGCTATCTTAGCGACCGCTTCGGTGCGACCGAAGATCCCGCAATGCTGCGGTACGCCTTGCTGGTTTGCCCCGTCGCATGCGTACTCAGTGCGATCTGCCTCTTTGCCGGAGCCGCATCGCTAAAACGCAGCAAATAATCATCAGTTAAACTTATCGCCTTTTTGCTATCGACGTGTGAATGTTATGATTCAGCTATGTCGTTAATGCTTCAGGAGATCGCCGAGCAACCGGCCGTTTTAGAAACGACCATTCACGCCGAGCGTGAAAAATACCGCCGTCTGGGCGAATTTCTTCGAAAAAAAGACATTGATCTGATCGTCATCGTCGCTCGCGGCAGCTCGGACAACGCATCGCTTTTTGGCCGGTATTTGCTTGAGGTGACCGCCGGTATCCCAGTTTCGTTGGCTGCGCCGTCGGTCTATACGCTTTACAACGCCAAGATAAATCTCAGCCGCGCGCTCGTCATCGGCGTTTCTCAATCAGGCGAGGGTGCGGACATCAATCAGGTCCTCGAAAGTGCGAAGGCATCCGGTGCATACACCCTCGGCATCACGAACGAAGGCGATTCCACAATGGCCAGGATCGCCGACGAAGCCCTGCTGATCCACGCCGGCCGCGAGAAATCGGTCGCCGCGACCAAAACCTACACCGGGCAGATGCTGCATTTTTATATGCTCGCCCGCGAGCTTGCCCAAAACAAGCTCGAGTTCGAGCGGATACCGGAATATACGGCGAAAGCCCTCGAATTACGCCACAACGTCGAAAAACTCGTTGAGCGATACGTTTTCATGGAAAATTGCGTGGTGGTGGGGCGCGGCATGAACTACGGGAATTCATATGAGCTGGCGTTAAAGCTAATGGAAACCTGTTATGTCGTCGCCGAACGATTTTCGTCCGCTGATTTCTTTCACGGTCCGCTCGCCATTGTCGAACGCCGCTTCCCCGTCGTGCTCTTTGGACCTACAGGAGTTACGAAAAAGAGCAGTGTCGAACTACTCAACCGGCTTCACGAGCTAAACGCCGACTGTCTCGCGATAACCAACGACGCGGACATCGCCAAAATGGCCCCAAACAGTCTCATTCTGCCGTCCGACATCGATGAATTCCTGTCGCCGATCCCATTCATTGTCCCGGCCCAATTGTTCGCGGCCCTGCTGTCCGAGGCAAAGGGGATCGATCCCGACGCTCCGAGATCGCTTTCTAAGGTGACCAAAACGATATAGAGATTTAACAATGGATTTACGTAGACAAAAACGGATTCGGAAAAATTGGAGTTAGCGATCTTTATTTTCTTGTCCGCGCGAAACCGCGCAAATCCGTTGTTGATTTTATTACGCCGATGCTGCGGAGAGCAGTGCTTCGCGCATCGCGCCTGCGGTTCGCCAGCGGGCCTCGACCTGTTTTGCAAGGGCCGTTTCGATCACGGCGGCAACGTGGGGCGGAACGTCGGGAATGCGGTTTCTGATCGGAACGATGGGTTTTTCAAAGATCGCCTTGACTGTCTCGGCGATGCCGGCCTTTGGTGCAATATCGAGGGCATTGGCTCCAGTCAGAAGGCTGTACGCTGTCATGCCCATCGCATAAATATCGGACGGAGGCTTAACATCCTTGAAATCCCGCACCTGCTCCGGCGGCATGTAGGCAATGGTCCCCGCGACATCGCCGACCATCGTGACACCGCTCATGCCGGTTTCCTTAAAGCTTTTCGACAGGCCAAAATCGGTTAGTTTCGCGACGGAATTGGGATAATTCCCCTGAACAAGGATATTTTGTTCCTTGATGTCGCGATGGACAAAGCCTTTGTTGTGAGCAAAATCAAGGGCCGCGAGTGTCTGCTCGACGATCTTTACCATCTCGCGGTAATCGAGCTTTCCACCTCGGTGTTTTGCAAGCCGGGCGGCGTCCATTCCCTGAATAAATTCCGTCACGAGATATACAAGGCCATTGTGAGTTCCGTTTTCAATGTACCCGACGATGTTGGGATGCATGAGCGAGGAGGCCACCTCGATCTCGCGAATAAAGCGTTTTAGCGACTGCTCGCTGACAGCCACCTCCGGCAAAAGAGTCTTGATCGCGACGGCCCGGCCGTCAGCCTCGGCGCGGGCGAGCATTACGCTGCCCATACCGCCCTGACCGATCACTCGGATCATATGATAGTTGGGTATCGGCTGGGGGTTGGCCTTAAGCTTTTCGCGGCACTCATCGCAGATGTACGAAAGCTCGGCGTCGGGGCGCGACGCTTCGACCTGGACGGGGATGCTGCAATTGAGGCATCGGACGCTTACGACCGAGGGATGCGTCGATTTATGCTCGTCTTTCAGAGTATCTTCAAGCCCAGCATCAGGCCCCGCAGAAACCTCGACCTCAAGCACGGTCTCGCCGCCCTGTATCCGGTCGCCGCTTTTTAGATACGCCGTATCCACGCGCATTCCATTGACGAACGTGCCATTGGTTGATCCGAGGTCACGAATAAAAGTTTGCGGCGGAGCGATTTCGAGAATGCAATGGTGGCGTGAGAAAAAACGGTCATGAGGCAGACAGAATTGCGAATCATCGCTCCGGCCGATCATGAACGTATCGTGCTGATCAAATATGAATGTCCGTCCGGTCTGAGGTCCCGCAACGACATTGAGGCTCACGCGCATCCAAAAGATTATAGGAGATTTACGGCTATCTGGCTACTATCGCGATCACGGCTACGACCAGCGAAGCCAGCAGACTGATCGTACCCAGAACCATACCCGCGATCGCCATGCCGCGGCCGCCGTATCGTCCCGGGTCGCTGTCGGCATTTCGCATCCCGAGAAAACCAAGTATGGCCGCCGGCAACCCCATCCAGATGCCGCCGTAGCAGCAGATTAGGGCGACGCTGAGAATGCCGAGTATCATCGCGATCGTCGGCAATGTCTGGTCGCGTTTCTGAACAAACGACGAGCCAAACGGCTGATTTTGCATGTTTTGCGGCTGCCACGGAGCGGGTGGCGAAGCTCCCTGCGGCCAGCTCGCGGGATTGGTCACACGGGCCGAATCGAGCAATATCGTCGGCGGCGCATCGTCCGCGTAACGCCCGGGCTCCGTCGCAAAATTCGTCAACAGCTCGCCGTCGTTCAGGCAAAAATTGAGCTGGTCGTCGGTATAGGTCTGGTTACAACGCGGGCATTGCTTCATAAACAATTGATAATTGATAACTGATAATTGAAAATTGAATTAATAATTAAATTGAAGAGTTGCAAATCGGTGCCCGGGATCTAAAGGCTCGCGATTTTTGTATTTCCGCTCTTCATTTTCAATTATCCATTATCCATTATCACTATTTCCTGATCTCAAGATTCTTAAACGCGATCTTGACCCCGTCTCCCGAATACAGCCCGGCGACGCCGCCCGCGTAGCCGTATGTATTCTTGATCGACGTGACCATCGTACCATTGATGTAAAGCTCGATCTTGTCCGATAGATCGCGGGCCTCAAGGACATTTTCCGCCGTTCCGCCCTTGATCGAATCGGACGATGTCCAACTGACAACCGAAGACTCTTTCTGCGGCTCGTGATGAACGACGTGATACTTTTTCCGTTTGGTGTCAATCAGCAAGGCATAGTCCTGCAGCAGCGGCGTCGGGTTGCTGTGAAATATCAGCCCGTAACCGAGGCTCGAATTGGCATCGTCGATATTCCGAAGCGTGACACGCGTATTGGCGTTGCCGGTCTTGTAATCCTCCGGAGCGACGAGCACGTAATAAAAGGCCTTTTTCTTCGACCCCATGATAAATTCGCCGTTCGTAAACTCGGTCGTGCCGTAGAGCGAATTCTCCTTGACCCACTGTTCGAGGTCGATCGTCTCGAGGCTAGTTCGGTCCGTGGTATTCGTATTAGTCGATGTATTACTCGATTTGTTTGCCGTCGGCGAAGGGGCCGTTTTACCATTGTTCGAGTATCCCGAATTCGACGCAATATCAGCCTGCGAACCAATATATATCAGCCCGACGAGCCCGCTGCCGCATATGACCGCTAGCACGCCGAGGATCAGCACCACCCATATCCACATTTTCGAGGATTTCCTGGGCGGCTGCATCGAATACTGCGGCTGCGGTGCCACATTCCACCCCGGCTGCGAGCCTGGCTGCGAACCCGGCTGGCTCGGCATCGACGGCTGCGGCTGCGTTATCCGCGGCTCGTTAATCATCACCGTCTGCGGAAGCCCAGCCGACGCCTGCGTCAGCACCGAGCCGTCCTCGAGGCAAAAATTCAAGTTGTCATCCGAATAAGTCTTCTGGCACCGCGGGCAAATTTTCATCGTGTTGTCCCCAGTTGTAAAAATTTAGGCAAAGAGTTGAGTCATTATACTCATTAACGATCCGAAACGCGACTATTTGCCGTATTTTCTTGATTGGGTAATGTCCTAACCGTGTGGTGTCATTCTAGTTTGTAGCTGCGAATAAGGAGCAGAATTCTTCTCCCTCGTCCTCTGCGAAAAACTCTGCGGCCTCTGCGTTAACTTGGCTTTGAACGCAGAGGCCGCTTGAGGAAGACGCAGAGAAAAGCCTAGATCGTTACCTCATTTCTTTTCAGCAACGCAAGATTAGTTCGCTACCGAGATTTGAAATAATCATTTTTCTCCTTCGATCCAATCCAATTTGTCGATCTCTTTCATTAGCCTGTCAGTTTCGGTCAGGGCGACGATAATTTTTTGGTAATGCTGGATGTCGTCGTACGAGAGTTTGCGTCCCTTGCGGTCCTTTAGCCATTTTTGAGCGGGCTGGTAGCCGCCGATGTAGAAGTTCCATGCGGTTTCGGGAACGTTTGAGAAATATTGGGTGTCGTTGAAATAGACATCGCCGACGGAAAGCGTGTCAGAACCGGGAGCGACAGCGACTGGGTTCTTAAACTGCGGTTTCTCCACAACATTAACCCCGCCGACGTTAAAGCTTGTGATGGACTGGTTCACTTTCGGCGATTCGAGCAGATGTATCTGCCTCAATTCGCCGCCTAAACTCACAAGCTGCCAAAACGTCGCGGCGTCCTTTGGATAAGGCACACGCGGAAAGTCGATCTTCAAAAACTCCTTGTACTTCTCGCGGTAACTCGGGCTATGCAGAACGGCGTAGATGTAATCGAGTATATCTATCGGAGCAAAGATTCTCGTCGCCGAAGGTGACAAAGATAATAGCCCGGTGTGAAACGCCGGGTCAGCAATCGAAATATCGTCCGCTCCCTGAAGGGGAGCAACAATTGCCGAGTTTTGTTCGACCCCTTCAGGGTCGGAACGGTTGGCGTCCGCGTTCCCGGGGTTGCGGCCTCCGGCCTTACCCCGGGCTATTATCTCTGTCCC
>JANYIL010000163.1 GCA_025362075.1 Chloracidobacterium sp.
CGATATTTGGGAGGGTTTCGAGTTCGTTTGGAGTTCCGCCTTTAGGCGGCCCTTCGCCTCGCGGGAGGCCGCCTGAAGGCGGAACTCCAAACTTGTAGTACGCATTTTTGAGCAGTTCTATCCATAGCCGCAGACGGCATATCTTTACCGAGTTTGGGTTGATGTCCACGCCAAAGAGGCAGTTTTCGATCAGCTTTTGTTTTTCGTGAAAGAGCGCCCGCTGCAACCGCTGCATCTCGGCATTCAAAGGTTTGCCGTCGTGGATTTTGTATTCGAAAACAGTGTTCTTTTCGCGGTGGACGATTATAAGCTCGTCGTTAACAATCGCAATCGAATAATCGCCGAACGTCTCGTGTTGGTCGTCGGCAAATATACGCAATTCCGATTTAATAGCCAAAATTTCATTTAGCGCCGATACGAGAAAATGGCCGCTCCCGACGGCTGGATCGCATATCTTTAACGAATCAATGATTTCATTGAACCGTTTAATGTTGTCCTTTTGATAACTCCGATCATCCTTGATCCAATTTTTGAGTTCGCCAAAGTCGGCGCCATTAAAATCCGTCTCATCCCTAAATTTTTGCACGACCGCCAGCCGGATAGCCTGACGGCACATATACATCGTGATAAAGCCCGGCGTGTAGATCGACCCGTCCTTGTAGCCATTTATTTTTTCAAAAACCTTGCCAAGCACCGACGCATTTATCAGCGAACGGTTTTCGCTTTGGATGTCGTCTTTGCCCTCCGACGCAAAATCGTACGCATCGAGAAAGCGGAACAAATATTCGAGAGTCTTGAGACTGTCGGCTTTTTCGCCAAGTTTTTTTAGAATGCTCGTGCCGATAACCGGGAGCAATTCGTGATCTTTTAACGATTCGATGGTGATCGTTTGATTTTCGAGATCGGTCGTTTCGAAAAGCGAGCTGTTGAGATAAGGAACGCGGGCAAACTTTTCTCTTATTGCGGGCGGGCGTTCGTCGGTGGTTTTGGCAAGCACCTGGTGAAAGAGGGCAAACAATTCGTCAAAATCGCGAACCATTTCCAGGTTTAGAAAACGGTACGCGCTATCGCCGCCGTGATAACCGACGAGCTGGGCTTCGAGCAATTTGAGAAAGAGGATGCGATTTATCCATGTAATACAGAGTTCGAGCGCGATGGCCTCGTACCGCTTTTCGCGGGTGTCGCCATAGGCAGACGGGTTTTCGACTCGCGGCAAAACGTCCTTGACCTCAAGCATCGTGATCGCCATTTCCATCAGCGACCCAATATTATCGGTCGTTTTCCGGCGAATCAGCGTCTTGCTCTTTTCCTTATATTCCTCAAGCCCGATGATATGCAGCAACTCGGTATAAAATTTCTTATCGAGGGTATTGCTGTCATCCTCAAATTTGGTTTTGAGCAGATGATATGGCGAAAGTAGCTTATAGAGAGCGATGAGTTTCCTCACGCCGTGTGTTTTGTCAGAACCGGGAACGGTAGTGACCGGGGCCTTGTACTCGCGAAGGTCGAAATACGTGCATTCGACCGTAATATCAAGTTGGTCGATGAAGGGTTTAACTATCTCATCGTAAAAATGGTCGGTGTTCGCACTGACTTTCAGCTTGTCGCGCCAATCTTCGTATGTTTTGCGAAACTTCGTATTTGCGTAAAAGATCTTGTTAAAATCTGATGCCGCGAATATGAACCATTCGTTTATATTCGTCGCAACAAGGTATTTTAGGTCGTCGTTGTCCTCGTCAACGCGTTCCCGCATGAAATAGAGCACGAGTTCATGCAGGGCCCTAGCATTCGGCCTGTCGCGAGAGACCATTTGGGCTTTGTTGCCCGGAGCCTTTGCCTCGATCATTACGAGCACGCAGCTTGCCGCGTCCGGCCCTGAATGGATCGCCAGATCGATCGTTCCTTTGCTGTTTACGTTGTTTGCGGGGTAGATAGCTTCCCGAAGAAAGTTTTGAACGTATGTTTTTTGCTGATCCTCGCGCTGTTCGTTGTCAATATGTGTCTGAAATTCACCGAGTTTGGTCTTAAATCGTTCAAAGTCAGCCTCTTTCGGTCGAAAGCGCAAAAGAGCCTTGTCCAAGGACTCTTGGGGAGTTGTCGAAATGATTTTCATCTCAAAAAGTTATAGCAGAAATCGAGCTGGGTTGCATTAACAAACAAGCAGAGGCGGCGCCGAAACATCCTATTGATCCTGTCCATCCTGTTCAAATTCACGGCTGGCGACAACGGACATTTTTTCGCGGATCAGGTCGAAACCAAAACCCTGACGCAGCAGGTGATCGTAAAATTTCTTTGTCTCTTCGCGTGTCACGGGTTTGCCTTTGAGCCGGAGCCGTTTGGCTATTGCCTGATCGATCAAATCTGCCTCGGGCAGCTTTTCAAAGGCCTCCGTGATCGCCGCATCGACCGTTTCCTTATCGAGCTTTTTCTGCGACATCGTCTGCTGTAGACGGCGTTTGCCCTGCGGTTTTTGCCGCAGTTTCGAGACCGCAAGATCGCGGGCAAATTGCTCGTCGTCGAGGTATTTATAGTCTTTTAGCTTGTCGATCACGGAGTCCACTATCGCTTCGTCAGTCCACAATTTTTCGAGCAGCCGCTCACGTAACTCCCTTACAGAACGGGGTTTGGCGGCTAGCAACTTGACGGCGCGGTTCATCGTCCGCTCACGCGAGCGTTCCGGGTCGTTGACTACACGGTCCGTTTCGTCGATCTTTTTGTACCGTTTTCCCCGCATGAATTCAATGCACAGTTCACAATGCAGAATGCACAATATTCTTTACATTGTGCATTATGCGTTGTGCATTCTAAAATTAGTGGATGGACGGCATCCTGATAATCGACAAACCGGCTGGCATCACCTCCCACGACGTAGTGGCCCGTGTGCGCCGCATTTTAAGGACAAAACGCGTGGGCCACACAGGCACGCTAGACCCTTTTGCGACAGGTGTGATGGTCGTTCTGGTGGGCAAAGCGACACGGCTTGCGCAGTTCCTCGACAAGGACGAAAAGGAGTATGTGGCGGACGTGACGTTTGGGTTTGAGACCGACACGGGAGACCGGACGGGAGTGCGGAGTGCAGAATGCGGAATGCGGAGTAAAGAAATAGCCGAATTGCTCCTAAAGATTGATTGGGAGGATACATTCTCGCAATTTCGCGGCGAGATCGAACAGCTTCCGCCAATGTATTCCGCAAAAAAAATCGATGGCAAAAAGTTGTACGAACATGCTCGAAGGGGTGAGACTGTCGTGCGAAAACCGATTCGGGTCGAGATCCGTGGGTTAGAGTTGGTTGATTCCGCACTCCGCACTCCGCACTCCGCAATTGACAGCCTCCGCATTCGCGTCGCCTGTTCCGCCGGGACCTATATCCGAACGCTTGCCGAGGACATCGGCCGGAAGGTCGGCACGGGAGCGCATCTCTCGGAACTGCGTCGAACGCGGGCCGGGCGATTTGACCTCTCCCAAAGTGTGACGCTCGACGCCCTGTCAGAATTGGACGATCCGGCGTCCGCGCTGATACCAATGGAAGAGGCGGTCGAGCACCTTGCGTCGATCACATTGACGGCCGACCGGGCTGGAAAGACGAAAGGGGGCCTCTCGACGCGCGTACACGAATCCCAATTTATCGACGGCCAGCCGGTTAGAATGCTCGACGAAAACCAACGTCTGCTGGCGATCGGCTTTTACGACGAGACAGAAAAATCTGTTCGCCCTAAAGTCGTTTTGGTATAGAATTACCCGAGAGACCTCTTATGAAAAAACGAAATGTAGCATTGGCAGTCGGCGGTGCCGCAGCAGCGGCCGTGGCGGTCAAATTGTTAACGCGGCCCGACAGCGTTGAGTTTGAGGCTGTTGCCGATAAGGTGGTGCACTCAGACCATTCGCATTTTGTGAATG
Source organism: Chloracidobacterium sp. (assembly GCA_025362075.1). Classification (GTDB taxonomy): domain Bacteria; phylum Acidobacteriota; class Blastocatellia; order Pyrinomonadales; family Pyrinomonadaceae; genus OLB17. The sequence continues at coordinate 3,898 of JANYIL010000163.1, forward strand.
TTGACGGGGCGCGTGTGCATTATCAGGAATTTGGCGACGCGGCCAAGCCGCCGCTTGTTCTCATTCACGGCTACACGGCGTCGGTTTACGTCTGGAAAACTGCGGCCCCAATGCTTGCCGCTGCGGGGTTTCGCGTGATTGCGATCGATCTGCTCGGCTTTGGGTACTCGGAAAAACCGAAGTGGTTTGATTATTCGATCCAGTCGCAGGCACGCAATGTCGTGCGGTTTATGAACCGTCTCGGCATCGGCCGGGCTGTCGTGGTGGGCAGTTCGTACGGCGGAGCGGTTGCGTTGACACTAACGCTGGAGTACCCGGAATTTGTAGATAGATTGGTGCTGGTGGACCCAGTCTGCAACGACCAGCCAAAAAATCATCCGATATTACGTCTTGCGTCGCTGCCCGGCGTCGGCGAGGTGATAACGCCATTTCTGTGCGATTCCAAATCGTTTATGAAGATGCGGATGCACAACACGCTCGCCAGGGCCAATCACCACATGATCACCAAAGACCGGATCGAATCGATCATCCGTCCGCTCTCAGCCGCCGACGGCCATCATTCGGTCCTCGCAACCTCGCGCAACTGGAGCGCGGGTCACATCGAACGCGACGCCCACCAGATCAACCAACCGACCCTCATCATCTGGGGCGAAGAGGACATGGTCATTCCGATCAAAAACGGTTATAGGCTGCATGAAGAGATATTGCATTCGCGATTTGTCGTCCTAAAAGATTGCGGCCACGTCCCGCAGGAAGAAAAGAGTGAACTTTTCACCGAGCTTGTGACCGAATTTTGCCGGGATAAAAAAGGGCGGATCAGCGTGAAAGAGGGTGATGCGATGCGACTGGAAACCTAGACGTGAAAAAACACAAAAACCCACGAAAAGTATTTCGTGAACCCTCGTGCAATTTCGTGGATTCGGCTTGATTAACCGGCGGTTTCGAACAGAGCGAGGATCTGCTTGCCCTCGATCGAACGCGGGTCAATGGTGCGAAGGTGCTTTTGTCCCTGCATTTCCCATATCGCCGTTACCGTTCCTTCTTTTTCGACCGCCTGATATGACACGTCTTCCGTGACTGCCGGCGCTTCGTCTGCCGCCGGTGCGGTCTGAACTGCTTCTTCTGACATCTAAAACTAAATTCTCCTTGAACTAACCGTCTTTCTATACAAAAGTGTGAATAGAAAGAAAATTCTTACATAAAGCGCCGCATTTTGTCGAGTTCAACTAGATTAGCGAATGACGGCGACAAAATCTTCGACGTTGATCTCAGCATCGCTTAGTGCTCCTTTTAGCGTAAATCTGTCGATTTCATCATGGAATGGGAAAACAATTATACGCCCGTCTGGATGTTTCATTTTCACATGACTGCCCTTTCGACCGACTTCTTGAAATCCCAGTCGCTCCAATGCCCGGACAACCTGTTTACCCGAATAAAGCGGGAGTTTCATATCGCCAATTCAACAATTTCGCGTCCGTTTAAGGAGAGAAAAGCTGAAGGTTCGGGTTCGAGGTATAGGTCAATCGCTTCACGAATATTTTCAAGTGCCTGCTCTCTTGTTTTACCCTGCGACCAACATCCTTTCAACGAAGGAACACGAGCGACAAAGTAGCCATCTTCACCATTATCGATAATGACTTTGATATTCATAACGCCTCTGATTATATCAAAAAATTTAGCTATTTCGACCTTTTTTACTCCAGCGAATAAAACCAAAAAATATTGTCTGTCTGCTCAGTCTCTAGACCGTCGGTACTAAATCTCACGATCAATATACCTGTAAGTCCGGATCGGAACTCATAGGTAAATTCACAAACGTCTCTGCTTTTAATCGTTTCCGCAACCGGCGTTCCTTTTTCAAAAGCCTCGGCAGAGTGTAATTTGCTATTTTCATCCGCCTGAGCGATCTGATGGGATCGACGAGATGCGTGTCAGGTAATGGATAACCCGAGTCCTTCAAAACGAGGCCAATAGGCAATTGCATGTGATCCTGTAGCTCGATCATTTTGGCGATCAGCTTTGACCCCGGCGTCAGCAGCGGCCCGATGCCGTAACGCACCTGTTGCGTCCCGATCAGATAAAAATGCCTGTATTCCGGTAAAACACATCCGGCGTATAGCAGCGGAAGCTGTTCGTTCTTCATCGGCACCATCCCGTCAGGCAAAAACGGAAAGCTGACGTAAAAACCCGTCGCCGCAACGATCATGTCGAATTCGTCTGCCGTCCCGTCGGTAAAGTAAACGGTGTTGCCCTCAAATCGCTCAACATCAGGCCGCGGTTTGATGCGTCCGTGTTTTAGATAGTGAAATATCTCGGTGCTGATCGTCGGGTGCTTTTCAAAAATCTTGTGATCGGGCCGGGGCAGGCCATAGTCCTCGTATCTCCCGACGACGACCCGCAGCAGAAGCCGCAGCAGCAATCGCTGCACCGGTAACGGCAGATGCATCAGCGGCGATTCGATCGATGGTTTGCCAAATATCGATTTTGGTGTCATCCAGTATCCCCGGCGAAGACTGAGATGGGCACATTCAGATACGCGGGCGGCTTCGGATACAACGTCGCAAGCCGAATTGCCACCGCCGATCACTAATACGCGTTTTTCGGCAAGCTGTTTCGGATCCTTAAAATCTTTTGAATGGATATATTCGCCCGTAAATTCGCCCGGGTACGACGGAAACCTTTTATGCCAGTGGTGACCGTTGCAGACAAGCACGCCTTTATAAACGCGCCGCTCGCCCGTCGCCAGCTCGACGTCCCACAACTCGTCCGATCGAGGCTTTATCGCCGTAACTTTGGTGTGAAACTCGATACTATCCCGCAACCCGAACGTATCGGCATACAGCTTGTAATAGTCGCCCATCTGTCGCTGGCTCGGAAAATCGGGATAGTCGTCCGGCATCGGAAAGTCAGAGAATTCGGTAGTTTTTCGCGAAGAAATAATATGTGCGGTCCGATAGGTGCCGTGATACCAATTGCCGCCGACCTCGTCGTCCGCCTCGACCTGTTCGTAAGCGATGCCCGCGTCCGCGAGGGCCTTGGCGTGCGACAGCCCGCACGGGCCGGCTCCGACGATCAGCATCTTGTTACTTCGGTCCATAACGGTATTTTACACGTCGACGCTCTTTGTTATCTCGCTGATCGAGATGCCGCGTTTGATGATCAGGATCAGACCGATCAGGGTCCAAAAAACGATGCGGCCTTTTCTGATGATAGCGATCGTCACGCCCATGCCGGCCGCGAGTGAGATGGTCGAACCGACAAATTGGGCCCCGGCCTCGTCGACACCGATGACAAAGGGAACGAGCTTGAAAATGATCGTGATAAGGCGGCTGACGGATTCGAGCAGAAACGAATTTAGCAGGCTTGGGTACGCGTCGCTCAGTCGGCTGAGAATGAACCAAACCTCAGCGATCCCCAGCAGATGATAGACGGTCTCGATACCGCATATTGGCAGAAACCGCTCCGGGTAAAGGCGGTAGAATCCGTAGATCAAATTTTCGAATAGTCTAACGTCAAGCCGGCCGTTTTCGAGCAGCCTGCGAAAATAGCCCTTTTCGTAGAGCCATTCGCACGTCTCGCTGGCAAAATGCCACTGGCGAATGACCATTAACAGACCTAAAACGATGAGCAGGGCCAGCGAACCGATGATCAGGTCGAGAGTAAGGGCAACGGTCTCGTCAACGGCAAACCCCCGCAGCAAAACAAACGCCCCCACGATCAAAAACAAGCCCGTCGTAAAGCTGTAAAACAGATTTTCGGTCGCGACCGATGACAGGCCGGCGACTAGCGGAATGTGCGTTCGCACCGCCACCGCTTTCGATGTCCCGCTTGCCAAAATACCTAGAGGGATGGTGCTGCTCACGGCCTCTCCGATCACGACGGCTGGTATCGTGTCCCGCATCCGAAGCGAGTAAGGGGCGTGGACGGATAATTTCCACGCCCATGCACGGGCGCATATCCTCAGGAAAAAAATAATGACGATCACGCCAAACCCTGCAAAGCCAAACCGCCTGACGCCCTCAAAGATCGAGTGAAAGCCAACGGAATAAACAAAATATGCAAATAGCCCGACGCCGAAGATCGTCAGAATAACGCCTGCGATCTTTAGCCGGTTAATGTTTTTTGCAGATGTTTGTGATGGTTCTACCGTCGGATCCACTGTTTTGCCTTTGAGCTTACCTATTAGCTAAAATGGTAGTTTATCGGAAGTGTCGGTAGCCCGCACGTGAACTATGGGCTTTTCTTTCGCACATAGAGCCCTTCCTAACGGGCGGACTACCGACGCTTAATATGGAGCGAAGCATATGACCACAGCTACAGGGGCAGCATTTTTAAACGGCGGCCTGACGGTTTTATCAGAAGAAGAAGAATTATTTCGCGCATCCGTTCGCGAATTTGCCGAGGGCGAGGTCCGTCCACGTGTCGAGACAATGGAGCACGCCTCTAAGCTTGACCCCGACCTTATCAAACAATGTTTCGAGCTTGGGTTGATGGCGATCGAGTCGCCCGAGGAATTTGGCGGTGCCGGCTCGACGATATTTAACGCGATCCTTGCGATCGAGGAGCTTGCCCGTGTCGATGCCAGCGTCTCCGTTTTTGTCGACGTTCATAACACACTCGTCACCAATGCGTTTATGCGGTGGGCAAATGATGAGCAAAAGAAAAGGTACATGCCGCAGCTCGCGACCGACAAGGTCGGTGCATACGCCCTGAGCGAAGCGTCGTCGGGATCCGATGCATTTGCCTTGAAAACACGTGCGGTCGATAAAGGGGACTACTACGAACTGACTGGCCAAAAGCTTTGGATCACAAATGGCAACGAGGCGGAGATCTTTGTGCTCTTTGCGACCGTTGACCCGGACGCCGGCTACAAAGGAATTACCGCTTTCATAGTCGAAAAGGGTTTTGAAGGATTCTCCGTCGGAAAAAAAGAGGACAAGCTCGGCATCCGGGCTTCATCGACGACCGAACTGATTCTCGACAACTGCAAAGTGCCACAAGAAAACATTTTAGGAGAGGTCGGCAAAGGTTACAAGGTCTCGATCGAAACCCTCAACGAAGGCCGCATCGGTATCGGGGCACAAATGCTCGGCATCGCTCAAGGCGCTTTCGAGGCCGCTTTGAAATACACGCAGGAACGCGAGCAATTTGGTCAGGCGATCTCAAATTTTCAGGCGATCCAGTTTCAGCTTGCCGAAATGGCGGTCGAGATCGAAGCAACCCGTCTGCTCGTCTACAACGCCGCCCGCCGAAAAGACGCCGGCCAGCCCTTTCTAAAAGAAGCTGCAATCGCCAAACTCTACTCGTCCCGCGTCGCCGAGGCCGTCTCGTCCAAAGCCATCGAACTCTACGGCGGCTACGGCTACGTAAAAGATTACCCGGTTGAAAAATTCTGGCGAGACTCCAAGATCGGCGCGATCTACGAAGGTACGTCGAACATGCAGCTGCAAACGATCGCCAAACTGATAATGAGTGGGAAATAGACTTTGTGGATCAACAAATAACCATAAGTGTTAAGTACACGATTGACGATCCTATTCGGGTTGCGAGGTTTATTCAAAACAGGAGTTTCTTTTATCGACACGACGCACTTCTGACCGCGACCTTTGTTTTTCTTGCGTTCATTGTACTGATTGTCTTAATGGCGAATGACCTCAACACGTTCAACGTCATCGGGGCAATGGTGTTTAGCGTAGTTCCAGCCATAATCGTGGGTTTAGTTGTCTACCTAATGCACGGACCGATTGGCGCATGGAGAGCGAAAAGGCGCGTAACAAAGTATTTTGAAGTTCTCCGCTCATGAATGACGAAAGACTCATTGAGTTTTCATCGACAGGGATTAGCTCGACTGGCGAACTGAGTTCGAGCCTATTAAAGTGGGAGGCGATCACCAAAGTTCTCGGCTCCTCGACAGATCTGATCTTTTACATTGCCAATGAGAAATTTGGATGGTTTATACCGAAAAGTGCTTTTACGTCCGGCAACGATCTGAAAACGCTTGAAACTTACTTGAAACAAAGATTTGATAAAAGGCCGACTTACATGCTTAGTCTTCGGGCGAAATACACCATAAAGGCAAATGCATAATTTTCCTGATTTTCTAAATCGCATCTATGATAAAATCTCGATATGGACACGATAACCGTTACCATTCTGGAGCCTGAAGCTGAAAAAGAGCTCGACAAACTTGAAAATCAAAAACTGATCAAGATAGAAAAGCCAAAGAAGGCAAAAAAGAAACCTCTTCAATTCGGCAGTATGAAAGGTTTGGTTTTATACATGGCAGATGACTTTGACGCTCCGCTTGAAGATTTTGGGGAATATATGTAATGCGTATTTTGATTGATACGCATATTCTGATCTGGCACCTTGAGGGAGACTTCCAACTTTCGTCCGCAAGGCGCACGTTAATTGCGAGTCCTGCCAATAGCATTTTGATAAGCAAGACATCTGTCTGGGAAATTGCGATAAAGTTAAGCTTGGGAAAACTAGGGTTATGAAAATCGCTGGAACAGGTCATCGCCGATATTGAGACTTCGTCAATCGACTTTTTATCAATCGAAATCGGCCACATACTTACGGTTTCGGCTCTTCCTTTTCACCACAAAGACCCACTTGATCGACTTATTATTGCTCAGGCATTGACCGAAGATATTCCTGTAATAACCTCGGACCCTGATTTCGCCGCGTACGGCGTTAAGACAATTTAGACCTATGACCGCCGCAGAGATCACACAATACCTGACCGAGCTAAACGACGAACTTCGGCTGATGGATATCAAGGGCGAAGTTTCGCTTTATGGCGGTGCCGTGATGTGTCTAGTGTATAATGCCCGCGCAGCGACTAAGGATGTAGATGCGATCTTCGCACCGGCGGCCGAAATTAGGGTCGCGACTGACCGGATCGCAAGCCGGCACGACCTTCCTTCCGATTGGTTAAATGACGGCGTTAAAGGTTATCTCGTGGAACATGAAAGCAGAATATTTATTGATCTCCCTAATCTGAAAGTATTCGTGCCCGAGCCAGACTATTTACTCGCTATGAAAGCACTTTCCGCAAGAGCAGATTCGTGGGATACGAGCGATATAATGTATCTGGTCGATGTTGTCGGGCTAAAAACGGCAGACGAAGTGCTAAATCTAGTCGAAAAGTATTATCCTCGAGACCAGATAAAACCGGTGACGCAATATTTTATTCAAGCATTATTTGAGCAATGATCACGTTAAAGGAAGTCAGAAAACAAATCGACAATGATGAGCCAAACTGGCGCATATATCTGATGGATTTCGTTGACGACTTTCGACGCCATAAAAGCCCCGATCAGGTCGCCGAACCGTTTATCCAGGCCGGAGACAGAATGGATTCATTGCTTGCTTCGACCGCGGAGTCATTGTGCGACGAACTGGGCATCGAGGTTCCAGCTTGGCTCTTCGAAATTCCGGCCTGCCGCGACCCGTACTTTGTATCGGGCCTCGACGGATTAAAAGCCTTTGCGCTTTTGCAATCCCCGTTGCGGTTTAGAATCCGAAAGATATTCGTTTTGGAGAATTTTCTGTCCCGTGCTTGATCAAAATGAGATTTGCCGAGCGATGTCCCTCATGGCAGATTTGCTGACCGATGCGTCGAACATATATTGCGGATAGTGGTTTAACCTCGACCTTATGACCGCCGAAGAGATCACAAAATATCTGACCGAGCTAAACGACGAACTTCGCTTGATGGATATCAGGGGCGAAGTTTCGCTTTACGGCGGCGCTGTGATGTGTCTGGCGTTCAAGGCGCGTCCAGCGACAAAGGACGTAGATGCGATATTTGAGCCCGTAAAGGAGATTCGAAATGCGTCCCATCGAATTGCTGAAAAACATAATTTGACGCTCGACTGGTTGAATCTGGCGGTTAAGATGTTCGTTGTCGATCATCCGAGACAGGTTCTTTTTGATCTATCAAATCTGATCGTTACGGTTCCTGACGCCGATTATCTTCTGGCGATGAAAATGCTGGCGTTGCGAGCTGATACCGAGGATGAAAATGATGCGGAATTTCTGATCAAACGACTCGGATTGACAAAGCCGCAAGAAGTTCTGGCCATTGTTGCTGACTACTACCCGAAAAAAGAGGTCAAGCACAAAACGGTACTGTGGCTCGATGACTATTTTGCACAATGATCTCAGCCGCTGAAACAAAGCTTAAATTCGACGAAGATCCTAAATGGTGGAAAATACCGTTAATGGATTTTGTGGACGATTTTAGATACCACAAAAATGCAGAAGCTATTTCTGAACCGTTTGAATTGGGCGACGAAGACAAAGATGCGGTGCTTGCCGGCGTTATTGAGACGCTCTGTGACGAATTAGCTATACCGATTCCGAAATGGCTTAACGGCGTGCCACCGTGTCGAAAGCCGATTTTTCTCTCGCGAATGGAAAGCCTTAAGGCGATCACGATTGTAGAGTGCCCAGTTCGACTCAGGTTGCGAAAAGTATTTGTTGGGGAGAACTTTTTATTCCGTGTCTGATCAAATTCAAATCCGCCAAGCGGCACTCGACGATGCCCGGCTGTTGACCGATCTGTCGTACACGACATTTTGGGACGCCTTTGCCCATCACCCCAAAAACGCGCCGGACGATCTCGCCCATTATATGCGGCAGGCCTTTAGCGTCGAGCAGATCGCTGTCGAGCTGGCCGATACAGACGCGGTTTTCCTGATTGCGGAGATCGAAGGAAAACCGGCCGGTTACGCCAAGCTAAATCTGGGCAGCATCGAAGATGGAATAACGGCCGAGCGGCCGATCGAACTCGCCCGTCTCTATTCGCACCAGGAATATCTCGGTCGCGGCGTTGGGCAAAATCTTATGGATGCCTGTTTTGACCTCGCGCGGGATCGCAACTACGACGTAATCTGGTTAGGCGTCTGGGAATACAACCCGAGGGCGCAAGCGTTTTACCGCAAGAACGGCTTTCGCGAGGTGGGTAAACATACATTTCAGCTCGGCTCCGATCCGCAAACCGATTTGTTGATGCAGAAAGAACTGAGGCGGAAACCCGACCGGTAGGGAGGGTGCCCACTTCCAATATCGTTATTCGGGTTCCGCCGACTGGCACCCTCCCTACCGGTCGGGTTTCCGCCTACCTTGCTTTTCGCTTGTGTATGCAATATCATTGCATTTGTGCGACAAATTACAGATCCCCCAAACCCCTACAACAAATACTCAGCCGAATACGTTGGCGAGCCGCCGCCGACAAAGCTTGAGATCTTTGAGGAGACCGCGACCAAGAAGATGATCACGAAGGCGTTCGCCTCCGACTGGGAAGGTGGCTGGCGTTACACGGTCAACTGTTATCGAGGGTGCGTACATGGCTGCACATATTGCTTTGCCCGACAGTATCACGAATACCTCGGCTATGGGGCCGGGACGGATTTTGAGACGAAGATCGTCGTCAAGCCAAACGCTCCGCATTTGCTAAGGCAGGAGCTGAAAAAGACACGCAACAAGATGCCGCATATCGATTTTTCGTTTGCGACCGACCCGTATCTACCGCTCGAAGCAATCTACGAACTCACGCGAAAATGCCTCGAAGTTTGTGTCGATTTTCGCGTACCTGTCGGCGTAATTACAAAAGCGCCACTTGTGACCCGCGATATAGACCTTTTGAAAAAGCTTGAACACGTATCTGTTTTCTTTTCCCTGCCATTTCTGACAAAAGAAAAATCCAATCCATTTGAACCGTACACGCCCGTGCCGGAAGCTCGTTTTCGGGCTATGAGGGTGATCGCCGATGCCGGTATTCCGGTCGGTATTGGCATCGCACCCGTTATTCCCGGTTATAACGAATCGGACATACCCGGCTTGCTCGAACGTGCGAAAGAAGCTGGAGCAACCAGGGCGTTTATGTCAATGCTTCATCTCGATACCGACTCGATTGAGGAATATTTCGTTCAAAAAATGCACGAACGGCTATCACCAACCGCCGTTTCCAAGATCATAAACACGATGAAACGCGAACGCGGCGGTACGCTTAGGCATCAAACCTACAAGGAAAGAAGCACCGGAAAGACCGAACGGTGGGAAGTTACCCAAAAGCTCTTTGATTTTCATTCCCGTCGTCTTGGCTTTAAGCGGCATGAAAAGGCGGCGGTCGAAAACGTGGCGGAGCCTGTTGTCATCCAGCGGAGATTATTTTGACCGGTTTACCAACTACTGCATTTCTATGTGGGTTAGCATACAGACCGATGAACCGCCTCGCTGGTAATCTTTCCTTAAAGTTTTAAGTATTTGTGTTTTAAGGAGTTTTTTATGCGTAAACGGATTGAGATTTTGTTTGGAGTTTTGATTGTTTTGATAGCGGGCGTAAGCGCGTTCGCGCAAAACGCAAAGGAGATGAATGAGGCCACGGACCGTGTCGACAAGGCCTCAAAGGTTGTTAACGAGATTATGCGTGCCGGTGACAAGTCGATACCAAGCGATCTGCTTGCAAAGGCCAAAGCAGTGGTGGTATTTCCGAGTGCTCTCAAGGTCGGCTTTATCATTGGCGGACAGGGCGGCTCGGGCGTTGTGGTTCGCAGGACAGAGAACGGCTGGAGCGCTCCTGCGTTTCTGAATATGGCGGGCGGCAGCATTGGGCCGCAGATCGGCGGGCAGAAAACGGACTATATCCTGCTGATAATGAACGAAAAGGGTCTCAAGGGCCTGCTTGAGGACAAGTTTGAGCTGGGCGGCGAAGGCAGCGTGGCCGCCGGACCCGTCGGCCGAACGGCTGCGGCCTCGACCAATGCGACGCTCGACGCCGAGATCCTGACCTACTCTCGCAGCCGTGGCCTGTTTGCCGGGCTTTCGCTCAAAGGCGTCGTTATCACGCCCGACAAAGACCTAAACCAGGCCGTTTACAAGAAAACTGCCCGTGAAATACTCGGCGATCCGCCGCTTATGTGGACGGACGCTCCGGGTTCGCTCCAGCGGTTTCCTAAAACCGTCGCGACCTATGCCAAATAGGCCGAGTCCAAGTCAGTAATAAAAACGCCGCGTCAAAAACGGCGTTTTTCTTTTTGTCGAATGCCGATTGCGGTGCTAACTTCAAAAATATGTCGAACCGAATCAAAGTCTTTAAAGAAATGCTCGTATCCGACCCTGAAAACACGATGGTCATGTTTGGCCTCGCTAAAGAATACGAAAAGCTCGGCCAGCACAACGATGTCATTGCCCTGCTCGAAACCTACCTCACCAAGGCCGACGATGAGGGCAACGCCTACGGTGTGCTGGCGGACGCATACGCTAAAACCGGAAACCGCGAAAAAGCGGCCAAAACCTACCAAAAAGGCATCGACGTCTCAACGTCCCACGGCCATCCGTCGATGGCGAACGAATATCGAATGACGCTTGATCTGGATTTTGCGGATTAGTGAGGCAGTCCCGGCAAAATATCTCTTGACACCAATTTGGTTTCGCAGTATCTTCACTCCACCGAGAATAAAAGAGCGAGGGGCGGAAAGTATGAAGAAGATTTGTTTGGCGTTGACGTTCGTTGTGATGGCCGCCGGCATGGTTGCCGCGCAGAAGACCTTTTACAACAAGGAATATAAAGTTGGATTTAAGTATCCGGCGACGTTAAAAATCGCGAAGAGCCAAGCGGACCCGGAAGAGGGCTTTAAGAACCTGACCGAGGCGATAGTTATTCATCCCGGTCGCCATATTTTTGGTGCGACCGCGACGCTTGCCGCTGGCAAGGTGACGCGCGAGGCGTGCAAAGCGATGCCTCAGGCGAGCGAAGAGGAAAAGGCGCGGCCTAAAAGGTTTGGTGCGACAACGTTCTATAAAGTCTCGGAACTGGACGGCGGTATGGAGAGCGTCCAGCAGTTCGAATTTTATCGGACGTTTCAGAATAATACGTGCTATCAAATTACGCTCCAGGTGGGAATGGCAAAGAACACTCGTGGTCCGGTCGACGAAAAAAGCGCGTTTGCCAAGCTCTATAACGTTTTGAGCACGATGTACTTTCGATAGAGGTTGACCCTTATTTGGGTGCCGCAGCACACGCCTGAACGACCGCCTTTTTTATGCGAACCGGCTTTGCCGGTTTTTCATTTTCAACCGGCACCTTATTTATCGTATCGACAACGTCCATTCCCTGGACGACCCGTCCGAATGCGGCAAATTTGCCATCCAGTCCCGACGCCGTGGCAACAAGGATAAAGAAATGCGTCGATGCGGTGTTCGGCTCGTCCGCGCGGGCCATCGAGACGACTCCGCGTTCGTGGAGTATCTTGTTCGGCTCGTCGACGATAGTTTTGCGGGCTCGCATGCCGAGCGCGTACGTCATCTTGCCTTCGCGTGTGTAAAGGTCTCCGCCCTGGATCACAAAACCCGGCACCACGCGGCTAAACAAGGTCGTATCATAGGCACCGGTTGCGACCAGGTTGAGAAAATTGCGGACCGATTCGGGTGCGCTCTCCGAATACAATTCGATATTAATCACGCCGGCCTCAGTCTCGATCGAGACACATTTCGAGGCCATGGTCGGCACGTCGGCCTTATCAAAGGGCTCGGCGGCAGGTTTCTCCGGCGGACGCTGGTTTGCTTTTGGCAGTGAATCGGGCGTCGGCGTCGCTTGAGGATTAGCCTGCGCGAACATCGCAACCGAAAACATAGCGACGCAAAATAACGTATAAATGATGTTTCTAACCATTGCCAATATTTTCGGTTAAACCGGATCGCGTGTAAAGTATATATGCTCTGGCTGAGAACGCGGACGCGCAGTCGGGAACGGAGGCGCCCTCGCCTGCAACGCCGGTTCCTCGGGCGTAACGGTGTTTGGTTTCGCCTGACTTGAAGATCACCGAGACTCTCAGCGTTCTTCGAACGCTTGCAGGCGATGGCGCCTGCGTTCCCGGCAAATGTAAAAATCCTATGAAAAATACAATCTTGCTTGCGATCCTATCGTCGTTACTATTTTGTAGCTCGGCCCTTGCCCAACGCGAACTTGGCGTTCGTCCGACGGCGACGGGCGGGCCGCTGATGTTCGAACAGGCGGCT
>JANYIL010000168.1 GCA_025362075.1 Chloracidobacterium sp.
GCGGTTCATCCCAAGTCGCCCAGAGCCACGGCATCCATAGTTTTCCCTTCTCCGGGCGTACCGCCCGCAGAAGCGAAAACTATCTAAAAGAGGACATTTCTAATGAGTTACAATAGAGGACATTTCTAAAGAGTTCTGACAATCACATTTTGTCGGGTACCTCGATACCCAACGTATCCAGTGCGTTGGTCAACGCGCGGCGGGCGATATCCGCGACAACGACAAGCACGGCGCGTTTGATCTCATCGGTTTCGGCGATGATCTTGTGGTTGTGGTAAAAGAGGTTAAAGGCCTTGGCGAGCGTGAATGTATATTTTGCCAGGATCGCAGGCTCGTTTTGCATGGCGGCCTGCTCGACCGTTTCCTCTAAACGGGAAGCGAGAATCGCCATCGACCAGATGTCGTTACCGTCTATCGATGAGAAAACATCTGCGAGGCTTCCCATAGCAACAAGATCCATGCGGCTGTCCAAAACCGTTTCGTCCTGCTCCGCTAATTTTCGAAATATCGAATTCGCCCGAACGGCCGAATACTGACAAAACAGCCCCGTCTCGCCCTCGAACGAAAGGGCCTCCTTGAAATCGAAAACAATGACCGTATTTCTCGTAAATTTGAGCAGGAAATACCTTAGAGCCCCGACTGCTATCTGATGGGCGATACCGCGTTTCTCGTCAGCGGGCGTGTCGGGGTGCCGCACCTCGACCTCCGCAAGGGCATTGGCCTCGAGCCGGTCGATGAGGTCGTCGGCCTTGACGCCGAGGCCCTTGCGGCCGCTCATTTCGATAAAGGGCCGTTTCCTGTCTTCGTCCGAAAGCCGAAAACCAAGCTCCTCGGCCGCCGCGGGCGACAACGCGACCATCTCGTACGAAAGATGTACGCTTGCCTTTTCGCCGCGTTCGGGCGAGATAGCCGCAACGCCCTTTCTGACAATGTCCTGCGGATACGATTGGCGCGTGTCGATCACGTTATATATCGTCTCGCCCCCGCCGAACGGCGGGTGCACCGTTTCCGTGGTTTCATCACTCCGCGTGATCCAAACCTCTCTCCCGTCCGGGTATTTGAAAAACTCCCGATAACAGAAGTCCAACCCCAAGATCCCGAGCTTCCACAACTGATAGGCGATGTCTTTGCCGGTATAAGTAACTGTGCCGTTTGATCTTACCAGGATCTTGTCCGTCTCGTTGTCGGCATCGCCGACATGTTCCTCAAACGGCATGACCCAACAGCCGGCCTGTTTCCCCTCGGTCTCGTACCGGATCACGCCGAGCTGCTTCATTTGCTCAAAAGCCCGGTCCCAAAAATGGAGGTGGAGGATTTCGGACTCGCGCGGCAGCAGATCGTAACGGATCGACAGACGCTCCATCGTGTCGACGATGCATTCGACATTTCGGGTCGCGACATAATCCGCGAGCTCGGCGGTTTCGTTATTACCTTCCTCGATAAGGTGCAGGACCTCGGTGCGTTTTTCTTTAAGGGCCTCGTTCGACTGATATTCGACGCCGACACGGGCATAGAGGTCCCAGCAATAGTAATCAAAGGTTTGTCCTGCATCGCTAAGTTCTTTATCAAGATCTTTTATCGCATCTATGTTCATGTTTTCTATGAACAAAAATCCGACCACCACATCCGCGACCTGGACGCCCGTATTGTCGATGTAATTCTGTATCTCGACCCGCTTTCCGGTTGCTTTCAGGATGCGTTGGAATGTGTCGCCAAGTACGGAATTCCGGACATGGCCGATATGGGCGGCTTTGTTGGGATTGACCGATGTGTGCTCAACGCACACTTTAGGTGACGATGGGTCCGTGGAAAGTGCGCGATTTGGCAGCGGGTCCGCAGCGGCGTTTGCTGACAAAAACGCAGCCCGGTCGAAGAAAATATTCAGATATCCGGCACCGGCGACCTCTACGCACGCAACCGCCGGGATAGTTTCAATCTCCGCCTTGAGCACCTCAGCCAGTTCGCGAGGGTTTTTCTTTTCGCCGGTCGCCTGTTTGATCTTTTTCGCAAGCTCGAACGCAACGGGAAATGCGAGGTCGCCAAGCTCGGTCCTTGGAGGAATTTCGGCCACGACTTGCTCTAATTCGACGCCGAATCGCGAATGCGCCGCGGCGATCACGGCCTCGCGAAGGATTTGTTGTATTTGTATGATCGTCATTGCGGTTGTATTTAGGTATGCAAATAAACCGTAATTATAGGCTTTTCGTCCAATTGAAAGCAAAACTCAGCTGCCGGACGCCCCACGCATCCGATCAAAATTACGCTGGCAAATCGCTATTGGATCGAGACCGTCACGGTATACGTTGTCGCCCTGCCATAATTTCTGACGCAGAACGAATGGTCGCCCGAACGCTCGAGGTATTTCGAATAGCTTGTCTCGCCCGTATCGACAAACGTAACCTTTCCGTTTCGCGAGCTGACGGTTGCGTTGATCGTCTGGCCGCGGCTGGCACCGGCGACAAAGCATTGGGCCCGGTCGCCGGAGATCGATCCGGGCAGCGTAGCAGATGTCCGGCCCGGTGCGAACCTGACCCGAATATCCGCAAAGCTGTCGGTATATGTGATGCAGACAATCATGGCAACTATGAAAATACGGACAAAATTTCGTTTCAACATAATTATTCTCCTATGGCTAAAACCTTTGGCGTGAATACTGTAGATCTAATGCTCCTTTTTCTTTTCCCGAAAAAAGGCTAAGCTTTATACTTTGTGAAAACACTATATTTCGGTTACGCGCTCTAACGCAAGCGCGGAAATGCTGACCTCAATAATATGGCAAAAAAGGTAAAGAAAAAGATCGATCTGGCTAAAATCGCTCAAGGCGTTCGCCTAATGCTTGAGGGAATGGGTGAGGACCCCGATCGCGAGGGATTGCAAAAGACGCCCGAGCGCGTCGCCGAGTTTTACGCCGAATTGACCGAGGGGATGTGGGTTGATGCCACGGAGCACATCGTGCCGCTGCCGGGTGATTCGCACGACGAAATGGTGATCGTCAAGGATATTTCGATCGCCTCGGTATGCGAGCATCACCTAGCGCCATTCACCGGCAAATGCCATATCGCGTACATCCCAAAAGGTGGACGTATCGTCGGCCTGTCAAAACTTGCCCGCATTGCCGAGGTCTTTGCTCGGCGATTGCAGGTACAGGAACGCCTGACACAGCAGATCGCCCAGACGCTGTTCGATAAGCTGCAGCCGATCGGCGTGATGGTGGTTATCGAGGCTGAGCATACTTGCATGACGCTACGGGGCGTTAAGAAACCAGGGGCGATCACCATTACGTCTGCCGTTCTCGGAGGTTTTCGCAAAGACCCGCGCACACGTGCCGAGGCGATGTCGTTGATCAAGGGATAGCGAATTTAAGATGAAAAAAATAACCTCGTTCGTTCTAGTAATGATTTTCTGCTCCGCCGGCATCTTTTCGCAGGACAGGACATCGAGTTTTGACAGCAAAAAAATGATCGAACGCGTCAAGCGGCTGTCTGCCGATGATTTCGAAGGCCGCAAAGGGAGTTTTTGGTTATGAAAGTCAACATAAAAGAAGCTCAAGAAAAATTCGAATCTTCGATGGCAATGGCCTTTAATGGAGAACTTGTTTTGATCGACAATGGCAATGCGATTGCTAAATTGGAACCATTGCCGGAAGTATTGGTCCCTGGGAAGGTTTGGACACGAGAAGATTTTGACGACTGGGATTAGTAGCAACGATTTGATGACACAGACTTTTTACATAACCACGCCTATCTACTATGCGAACAGCCTGCCGCATCTGGGGCATCTGTATTCGACGATCGTGGCCGACGTGATCCAACGGCATAAAAGACAGCGGGGTTTTGACACGTATTTCCTGACCGGGACGGATGAGCACGGCATAAATATTCAGCGGGCGGCGGAGAAGAACGGGCGGACGCCGCAGGAGCAGGTAGATTTTGTGTCGGGCGAGTTGAAGCGAATGTTTCACGATTTCGGCCTCGATACTGAGAATGGCGGTTACGACGTTTTTATGCGGACGACCGAGCCGTTTCATTACGAGGGCGTCCACCATCTGTGGTGTGAGATCGCAAAAAACAAGACACCGAAAGGCAACGACACGATCTACAAGGGCTTTTACGAAGGCTGGTTTTGCGCTCCGTGTGCGGAATTCAAGACCGAGGAGCAGCATTACACGGCCGAGGGATCGGACGTGCCGTGCTGTTTGATCCACGAGCGCCCGCTCGATAAGGTCGCTGAGGAAAGTTATTTCTTCCGGCTGTCGGATTACGACGAATTTCTGATCGGCCTGATCGAAAAAGACGTGAGTTTGGTGCGGCCGGAGGCTCGTAGGAACGAGGTTTCGTCGTTTGTTCGCGGCGGGTTGCAGGATCTCTCTATAAGCAGACAGCGATCATCGGTTTCGTGGGGAATTCCGGTTCCGGGAGACGAAAATCATGTGATGTATGTCTGGATGGACGCACTGACAAATTACATCACCGCTCTCGGATACGGAAACGCGGAAAAGGCTTCGGTAGGTTTTGAGAGGTATTGGCAGAACGTTGTTCATCTCGTTGGAAAAGATATCTTACGGTTTCACACTGTTTACTGGTTTTCGTTCTTAAATGCGGCCGGTTTGCCGCTGCCTAAGACGGTTTTTGCCCACGGCATGTGGCTCGACGCCGATGGCCGAAAGATGGGAAAGACACTGGGTAACGTGATCGAAGTTGATGTATTACATCAACACTTTCAAGTCGATGCTTTGCGTTATTTTTTGCTTCGTGACATGGTCTTTGGCCAGGATGGAAAGTTTGGCTACGAAAACCTGATCGACCGTGCAAACGCCGACCTAGCGAGCGGCCTCGGCAATCTCGCGAGCCGCACGTTTTCGATGATCACGAAATATCGCGATGGCCTTGTTCCAAGCGGCAGGATCGCCGACGAAAATTACATTAACGCAAAAGGTGCCGGGGTTAGCCCTGACGAACCGGAGTTGGTGTTGGTGATCGAACATGCGCGGGATGAGTTTTTGCGGCGTTTCGATAATTTTGAATTCAGCCTCGGGCTGGAAACCGTTTGGACCCTCATTGCCCGCGTCGATAAGCTCATCTCGGACTCAAAACCCTGGGAGCTGATAAAAGACGAGAAACAGGCGGAAACGCTTAATGCAGTGCTTTACCGTGCGTCCGAGACGCTGCGCTGGCTCTGTGTGATGCTGTATTCAGTGATGCCGGAGGCGACAAAGAATATCTACGGCCAGATCGGTCTGACCGGCGACATCGCCGCACTCGACCCTGCCGCGCTAAAATGGGGAGAATTGCAGCCGGGAACAAAGATCGGTGAGACCATCGGTGTGTTTCCGCGAATTGATAAGACTAAAGTTATGAATGAGATAAAGGAGCAGTCGGCACTCAGCAGTCAGCAGTCGGAGTCAGTACCCGGAGCGGTAGCGACTGGGGAAGTTTCGATCGCTGTCGCAACGAACGACGAACAACCACCAACCGACAACTTCATCACGATCGACGATTTCCTAAAGGTCGAACTTCGCGTTGGCGAGGTAAAGGTTGCCGAACGGATACCAAATGCCGATAAACTATTGCGTTTCGAGATCGACCTCGGCGAAGAACAGCCGCGACAGATACTCGCGGGACTTGCCGAATATTACGATCCGGAAAAGCTCATCGGCCGCAAAGTCGTGGTCGTCGCTAACCTGAAACCCCGTAAAATGCGTGGTTTAGAGTCGCAAGGGATGATCTGCGCGGCTTCTCTGGCTGAGGAAGATTCACCGGCGATCGCGACCTTTCTTGAGGATGTTAAAATTGGGGCAAGGCTTAGATGAAGCCGCGATTCAGACTTTAGCGGATGCAAATGAATTGACGATCAACCGACTTTTCCTTAGTAAGCATCGCGACGACTCGATGATGCTTCTCATGTCGGACCGGAAAGGCAGCAGACCGAGAATCAGGATGCAGATCACTCTAGACGGAAATCCAAGACGCGAGTTTTTAGACGAAGCCGGAAAAGTCATCGCTAGCTTACCGGAAGAAAAGAATAAGCGGTGATTCTAGAAGATGAAGCACGAGGATTTCACAATAGGTCTTGAATTTTACACAGCAGCCGGAAAATGGCGATGCACGGACGTCGGGTACGCGCATCATTGCCGCGATCCAACTAGATCAAGTTACAGTGGTTGGTCACAGCGACCAAAGGTTACATCAAAGATAGTAACTGACGACAATTCTTGGTTCCATGGTCCGCCCTACGCAGTTGCTGAATGTGTCTTTGATGAGTTTGATATTGGGGGTTGCCAAATCGAGGCTGACGTATTTTCAAAAAAAGATTAGTTGTTACGTATGCTACTTGTAGATTCACACTGCCATATCGATGGCGAGAAATTTGATGCGGATCGCGATGCGGTCGTTCAGCGGGCGCTGGATGCCGGTGTGGGCATTATGCTGAATGTTGCGACGGGTGATCCGAACAGCGATGATCTTCGTCGCGGCGTTGCGGTCGCGGAAAACTACGGAAGTGTTTACGCGGCCGTGGGGGTTCATCCGCACGACGCCAAGCTTTATGACGATGCCGCCGAGGCCCAGATAACCGAGCTGATAGGGTCGAGCGAAAAGGTAATCGCGTGGGGTGAGATCGGGCTTGATTTTCACTACGATCACAGCCCGCGTGACGTTCAGGCGGATGTATTTCGCCGACAGATACGGGCCGCCCGAAAGGCCGATGTGCCGATCATCGTCCACAGCCGCTCGGCCAATGACGAAACGGTGCAGATCTTGAGCGAAGAGTGTCAGGGCGACGATTTTCGCGGCGGTATCATGCATTGCTTTGGCGGTACGCTTGAGATGGTACAGGCCGTGGTGCCGCTTGGATTCTTGATCTCGTTTGCCGGGAATGTGACGTTTTCAAACGCCGACAACCTGCGTGAGGTTGCCGAGATCATGCAGCTAAACAAAATGCTTGTCGAGACTGATTGCCCGTTTTTGACGCCCGAGCCTTTTCGTGGCACGCGCAATGAGCCAAGTTATGTCTATCACACCGCAAAATTTCTCTCGGAATATTGCGATGTCGAGATCGAGTCGTTTGCGAATCAGACCACCCAAAACTTTCTGGATTTTTTCAATATGGAAATTGCCGACGGCGTCCCGAAACGCAGAGTGAATTAGATACTCAGGTGATTATCGTTACGGTATGTCTGATCATTTTCACTGAAACTGTCCTCGGGTACGCTCTCCGCCGAGCTGACGAAATATGTAAGTTCATTTTGGCCCTGAATAAATCTATTGATTTTCACCACGGTTCTGTATACGATTTCTTATGACCACATCGTTTGGTCGTAATCACCACTGCTCCATTTCCACATTTCTTAATAGTTATGCAGGATCTTACGGCAACATTCCCGATGCCGGTCGCAGACATTGCGGCTGACCCGCCGCCGGTCGATTTTAAGCACATGCCCGCTCTCGACGGCGTGCGCGGTATCGCCATCCTTGTGGTCATGATCTACCATCTCGAATGGCTCATGCCGGAGCTGCACCCGTTTGTAAAAGGCGGTTTCCTCGGCGTGGACGTATTTTTTGTGCTCAGCGGATTTCTGATTACGTCAATCCTGCTAAGCGAATATGAGAAAACGTCGACCATCAGCCTGAAGAAATTTTATATTCGGCGATGTTTGCGGCTTATTCCGGCTTTCTGGTTGTTTCTGATTTGCCTATATCTGTTCGGATCGTTTCTTCTTCCGGAGTTTCAAGCCGGGCTTGTTTACGGCCGGTATGATTTTATTTATGCGATCACATATACAATGAACTGGTTTAGCGCAAGCAATCATGGATTTGACAGCAATCTAAATCACGCCTGGTCGCTATCGATCGAGGAGCAGTTCTATATAATCTGGTCGGTCGTACTCTTCAAGGCGTTTTCGGAAAAGCGAAAACACAAACAAATTCTGTTTCTTACACTGGGGTTTGTTGCCGCACTCTGTATATCCCGCGCTTTGAGAGGATTATTAGGAACAGATATGAGAACGCTCTACTATTCGACAGACACCCGGATAGACTCGCTGCTTATCGGATGTGCGGCGAGTATGATATTCATCTGGAAGATGGTGCCCGTCAGGGAGCTGAAATCATTCTGGTTCAAGACACTATGCGTGGTTTCGGTCATTGGGTCGCTGATCATTCTTTTTGGTATGTCACACGAGGACCTGGAATTGTATGTTATCGGCTTGCCGATTTTTAACCTTTCGGTAGCGGTGATGCTTTACTGGCTGGTTTCCAGGCAAGAAACTTTAGTTCACAAGATACTCAAAACTCGTATTTTGCGATGGATCGGAAATATTTCGTACGGACTCTATCTCTGGCACTACCTAATGTATGAATATGCAAAAAAGGAATTCGCGACTTCGGGAAGCCAGATCTTCGTTGGCATGACACTCGCATTTGCAATCGCAGCCACGTCCTACTACCTGGTGGAAAAGCCGTTTCTACGTCTTAAATCAAGATTCAATTTTAAGGTTGCGAAAGCCTGATTTTTATTATCGGTCGAAAATACACGCCGTATGCTCGCGCAGATTTCCAATTTTGTGCAAAAATATGAGCATGGCAAAGGAAAATTCATTCGACATCGTTTCAAAAACTGACTACGCGGAGCTGACAAACGCTCTGAACCAAACCGAGAAAGAAATCTCACAGCGTTTTGATTTTAAGGGAAGCAAAGCAGCGGCGGTTATTCGGGGCAAAGACCTGCAGCTCACCGCCGAGGACGACACGCGGCTCAGGAATATGAACGACATATTGCAGAGCAAACTCGTCAAACGCGGCATTTCGCTTAAGGCCCTTGAGTATGAAAAGGTCGAGCCTGCGGCAGGCGGCACTGTGCGGCAAGTTGTCAAGGTCCAACAGGGCATTCCGATCGAAAAGGCAAAAGAGGTCGTGCGATTCATCAAAGACGCCAAATTTAAGGTCCAAGGCTCGATTCAGGGCGAAACCGTCCGCGTTTCAGGCAAAGACCGCGACACGCTACAGGACGTGATGGCCGCATTGAAAGCGAAAGATTTCGGGATTGATATGAAATTTGATAACTATCGATCGAATTAAATCCCAATGCATCGATTTGCAACAGCCAAAAAAGAGCTTCTTCCGCAGGCCTCGGCTCGTAGGATTTTCGATCTCATCAAGGACGAACTATCGCTTGTCGAAGCAGAATTCGAGCGGCAGGCGAGCTCTAACTTTCAGGTTATCAATTGCTTAGGTGATTACCTTCGGGCATCGGGCGGTAAGCGTGTTCGTCCGGCCTTGCTGATCCTATCGAACTATGCAAGCGGCGGCGATGGTGCGTCGGAGAATTCAATTCGGTTGGCGACCGTAATGGAGATGCTGCATACGGCGACGCTTGTGCATGACGACATTATTGACAACGCCGACGTTCGTCGAAACCGAAAATCGATAAACGCCCGGTTTGGCAACCAGACTGCGGTGTTGATGGGCGATTGGCTTTATATGTCGGCCTTTCAGACTGCGCTGCGTGAGCGTTCACTGGAGATCCTCGACATTTTGACGCGTCTGACCCGGAAAATGACCGAGGGCGAGCTGATCCAAATGACGATGATCGGCAACCTTGGAATTACCGAGGACGATTATTTCGACATTTTGCGTCGAAAGACGGCCTACCTCTTTTCCGCATGTTGCGAGATCGGCGCAACTCTCGGCGGAGCCGATCAGCCGCAGCAGACGGCATTGCGTGACTATGGAATGGAGCTAGGCGTTGCGTTCCAACTGCTGGACGATATTCTCGACCTGACTTCAGAAGCCGAGCAGCTCGGTAAGGCCGCCGGTACCGATCTGATCGAGGGCAAGCTTACATTGCCGCTAATTTTTCTGCTTAAACGAGAACCGGCCCTCAAATCACAATTGGAATCGGTAATGCTGGATGGGGCCTACACCAGTTTTACGCGTAAAGAACTTCGCGAAAGGCTGGATGCCCACGACATTCTGGATGAGATCCGGTCCCGTACGCAAGAGTTCATAGCGCGCGCGAGAAAAAGTCTTGATGTTTTGCCCGAATCGGAGTATCGTTCTTGTTTGGAAGATACATTAGATTTCGTCACAACACGCAATAACTAGTAGCCAATCCTCAATTCAGTTGTAAATCCCCAATTTACGGCGGCTTATAAAAACGCTGATATCAATATGTTAGAAGAAAAAGTAATCGCGACATTTGAGGAGATCCTTCAGCATACCCGCAATAGTCAAAGCCGGGTTCTGGGGAGCCTCCGCGAGGCGGAAAACACCGTCGAGATGCTGCGACAGGAATACGAGGCCCTCGAAAACAAAGCTGTGCATACCGAGCAGATGATCAATGAGGTGCTGCTGTCGATGCGAACGGGTGGGCGTGCTCCTAAGATCACGATGCCTATCGGGATTGACGACAACAGTGCGGCATCTGTTCGCGAAAACCCGTCGCCGCAGACCGCGCGGCCGGTCGCCCCAAAATTCGAGGACGACAGTTCGGTACGATATTTTACGCCCAATCGCGGCATTCCTAAGATCGCAAACAACGTCGAGCCGATCAGTATCAGGTTTAGCGACCGCACGATTACGCAGGCCTGCACATTATTGCTTAGCGAGGCCCGCGGGCCTCTGCACGTCAACGAGCTTTACAATGCGCTCGTCTCGGGCGGTTTTAAATTCAAAGGACACAACCCGACGATATCGATCGCCGTTTCGCTTAATAGAAACAAGCGTTTTCGCAAGGTTGACCCCGGAACATTCGATCTCGTAATACGCGAGGTCAAGCAGATCGCTTCTTAGCAATAAGCAACAAGAATCACAGTTTTCTAAAGCCGAGAGATGTCATGTCTCTCGGCTTTTTTGCGTGTTTCGCCTATGCGCGGGCTCCGATGTCGCCGAAAGGCTTGACATTAAACGTTTTGTTTCTATCATTGCAGTATGAAATTACACATTACGATGAATGGCGGTTCGCTGTCGGGCCAGTCTTACGACTTGGAAACCGGCTTTTTGAGCATCGGGCGGAGCGATACTTGCAGTATCCGCTTTGATCCAATGTCGGAGCGGATAGCTTCGAAACAACACGCGTTTATCGAGGCACGGGCCGATGGTTTTTACATCCGTGACAATCAGAGTACCAACGGGACGCTCGTCAACGGGCAAAAGATCGAGTCGGTCAGGCTCAATTCCGGCGACCAGATACAGTTCGGGACCAACGGCGTCATCGCGTCGTTGAACATTGATGCATCCCCTGCATACGCGTCGGCCCCGGCTGTTTCCGCCCAGCAGAGCTACCGGGATCTTGAGATAAAGGCATTCGATCAGATAGCGGCCGCATCGCAGAAGAATGTAAGTGTGCAGGCATCGCTCGCAAATTTCGGCCTCGGCAGCATGGCCGCCGTCAAGCCCGAACCGAGCAAAACGGGGCGATATATCGGTATCGGCGTCACGATCTTTGTAATTTTGTTTTTGTCGATGGTCGTGGCATTGATAATGTTCGCGAGTGTTGGCGTTCTGCCTGCTCTAATTGCGACATTTGTTGCTTTTGTCCCGGCGGCTATCTATATCGTGCCGCTGATTTGGATCGATCGTTATGATCCCGAGCCGTTTTGGTTACTCTCTTTAGCCTTCGCCTGGGGGGCCCTCGTAGCCGTTACCATATCTTTCTTCGTTAACACTGCTGTCGACATCGCGGTGACGATCGGCATTTCGCCGGAGGTCGGCAACGTGGTCGGTGCGGTTGTTTCGGCCCCGATCTTTGAAGAGGGGTCGAAAGGGCTGGGCGTCGTCATATTGCTGATATTTTTCCGGCGGTATTTTGACGATATTTTGGACGGCATTGTCTTTGCGGGCGTGATCGCCCTCGGGTTTGCTACGGTTGAAAATGTCCTTTACTATGGTCGAGCCATTGGCGGAGGCGGCATTGCGGGCCTCGCCATTTTGTTTGTTCTACGCGGGATCATGTCGCCTTTTGCTCATGTCACGTTTACATCGATGACGGGCATCGGTTGCGGCATCGCCCGTGAGTCTCACAACAAAATTGTCCGCGTGATTATGCCGTTCGTTGGATATTTGGGAGCTGTAACTCTGCACTTTTTGTGGAATCTGTTGGCGACCGTCGGCGGATTGGGCGGTTTTATCGCGGGCTATGTTGTTCTCGAGATCCCGTTTTTCCTGATCCTCGTCGGCTTTACGCTTTACATTATGCGTCGCCAAAACAAGATCCTCAACGAAATGCTGGCCATCGATATAGCGCGCGGCCTGATCCCGACCGAGCACGCAGCCAAGGCCATGTCGGCATTCAAAAGCTCGGGTTGGATCATCAGCGGCCTTTTCAACGGTAAGTTCCGTCCCCGCAGCCGCTATGTGCGGGCGATCGGCAAACTCGGCCTTAGCTACTGGCACATCCAGCGTGCGACAGCCGCGCAGGGACAAACAGGCAGCTTTCAGCAAAACCCGCTGCTGCGTGACGAAGTCCTTAAATGGCGTGATCAAGTTTGATTGGTTGCCGGTAGTCAGCGGCCAGCGAAATCAGTTTAAGAACTGACCGCTGACCACTGTCTACTGACAACTGTTTTTGGTAGGCCGAGCAGGGATCGAACCTGCGACCCACGGATTAAGAGTCCGTTGCTCTACCGACTGAGCTATCGACCCAAAAGCACATCGAAGTATACCAAAAAGGCGTCGGTAGCCAAAACGTCAGGGTAAATATCCCCATCATTTTCCGCAAAAACATCGCCCAACCGCCGTTCTACACTTGGATAATTTTCCGCTACCATTCAAGATAATTCTTGACCTATGAAGGAATGCCCAAAATGCGAACTTTGCTTCTCTGACGAAGCTGCCGTGTGCCCGCACGACGGGACGCCGACGCGGCTTTCGCTGCCGGGGACGCAACTGCTGGCCGACCGGTATCTGCTCCAGAGCCGGCTTGGACGCGGGGCGATGGGGCAGGTCTATTTGGCCAAGGACAACAAGTTTGACAAACGCCTTGTCGCGGTCAAGACCGTTCGTCAGGACATCCTGAGCAGCGACAACCTGCAGGAGGGCGAGGCGATCGCCCGCTTTGAACGCGAGGCCCAGTCCGCCGCGTCGATCCTGCATCCGAATACGGTCAGCGTCACGGATTTTGGCGAGACGGTGGATGGCGTCTTTTACCTCGTGATGGAGTACGTCGAGGGCGAGACGCTGCACAAATTGCTCCGCCGCGAGGGCACGCTGCCGGTAAAACGAGCTGTCCGTCTGCTCCGTCAGATCGCGGATGGCGTCGAGGCCGCGCACGATCTCAACATCCTGCACCGCGACCTCAAACCCGCCAACATTTTCATCATGCAAAAGGGCAAGGGCGGCGACGGTTTTGTAAAGGTCGGCGACTTTGGCCTCGCGAAGATCATCAATCAGACCGTCACCGACATCAGCTCAAACGCGACGCCGTCGTCTCGCGGCATCATCGGCACGCCCGAATTCATGTCGCCCGAGCAGATGCAGCCCGAGATGGGCGTTGACAGTCGGGCGGATCTCTATGCATTGGGCACGATCGCGTATCTGATGCTCGGCGGCAAAACGCCGTTCTCCGGCGACATGATGCAGCTCGTCATGCAAAAGATCATGCAAAAGCCGCCGCCGCTGTCGTCGATTAGATCGGACGTGCCGGCTGATGTCGACCGCATCATAATGAGTGCCCTGGAGGTTGATCCGGCCAATCGTCCGGCGTCGGTCGGCGAATGGATAACGCAGCTCGAGGCCGCCGCCGAAGACATCGACGACAAAAAACGTGTCGGCACGTCGCGGCTCGTCGTCCTGGCACCGATCAATTCCGAGGTCTACGTCAACGACGAGCGAAAGGGAAGCATCGGCAGCTCCGGCCGCGTCGTTTTGACGGACATCCCAGCCGGACAGCATATTTTGCGGGTGTCCAAGACCGGTGAACGCGATGACGAACGCCTGATCGAGGTCCGCAGCGGTGCGACCGAGCAGGTCATCCAGGCCCAGTTGCGGCCCGTACACGGTACCGCCAGTCAGCCTTCGCCGTCACAGGGAGCGAGCAGCAGCGGCTCGCCGCAATCGAGCGTCATGCCGGAGATCGTCGCCTGCTCAAACTGCGGTTCGAGATTCGCCGACGGCGTCAGATTTTGCGGCCGATGCGGCAGCGGCTCATTTCAACAGCTCACTTCCGGCGGAATGGAAAACACCTACCCGTGCCCGCGATGCTCGTCTGCTCTGCCGGAAAACTCCCGATTCTGCGGCCGCTGCGGCCTCAACATCACGCCCGCGATGATGTCGCACTCCAGCGCTCCGCCTTCTTTCAGTCCGCAATCCACATTCCGCAGTCCGCAATCAAATCCTCCCCAGGCCGAACGCCTCTGCCGCCGCTGCGGCGGAGCTTACCCCGCACACATAAAATTTTGCGGCCGATGCGGTCTGACCCTGCAATAGTCCAAATCAATGCCCAGGTGTCTCACAAAGTGTCCCATTCCGGAAAAAGTGAGACACGTAAGCTATTCTAAATAAAGCCTTTACACAATCGGGGTGTCTCACTTTTTTCCAAAATGAGACGGCTAAACTATTGATATGTTTGATGTTAGCCGGAAAAAGTGTCTCATTTTGTGCGCGCATATAAAAGTTGGACATTTTGGGACGCAAAAGGTGAACGTGACGCAAGCAGGTTTAGTTATCAAGGATCGTCGCCGCAAGCAAATCCGACACTTGCGGCAATGTATTATTGATAGCACACTGTTGCATAAAAGTCAAGCAAATAAATCGGTGGGCAATGCATCAGTTTGAAATTTCCGCCCGTTGCGGGCGGCACATAGCCCCGTCCCTTTTAGGGCACGGTCAAAACGGTCAGAGCTGCGGAGCAGCGGCGGAATTTAGCCCCAGGTGGAGGCTCGGCGGAACCCGGGGGGGGGAAACGTGCAACATGGTCACCAAGCCCGCATTAGCGGGCGACAGAGGATACGCATAAACCCATCACCGCAATATTTAACGAAATATCGGTCGCCCACTTCGTGGGCTTGGATCATTTTTTGCATTCTTAACCCCAGGTTCCGCTTCGCTACTCCTGGGGCTAAATTCCCCGCTGCTCCGCAGCTTAAGATAGTTTTGTCAGCGGGAGGCCTGAATGCAGCCGTATGGTTTTAACATACGGTGAGCTGGTGTAGAATTATGTCGCACCCTAGGCCGCGACGGTTTAGCCGCCAATAAAAACGCAAATATGTCTGTTGCCTCCTACATCGATAATATTTCAAAGCGATACGCTCTTGGCAATGCGACCGAGCACACATTTCGGGGCGATCTACAGCAGTTGATCGAGGAGCTTGTCCCCGAAGTCGCTGCAACGAACGAGCCAAAACGCATCGAATGCGGGGCACCCGACTACGTTATTACCCGCAAAGACATTCCGGTCGGCTACATCGAGGCAAAAGACGTGGGCCGTGATCTCGACGCCAGAGATCTAAGGGAACAGTTCGACCGTTACCGCGACGCGCTTGATAATTTGGTCTTTACCGATTACCTGGACTTTCGTTTTTATATCAATGGCCAGGCTGCCGCTTCGGTCAGGATTGGGGAAGTTCAAAACGGCAGAATAGTCCCGATACAGGCTAATTTTGAGCAGTTTACGAGCCTGATAAATGAATTTTGTTCCCGAACGCCGGTGACCATCAAAAGTTCGAAACGGCTAGCGGAAATGATGGCTGAAAAGGCGAAGATACTTGCCTTTATCATAAAAAACGCTCTCAACGAAGATAT
>JANYIL010000181.1 GCA_025362075.1 Chloracidobacterium sp.
CGATCTTTCATTTTAGGAGCAAATCGATGCACTGTCCTAGCTGCGGACAACAACAGGTTTCGAACGAGACAAAATTTTGTTCGCGTTGCGGCATGCCGTTAGGGTTGGTGTCTGAGTTGCTCGTTCACGGCGGCTTTTTGCCTCAATTGGCGCAGATCAATCAAAAAAAAGGGTTCTTGACTAAGAAGAACGGAGTCGTTTTCGGCGTCTTTTGGTTTATTTTTCTGACGATGTTCTCGACCGCTTTCTTTGGTATTCTCAATGTTCGCGAAGAGCTTATAGGAATTATTGCGATCACCGGCGTTTTTGGTTCGATGATGATCATCCTTGCGTCACTCATCTTTTTTCCCAGCTCGAAACCGGCTATTACATTGCCTCAGCAATTTCAGACACCTCCGGCTCCGGCTGGATTGTATGGAAACGAGCGGACCGCTCTACCGCCTCAGCAATCGATCCCGGCGTCCTCGTATGCGACGCCCGGGCCCGGCACCTGGCGGGATACTAATGACCTGTCACCCACGAGCGTCACCGAAAATACAACCCGGCTTTTGAACGAAGACGAACGCCAATAAGGTCACCCATGTATTGCCCTAAATGCGGACAGGAAAGACTTTCGGACAAAACCAGGTTTTGCTCTCGGTGCGGCTACCTATTAACTGGTACAGCCGAGTTGTTTGAGAGTGACGGCGAAATTCCCGGCACCAAGGATTCCTTACTGCCAAAGGCACTGTCCCGTCGAAATCGAGGTATCAGGCAAGGGGTTTTCATTTTTCTGCTCACCTTTCTTGTCTTTCCAGTCTTAGCGATAATCGAAAGCTCGTACAATGACTATTTTAACGTGACCCTGGTCGCAACGGCAGTGTTAGGCATCGGAGGCCTCCTGCGGATAGCGTACGCGATGATGTTTGAATCGCCCGCTGCGAACACACCCACCAGCGGTCCCGATGGTCGAAAGGTTGAACAAATTTCTACGCCGGCAGCCTCAGCCGATCTCTTTGCGGCGCCGGTAACCGGCGACTGGCGTCATAGCGAAAAACTCGAAACAGAATCAGGGTCCGACGGGGAAACCAAAAAATTAGAGCGAGACACGGGTCAATAGCCTAGGGCTTCCCCGTCGCTTCGTGAATCTATTGCCCCTAACCGTACACCTTTAGCATCCACCATCACTCCCGTTGCCGATGCGACATTGCCCGGCCTGTCCGTAAATTTATGTCCGTAGCTCGTCAGGATATTGAGCGTGTCCGGCGAGAAGCCAAACGGCTCGTAGAGCAGCTCGTCCGGCAGCCATTGATGGTGGACGCGAGGAGCGTCGATCGCCGCCTGAATGTCCATTCCAAAATCGATCACATTAATAACCGACTGAGTAACTGCCGAAATGATTCGCGGGCCGCCTCGGGCCCCTAAGGCGAACCAAAACGACCCGTCCTTTCGCAAAACGATAGTCGGCGTCATTGACGAAAGAGGGCGCTTGCCGGGTTGGACCGAGTTTTTCTCGCCCTGGATCAGGCCAAACATGTTCGGTTTACCGGGCCGGGCCGCAAAATCGTCCATTTGGTCGTTCATCAGGATGCCGGTTCCCTTCGCAGTGACGCGCGAACCGTAGAGATCGTTGATCGTATAAGTATTTGTGACTACCGCTCCGTCGGCGTCGATAACCGTAAAGTGCGTCGTATCCATCGATTCCGCACCCGGAATGTCGCCGTGGCCGATCTCGCGACTGTTCGAGGCCTTGGTGAGATCGATCGAGCCTCGCCGTTCGGTGGCATAGCTTTTATCCATCAATTTTGTCACCGGCACGGTCGCAAAATCCGGGTCTCCCATAAATTCGGCCCGGTCGGCAAAGGCCCGTCGCATCGTCTCGGCGATCACGTGATATTTCGCGGCCGAATTGTATTTCATTTTCGTTAGGTCGTAGCCCTCGAGCATGTTGAGGATCTCAAGCATCACGATCCCGCCCGAGCTTGGCGGAGGCATGGTGATGATCTCGTTACCGCGATAGGTCCCATGCAGCGGGGTGCGTTCCTTTGCCTTGTAATTTTTCAGATCGTCAAGCGTGATGAGCCCCCCGTGGGCCTTCATATCGTCGGCGATCAATTTTGCCGTTTCGCCGGAGTAGAAATCGCTCGATCCTTTCTGCTCGATCCGCGTCAAGGTGCGGGCAAGATCTGGCTGTTTGAGCACATCGTCCTCTTCGAAAAACTTGCCGTCATTAAGGAAAATGTGTTTGCTGTCGTCGTATTTTGAGAGGGTGTCTTTATACGATTTGAAAAGCTCTGTCAGCCGGAATGAAAGCACATATCCATCCTGCGCCAACGTCCTAGCAGGCCGCACGAGGTCGGCCCATTTGAGTTTTCCCGATCCATATTTCTTAAAGGCCATCTCAAAACCGGCGATCGTTCCGGGAACGCCTGACGCGCGGTAGCCAACCGTAGACGAACCTTCGCCTTTTATCAGGTTGCCGGCCTTATCGACGAAAACGTCACGATTCGCCGCCTTTGGCGCCATTTCACGGTAGTCGATGGCGTGTGCGACGCCCTTCCTATCCCGGATCAGCATAAAACCGCCGCCGCCGATGTTACCCGCCTCGGGATAAACCACCGCAAGCGCGAGGCCGACCGCAACGGCTGCGTCGACCGCATTTCCGCCGGCTTTCATTATCTCGACGCCTACCTTCGACGCCAATTCGTGCTGCGTGGCGACCATAGCGTGTTTGCCCCGCACCGGTTCACGCCATTCCGCGTAGACCCTGAGATTGACGGGTACAATGGATAACGAGAGAGCAAGAAGGAAAACGACGGCAAAAGCCCTTCGAAATGGAGTGGTTCTCATACAGGCACAATAGCAAATGTTATCTTTCACGACAAATTTTAACTCGCCAAAAGGTGTGCCCTCGTCGGCGGTGTCTGACGAAGCCGTCTTGTTGCGAGTGACAATTATCTTCAGATGCTCGGCGGCCTCTGCGGTATTCCTCAGCGAGCTCGGCGTTAAACCGTTGTCCACGCAGAGGACTCCGAGAAGGACGCTGAGAAACGCCGAGTAATAGAAGCTCGGAATTTATGATGCTGCAAGTTTAGGACACTAACCTCCAAAAGACTGGCTTTTCTATTTAACCCAAAAGAGTTAAAGTATTTTATTCGCGACCAAATTACTTGTTCTTTAGGTCTCTTATCCGAAATGATTGACGACGGTAGTAGTAGAAATGGACTTTACACGCTTTTCCCCGAAAAAGTTTGTGCAGAATTCGCGCCGCATCGTGCCGCGGCTTCGTCGAAGTCTATCTGAATACCGTTTTTTCGCTTACATCGCCGTTCTCGGCCCCGGAATAATCGCCGCCAGCTCCGGCAACGAGGTCAGCGGCATCGCTACCTACTCATCCGCCGGGGCCGACTACGGCTACACGCTGCTCTGGACATTCATCCCGATGACCGTCTTTTTTATCGTTGCACAGGAAATGTGCGTGCGAATGGGCGTTGTGACCGGCCAGGGTCTGGCGGATCTGATCCGTGAGCAGTTTGGCGTGAGATGGACGGCCGTCGTAATGCTGGCACTCGTGGTTGCTAATGCCGGCATCATCGTCGCCGAGTTTATCGGCATCGCCCAGGCCTCCGAATTGCTCGGTGTTACAAGATACGTATCCGTTCCTGTGACAGCCCTTGTCGTTTGGTGGCTGGTGGTGCGTGGCACGCCTAGAAGCGTCGAGAAGGTTTTCCTGCTGATGTCACTGGTGTTTCTGACTTATATCGTATCGGCATTTCTCGCAAAACCCGATTGGCCGACCGTCGGAAAAGAGTTTTTAACACCGTCATTTCATCTCGATTCAGGCTATCTGTTTACAGTTTTGGCCCTGATTGGCACCACGATCACACCTTTCATGCAGCTCTACGTTCAAAGTTCGGTTGTCGAGAAGGGCATGGACAAGGAAGATCTCAAGATCGCACGAACCGACGCGGTACTGGGCGTTATCTTTGCAAATGTCGTCGCCGCGTTCATCGTTATCTCGACCGCCGCGACGCTCCATTCGCAGGGTGTAAAAATAACCGACGCCGCTGATGCCGCTCAAGCCCTGGCACCTGTCGCCGGAATCTACGCAAAATATCTTTTTGCCGTCGGTCTGTTTGGTGCGGCGATGCTCGCTATGGGCGTTTTGCCGCTCGCGACCGCCTATAGCTTGAGCGAAGCGTTGGGTTTCGAAAAGGGATTGTCTCGGACGTTTCGCGAGGCTCCGATTTTTCTGGGAATTTTCACGGCGCTAATTCTTTTTGGGGCAACCGTGGCTCTAATTCCAAATATTCCACAGTTTAAGCTACTCTTGTTCACGCAATGCGTTAACGGTTTGCTGCTGCCGGTTGTGCTGATCGCGGTGGTTACGCTTGCCAATAACCGTGAGATCATGGGCGAATACCGCAACCGATTTGTTCACAACGCCTTTGCGATTGGAACTACCGTGATTGTTTCCGCATTGTCATTGCTGTTGATTGGAAACACGATTGCTGATATGTTTTAGCTCTAAATATGGCCGCATCCGAACTCCAAAAAAAGGCCGCGTACTTCATTGTACTGGCGGGGATTCTAATTCTGATACTCATCCTTTTCCCTCCTTTTGAGGAATGGCTGCGTTTAGATCTGGCAGCGCGTTTTGGCCTTAATGTGTCGCGTGAGGGCATTGTTACTCTCGCCAACGGCGAATCGCCTCAAATGACGCAGACTTACATAGGTCTCATCGTTAGTATTCTTAATATTGCAAAGATCATTGTGGGGATGGCACTTGTTGTTGCTGTTATTCGATTTTTGGGTTACCTAGTAGTAAAAACAGCATACCGCAACACAAAACAGAGCGAGATCTCGTCTCTTTTAAAAACTGTAATTTCCGTTATTATCTACATCGTCGCGTTCTTTATTATTTTTCAAACACAATTCCCCGGCGTCCAGCTAGCACCTCTGTTCACTGGGTCGACAATAATTGGTATCGTCGTCGGTTTGGCGCTACAGGATACCTTGGGAAACCTATTTGCCGGCTTAGCTCTACAGGCGGACGCTCCTTTCCAGGTAGGGGACGTAATAGCGATAAATAATCGAGGCTCCGGCGTGGTTGAGAGTGTTTCATGGAGGGGGGTTAAGATCAGGACCTTTCAGAACAAGCTACTCGTCATCAGCAACGCTGTTATCGGTAAAGAAACCATTGAGGTCGCTCCGAAAAACAATCTGAATGCCCGGGTCGTGTTCTTTAGCTCACATTATTCGGCCTCACCCGCCCGGACGATCCAGTTGGTTCGAGAGGCCACCCGCCAGGTCGAAAACGTGACTGTGAAGATGCGGCCTGTGGTGCGAATACGAAATCTCGGCGAAAGCTCAATCGAGTGGGAGGTTAAATATTGGCTCGACGACTATACGAAACACAACGATACCGACGCCCTCATAAGACAACGGATTTGGTACGTATTTCAACGCGAAAAAATCGAATTGTCCTATCCGACGCGGACACTTCATATTGAGACCAAACCCGTCGAGGTTGCACCTGAAGAGGTCGTAAATTCAATCACCGAGCACCTCAATAACGTCTCGATATTTGCCCCGCTCTCGGACGAGGAGATCGAAAAACTGGCAAATGTGTCGACTTCCCGCGTTTATGCCCCAAACGAGCCGATCGTCCGGATCGGGCAGGAAGGCAATTCGATGTTCGTCATTATTCGTGGGACGGTAAAGGTACAGATTCCGGAAAAAGGCTATCAAAAGACCATAAATACTCTCCGAGAGAACGATTTCTTCGGCGAGATGAGCCTCCTGACCGGTGAGCCGCGTTCCGCCACCGTAATTGCCATCCATGAAGCCGAAGTGCTGCGTATCGATAAAAGCGGCCTT
>JANYIL010000226.1 GCA_025362075.1 Chloracidobacterium sp.
CGTAATTTTGTAAGGTGTGAAAGTAATTTAAGGTGGCCGAAGACCGTCTTGGCCGTTTTCATCTTCGAGATGCCAAAGAGGCGAACCTCAAGCACCGAGGGGAATTCGACGATCTTGCCGCCGCTGAGGTCGAGTTGCCCGAGCATTTCGGCGATGCCGAGAAAACCCGATTCCCTGAGAGTCATGCCTGTGAAAGAACTCCGTCGATAAACGCGAAAGCAACTCGTGTAAGTGTTAAGTTTTGAACGCAAAACCCGTCTGTAAAGGAACGACGCGCCGCGTGAGAGAAATAAACGCCAACCGGGAACGTTTCGCACACCGCCATCTCTATGATACGGGGAAGCGGTGACTAGGTCAACATTTTCCTTCATCAGCGGCAGCATGTTTAAAAGCTCGTGCGGGTCGTATGTGCAGTCGCAGTCCATTGAGCAGACGATGTCGGTCTCGGCGGCCTGTAGACCGGTCATGATGCCGGCGGCGACGCCCATGTTAGTTTCGTGCTGGAGAATGCGGACATTCGTGTCCTTGCCGAAAAGCTCCTGTAGCACGGTGAAAGTCTCGTCCTTGCTCTGATCGTCGACAAAGATGATGTTCAGACTGTAACCGTTTTCTTTAAGATTGATCCCGACCGCCCTGAGCGTATTTGCTAAGTAAGGTAGCGATTCCTGTTCGTTATAGCAGGGGATTACGATTGAGACGGGTATGCTCCTGTCAGAACCACCTGCGGTAGCGGGTGGTTGAAGATGGGCCTTCAGAGGCTGTGGGTTGAAGGCATTCTGCGTTAAACCACCCGCTATCGTAGGTGGTTCTGACTTCAGCCCCAAATGATCGGCAACGCCGACGCAATCGTATAAATCGAGGTGCTCGTTGATGATCCATTCCATTTTGTCGAGCTTGCGGTAGTGGCGGATGCGGTTGTATTTCGACGCCGCCGAGATACGCGGCTGCTCGGGATCTAATTCCCAGACGTGAAAATAGAAAACGAACGGAGCGTCCGTTTTCTCGTGCCAGCTTCGCACCGCGTGACGCATCAGCGTGTACGGTATCTGCCTGAAATAATTACCACCCGAGATCGGCAGCAGCCCAAGCCCGAGGTCGCGCGTGGGATATGGAAACTCCCAAACCGCCTTGCCGCTCGTATGCACCTGATGGGCGAAACGCTTTGGTTTCTCGGTCTTCTTCGACGGCAAGAACGAGGCGTCATAGGCGAAACCCTCGTCCGCCAGAACGTCCAGTATCCATTCGTCTTTTTCCGGGTTAAGCTTTTCGGCGGCCCGAAATCCGATCACCTTTTGTCCGGCGGCGTCCTCTAACGCACGATTTGTACGCCGAAGGTCCTCGCGAAATTCTTCGTCTGTGAGATTTTTTAAACTCCGATGATAGAACCCGCGGCTGGCGATCTCGTGGCCGCGTGAAACGATCTCTCGTATCAATGCCGGATTTCGCTCGGCAATCCAGCCCAGGACGAAAAATGTTGCTTTTGTATCGTGCTGGTCGAGCAGATCGAGCGTCTTCAGCGTATTTTTTTCGTATCGCGGTTCAAAATTTTGCCAATTCCGCTGCTGGATCAGGTTTTCAAACGCCCCGACATGGAAATAGTCCTCTACCAAAATGGTGAGCAAATGTTTGTTGCCTGTGGCAGTGGGTTCCATTTAAGGATTTAGAAAAGGGTGCCTTGATCGGCCCTGGCGATCATCGGTTTGGTGGCGAGTTTTTCTTCGATGATCCTGACTATGCGTACAGCGGATTTACCGTCGCCAAAGGGGTTGCCGATTTCCTTGACGGATTTGATCCACGTGTCGACGGCGTAATTCTCTTCGAGAAACTGTTTGAGCGATCCCGGACCAGGACCGACCAGTTTTGCTACCCCCGAGCGGATCGCTTCCGGTCTTTCCGTATTTTCGCGTAAGATCAGCAATGGTTTTCCCAGCGAGGGAGCTTCTTCCTGCACGCCGCCCGAATCTGAAAGTATCAGCCACGCGGACTTCATAATAGCTAGAAAGTCCGAATAGTCGAGCGGATCCAGCAGATGGATGCGTTCACGTTTCCCAAGGATCTTTTTCGCGATGTTTTTTACGTTTGGGTTTGGGTGTACGGGGAAGAAGAGACACACATTCTTTCGTTTTTCGACAAAATCACCGATAACCATAAGATTTGAGGCCAACGCCGGACCGAAGCTTTCACGGCGATGGGTCGTCAGGAGGATGCGTTTTCTGCCCTCGGTTGCCTTGATCAACTCATTTATCTGCGGACTGACCTTAAGATTTTTGAGCATGTGTTTGAGGGCGTCGACGACAGGGTTTCCGGTAACGAAAACCTTTTCGCTCGGCACGTCCTCGGCCAGCAGGTTGCGGCGATTCTTCTGGGTTGCGGCAAAGTGGAGAGACGCGATCTGAGACACGAGACGGCGATTCATCTCTTCCGGGTACGGGCTCAAGAGGTTTCCCGACCGCAGCCCGGCCTCGACATGGCCGACGGGTATTTGACGATTAAATCCAGCAAGTGCCCCGGCCAGCGTCGTTGTCGTATCTCCTTGCACGAGAATGAGATCCGGCTGTTCGGAGGCGAGTATACTATCGAGCTTTGCCATCACCTTGGAACAAACGCCGTTCAATGTCTGATTGCGGCGCATGACGCCGAGGTCGAAATCTATATCAATATTCAACGATGCCAAAAATGGCGCCAGGAGCTGTTTATGCTGGCTGGACGAAACGACGATCGTCTGGAAGAATTTCTTGCGCAGCTCATGGATCACCGGCGCAAGTTTGATCGCTTCGGGGCGGGTGCCGAAGAGGACCAAAACTTTCATGCGCCAATCGACGGCACTGCGCAGTTTTGTCCTCGTGCCTGGAGTCACGGTGTCGAACATAGATAATTAGGTACTAATTTCACGGAAAACCCCGTGCTAATATACATTCAAACATCGTCACGTTCCTTTTTGCAATCATTTTTTTTATGATGCTAACCGTTTCTTGGTGCTTTCGCGTCGGCTTGCCTTGGGAAAATAGTTGTTTTTCCAGCATCGCCAATCTGCAGTATATTTTTGTGGCAACCAAAAATATGCGCAACGTGTCCAAACAGGAACGATTCTAAATTTCAAAAATTAGCCCTACTTCGGAGGTTTGTTGTGACAAAACTTATTGTTTCGCTATCGTTCATTTTAATCTCGTTTTTCCCCCTAACCGCACAACAGCCGTCGGCTACGCCGCCTAAGGACGACCAGGTCGTTAAGATCTCGACCGCTCTCATCCAGATCGATGTGACCGTTACCGATGGCAATGGCAAAATCGTCACGGGACTCGCTCCCGCCGATTTTGAGATTTTTGAAAACGGAGTGCGGCAGAACATATCCAATCTGTCATTTATCTCGAAAACGGCCGGTGGAGCATCAATTGTAAGCGACAAGGCCGCGACTGAAGATCCGGCGATGGCACCGAGGCCTATCATGGCCGGGCAGGTCCGTCGCACGATCGCCATAGTTGTCGACGACCTGAATCTATCGTCGTCGTTTACACATTCGACACGCGGGGAATGCAGTCGCTCGATTACCAGGCGTCGGACAATACGACCGAGATGCATGAGAAAATCCGCGATGAAAAGATTGCCGAGCGTATTGCGAATTTTAAGGCCGGCCAGGATGGCCTCGCGTATTTTGCGGCCCAGACGGGTGGCAAATCCTTGTTCAACAGCAACGACATAAGCGGTGGCCTCCAGAGGGTGCTGGATGAACAGACCGGCTACTATCTGATCGGCTATGTGCCCGATTCGGAAACGTTCGACCCTACAAA
The DNA here is from genome assembly GCA_025362075.1 of Chloracidobacterium sp. GTDB lineage: Bacteria > Acidobacteriota > Blastocatellia > Pyrinomonadales > Pyrinomonadaceae > OLB17. The sequence continues at coordinate 3,789 of JANYIL010000226.1, forward strand.
ACAAAAATTTAACAAGCTTGAGGTCAAGGTAAAACGTCCGGGCCTCAAGGTCAGCTATCGCAGCGGATTTTTTAACTCCGGCGCGACATTGGCAGCGGCGCCAAATCCGGCATTTGATAAAAAGATCGCTAACGCCCTGATGTCGCCATTTGCCGTGAACGAGATCACGCTCAATATTAACGCCCTTTACGCCGACGATCCGGTCGACGGAGCGTATATTCGGTCCTTTTTGCACATCGACGCCAGGAACCTGACATTCACCGACGAAGCCGACGGCTGGAAGACATCGACCTTTGACGTAGCCGCCGTGACATTTGGCGATAACGGCGTGCCGGCTGAAAACAAGGAATCAAAATATACTATCCGGACCAAAGGGCCGACGTACGATTCGATGCTCAAGAACGGCTTTGTTTACGTCCTTATGATGCCGGTCAAAATGCCCGGCGTCTATCAATATCGCGTGGCCGTGCGCGATACGGTTTCAGGCAAGGTCGGTTCGGCGTCACAGGTCGTCGAGATTCCAAACCTCATAAAGCAAGGCCTTACGATCTCGAGTCTGGCCGTCGAGGGGATCACGCCGACTATCTGGCAAAACATAACTCAGGGCAAGGTCGGCAATAATCCCGGTCAAATGCATGTCGCCTCGACGCTGCTCTACGACACGGTCATGAAGCAGTTTGTCGCCGGCAACGTGCTGCGATACGGCTTTGAGGTCTACAATGCCAAACTGGACGGCCCAACGCCTCGCCTCGAAACTCAGGTCAAGATCCTGCAAAACAACAAGGTGGTCATCGAAGGGGCCGTAAACAAATTTGACGCCTCAACCCAAACCGACATGCGGCACATCAAGATCAGCTCCGCCGTCATGCTCCGCGAAACGTTGCCCGTCGGCGATTATGTATTACAGGTGAGCGTTAACGACACGGTCGGAAAGAAACGGGCCGTGCAAATATTTCCGTTTGAAATAATCAAATGAAAGGGCCTGTAAATGGCTGTATCTTTAGCGTACCAAAGTGCAACATCTAACTATAGATTATTTTATCAAATGCCTACTCTAACCTATAGCAATCACTTGACTTAACTATTTTTTAAGGATCGACTAATTTAGCTTCTTAACCCCACAACATACAGCAGCCAGCCCGCGATGGCCCCCACGGCGGCGACGAGCCAGCCGACGATAAACAGGCCGTAAAGAAAAAAGACACCGAAACCTAACGCGGTCCCTAAAAAATCCGGGCTCGTAACCAAAGTAATAATGGCGGGAATGGTAAATAACAAGAGAAAAGAAAGCAGGCTGACCAACAGCCCGCGCAAGGCTGCGGCGAAGGGCGTCTTGGTTTCGGCAGGCTCGAGAATCGCGGAGCCAAATAATGCGCCGCACACGATAGCGAGCGCGATCGGAGCGGCGGCCGTCAGCGCAACCGACCCGCCAAATATCGGCAGCCCCGCGTCTCCAAAGCGAAGCAGATAGTACGCGACCGGGATGACTGCCGCGATACCAAACCACACGCCCGCCAATAAAAGCCGTCCTATTTTGTAATTTAACAGTTTAGTTCTCCTCTTGGCCGGGTTCGGCGGTAGCATCCCCTATTTATTTGCTGTCCAAACGGCAAAAATCGCGTTTGGCGAGGAAGGCGACCGTGCATTGCTCGGTGTTATGGCCGACCCTATCGCATTGGTCGTCAAACCACTTGCGGTCAAACAGGAGGGGTACACCGTCGCAAAAATTTGCCGTCGGGCGACTGGCGTGAAGACACGCCTTAACAAAATATTCGTTGCTCACATCAAAGCTCTCGGTTGCCGGGGCGAGCGTAAAGCCCTTTTCCATACAGCCGTTCTGATCGGTGGTTTGGCCGAAAGCAGCCCCGTCGGCCTTTGCCTTATTGATTTTTGCTCTAACCTCGGGATCGTCAAACCGGTAAAAGAGATAGGCAAATCCGCCCACTACCACTACACCGACGAGCAGAAAGACCGCCAAGAGCGAGCCGATTATTATCTTTGTCTTTGTTTTCATTTAGGTTTGTTGGTGTCCGGGTTGATTGCAGCAGTTCGTCTCTTTATGGCGTCGTACGCAGTACCGCCAACGAGAGCCACCGCTCCCGCAAAGCCGGCGGCCAAACCGATCGGAAACGGATAGACCAGGCATCCGAGAAAATCGTCATTGTGCGGCGGCTCGCCGTGGCTGTAATAGATCAGGCACGTGACAGCAAAATGAGCCAGCGTACTAAGGATGAAGGGAAGCTTTGTGTTCCCAAAAATGAAGATCATGCCAAAGACGCCCAGGGGTATCAACGTCAACAGCTGGCCGCCATTCCATCTTAGAACGTCATCGATCGTCGACATGTATTTCCAAATCCACGCTGTGCCGTAAACAAACGAAAGCGGAATACGCGATAAATAGGGCATTAATTCAGCAAGAATCAGGACGACCACGACGATGATCGTTCGCTGAATGGTTACGGTTTTAGATTTTGTCATTGGAATTTTCCGAATGGAGTTTGTTGTTGTTCCGTTTTATTAGCACCCTTGCTAAGCAGGTTATAAAACCCGCCGCCGCTCCGGGCAAAACCGCGAAAACAGCAAGTAGATACCCGCCGAAATTTGCCCACCAAAGATAGCTTCCCTGCGGTGCCGTTTCGGTCAAAATATTGTTGTTGTAAGCCGTCAGGATCAGGCCGCCGACAGCTCCGCAGATATATCCGCTAACGATGCCCGCGAGGGCCCCGCCGACCGTGTAGATCAGAAAAAGTAACGCGATCTTGAGGTAATTGATCATTGGTTTGCCATTACTGTGTTTGTGATGGGTTGGATCTCCCATGTACCTTTAGGTGGAAACGCCAGCAGCAAAACGCCGGCAATTATGGGAATGATTGTGGCCGCAAAATGAAAAGAAAGAATCGTGAAAAATGGCGCCGGTTCGCTTGCGATCTGGTGGGTTTTGAAAACGTAACCGCCGTAAGCCGTCGCCTTTAGGATTTCTACAACCGGCAAAATGAAAAAGCAGACGCCGATCGAAATAGTCAGGGCGGCCGTGATGATGCTCGCCGTTCGGGTTGTAAACCCTTTTCCTGGTTCGCCGATCTGTCTCTGCTCACGATAACGAAAAATTCCCCGTATCAGTTGGTAGAGAAATAACGCCAGCACTATCAATATATAGACCCAAAAGAAAACCGGATTGTCCCGGTAAAATTTAGCCGGGTCGCCGCTGCCGCGCGGTATGACGCCAGTCATCAATTCGAATGCAAAGGCGACGTAGTAAAACGCCGCCATCGCAAAGTATCCGAAGGCCCTGTATTTGTTTCCGGGTTTATTAGTTATTGTGGTATCCCATGTTGGCCATCTGGTAAATGGACGTGCTTACAGTAACAGGCAAAGTGACGAACGGCGAATACCAATCGCATTTTGTGAGCGTCGTGTCTATTGTCAGTTGCCCCAGACGGGTCTCAGAAACTTTTCAAGTTCGGCGAGGCTGTCGAAATCGGAGTGCTCCTCGCCTTCCTCGTCGACCCGTATTCCGCGAGTGACGGGCCTCCGCATGGTTATTCCCTTCTTAAATGTTCCGACCTGCATATTGACCTGTATCGAAGAGACCTCGGTTTCCGCCGTCGCCTCGACGCACATCGGGAAATCACGGCCCCGGTCGGCGGAGGTGCCGGTCTGTTCGCCGCAATCGTTGACCTCGTATTTGACCTTTAATTTCGCTCCCCCGAGGCTCCGAAACCATTTGTCAAAACGGATCAGCGGCATTCCTTTTTCGATTTTCGAGACCGAAATATTACGGGCATACCGGATCGCGGCAGCCTCTTGCCGCTTCGACTGGGCTTGCGAGACTATAACGAAAAGAAACGAGACGACTATAACCGCAAAAAGACGATTCATATATTCGAGGATAAATTTGCCATAACGCAAAAAGATACATCTTTGGCTACCCAACATCTATAACGATTCGAGATCAAATTATTTGCATACTAAACATGATTTTCTCTCAATTTTTTTTGTGGTAATGACCACCCCTAAAGGGTTTTGCAGACCAGATTTTTATTGCACTTTATGTATATTACTGTAATATACATATTTGGTGGCGATAATATTCGATAATTGTGAAGGATTTGAGTGGAACGATGGTAATTCGAACAAGAATTGGCATGGTCATAGGATAACGGACCTTGAATGTGAAGAAGTTTTCTTTAATCTGCCGATCACGGTTTGGCGCGACAAACAGCATCGGAGTGACGAGCCGCGATTCTCCACCTTAGGACAAACTGAATCGGGCAAACAAATGTATATCGCATTTACAATACGAGGTAAATTAATACGTGTAATTTCAGCTCGTGAAATGAATAGTCGTGAGATAAGAAAATATGAAGAAGAAATTAAAAGAAATACCGGATTTTAAAAACGAGGCAGAGGAGCGGGCGTTTTGGCACACTCATGACTCGACTGAGTATATCGATTGGGACAATACTCAGGTGGCCATCTTTCCAAACTTAAAGCCCACGACTCGTACGATCTCATTACGCCTTTCGGGTTCAATGCTAAATAAGATCCGCCTTATAGCCAATAAACGCGATGTCCCGTATCAATCGCTTATCAAGATGTTTTTGAGTGAACGGATCGATGAGGAATTGAAGGCTTAATTAACCCTGGGAATTGGGAAATTTAACCTTCCTGTAACATTCCGTTAATACGCAGTTCAGCCCCGCCGCATAGACTGTCGCAGAACGGTTAAAAATTCATTACAATTTCCTAAAGCTATGCAGCAGACAATTCTGATTATCGAGGATGATGCGGACATCGCCGAGAGTTTGCAATATAACTTGAAACGCGAGGGTTTTCGTCCCGTAATTGCGGAATCAGGTGAAAAAGGACTGCGGCTGGCGCTTGATGAAAAGGCTACGCCGTCGCTCGTGATCCTTGACCTGATGCTGCCGGGGATGAGCGGGATGGAGCTGTGCCGGAGGCTTCGCCGCGAAACATTGACCGAAAATACGCCGATTATCATGCTCACCGCCAAGGCGGCCGAGGGCGATAAGATCCTTGGGCTCGAAACGGGTGCGGACGACTACATCGTTAAGCCGTTTTCTATCAAAGAGGTCATCGCCCGCGTCAGGGCCGTGCTCCGCCGGGCCGAAAAAGAGACGGCCCCGAAATACGAAGACGGACGGTTGGGCGTCGATTTTGCTGACATGCGGGTGATCTGCGACGGAAATGGTGTGAAATTGACGCGAAAGGAATTTGCCCTGCTCGAACACCTCATCAAAAACGCTGGCCGCGTCGCCTCACGTCAGCAACTGCTCGATAACGTCTGGGGCTACAGCTATTTTGGCGACACCCGCACGCTCGACGTGCATATTCGGCGCCTGCGGCAAAAGCTCGATGAATGCGGTAGCTGCATTGAAACCGTAGTGGGCGTGGGTTATCGTTTCATTGGATGCAAATGAGAAGGAAGCCAGGAATTGAAACCACAAATGGACAGATAAACACAGATAAGAAAAAAAAATAAATAATTAAGTTCTTATCTGTGTTCATCCGGGTTTACCTGTGGTTTCAATCTTATCCGCTGTTTTATGAATGCTGCGACAGAATTGGCCGCGACGCCGACTTCGAGCCAAATACTGCAAAAGATACTGGATACGACGCGTGAGTGTGTGTTGGTTGTCGACCGCGACATGCGGATCGCGAACTGCAACGTGCCAGCGGCTGTGGCGTTTGGGCGCGACGGGCTGGATATCGAACATAAACGCCTGAGCGAGGTCATTCGCGATCTGGATCTGCATGAGGCGTTTCGGAAAGCGGTGGATGACCAGGTTTGCGGAGATCTACGTCTAGAGCTTAATCGGGCCGGCAACCGAAAGTTTGACGTCCACGTCGCGCCGATCGAGCTTGACGGAGCGACCTACGCGATCGGTTTTTTTTACGAGACGACGCAGATCGACCGTCTCGAATCCGTCCGGCAGGAATTTCTCTCAAATATCTCGCATGAGCTCCGCACGCCGCTGACCTCGATACTGGCCTTTGTCGAAACGCTAGAGGATGGCGGTATCGACGATGCGGAAAATAACCGCCATTTTTTGTCCGTCATTCGCCGAAATGCCGAGCGGATGCACAGCCTGATCGCCGATATTCTCGAGCTTTCTCTGATCGAATCGGGCAATGTGTCGATAGATGTTTGCGAGGTCGAGCTCTCGGCGGCGGTCCATGACGTAATGACGGCACTGTCTACAAAGGCCAAGGAGCGGGAAGTAGAGCTAAAAAACCTTGTGCCCGAGGATACGGTCGTTTTTGCCGATTTAGTCCGATTGGAGCAGATGCTCACAAATCTCGTTGACAACGCCATTAAATTTAACCGTCACGGCGGCAGTGTAACGGTGTCAAGCGACCTCGTTCATGGAATGGATGTAATCTTTGTCACGGACACTGGCGAAGGTATTCTGCCGGGGCATTCGCAGCGAATATTCGAGCGATTTTACCGTGCCGACCGTGCCCGCTCGCGTGAGATAGGTGGCACAGGCCTCGGCCTGGCCATCGTCAAGCATCTCGCCAAACTCCACGGCGGCGAGGTCACCGTCAATTCGGTGCTCGGGTCGGGCACGACGTTTCGAATTGAACTTAACAAGTCAGAACCGCCTGCGTAAGCGGGCGGAACGAACAGGGAAAGGAATTTGCCACAGATAAACACAGATGACGCAGGTGGTTCTGACCCGGCTTTCGATTCCGACTTTTTTATACCAACTTATCTTCGAGTGTGTTATAGTCAAACTATATTGAAATCTAAGTTATTGTAACGAAGGCGCTTTTTACGTCCACGCTCAAGTTTCAACTCTTACGGTCTTAGCGCGGAGAGTAACGAACATGCAGCTCATCATTGGTCAAAAAGTAGCATATCCCAATCAGGGTATTTGCCTGGTTGAGGGAACTAAAACCTGTACCATCGCGAGTTGCTCGATGGAGGGGTTTACGCTCAGGGTCCTGAGCGATCACTCAACGATATTTGTCCCGGCCGCCAACGCCGAGAGCGTCGGTATCCGGCCTATTATCAGCTCGTCACAGTGCAAAAAGCTGATAAGCAATCTGTCAGAGGATTTTGAACCCGTTTCTTGCGATTGGAAAACACGGGCGCGCGAATTTACGGATAAGCTCCATTCCGGTGACATTTTTCAGGCCGCCGAGGTGCTCAAAAAGCTCACATTTTTGAGCTACGAAAAGAAACTCTCTTTTCGTGAGCAGACGATGCTCGAAAAAGCCAAGTTTTTGATCGTTTCTGAGGTCTCAAATGCCGATAAGAAAGATCACGTCCTGATGGAAGGCGAGATCTGCCGCCTCGTCGAATCCGCTTGTACAAAGCACCGCCATACACAACCATCCGTCATGGCGGTGGCCACGCACTAAATCAATTACGAATTACGAATTACGAATGAACAAGGCTTTATGAACGACAATGTTTTGCTCGATAAGAGTTTCGCATTCGCAATTCGGACTGTTAGAGCCTACAAATTTTTGACCGAGGAGAAAAAGGAATACGTTTTATCCAAACAATTTCTCCGCAGCGGAACAGCGATCGGCGCGAACGCTCAAGAAGCGGTCGGTGGCCAATCACGCCCTGATTTCATCTCGAAATTGAGCATCGCCTATAAAGAAGCAAGGGAAACTCACTACTGAGTCAGACTTTTGCTGGCAACGGAATATTTCGAGAAACAACAGGCGGAAAGACTATTAAGTGACGTCGAGGAACTCCTCAAAATCCTTGGTAAGATCCAGATCACCACAAAAAAGAATTCGTAATTCGTAATTTGAAATTTGTAATTACCCTTAGACCCGTCGCCCTCTTACGAGTTGCAGAATGAGCACAACGACTGCGACAATGAGCAGTATGTGTATCAGACCGCCCGTACTCGCACCCGCAAAGCCAAAACCCAGTGCCCACAACACCAACAGAATTACAATAATTGTCCAAAGCATAATCTACACTCCTTTACTTCAACCCCTTGACTTAAGCCTATTTGCAGCCCGGACAGCCGCAGTCACAGGCGATCTCAGCTATGTCCTGCTCCGCTGCTTCGCGGCAGTGGTCGCTGCAAAATTTCTCATCCGCCCCGACCGGGCAGTTACATATATTGTGTTCACATTTTCCATTGTCCGCCATAATATTTACTTCCTTTATTTGACTATATCGATTACCTCGCCGGTGCGGGTGCTGCCGGAGCTGGAGCCGTCACATTGATGTCGACCTGGTTTTTCGCCGGCCTTGTTTTCAAGATGCCGCTGTAATATACGAGCCCTCCGATGATCGCGACTATAATAACCAGGGCGATTGCCCAAACTGCATTACTGCCTGTTCCGTTTTCTTCCGCCATAATAATTATCCTCTTTCCGCTGCGCCCCCCTGAGCCTTCGCCGCATGTCCGCCCGATACCAACTAAAATATAGACTAATGTTTGTCGTGGTCGTTCGTATGTATGCTCAAATACTTTCCAGGCAAAATAGCAAATTTACCTGGCGGTGACCGGTCATGGAAATGATTTTGGGACGGATAGATTTATAACCCCGCTGAATGTCCTGTCCGCCCCACCCCTTGTAACCCCTTATTATTACTATCTATTCATCACGATAGATAATCTTTAGTTACTGCTGTAACCAGTAAAAAACGTGATTAACTTCATATTTGCCTCTCAATATCAAATTCCGTGTCATAGCGATCTATCGTGAGCCGTCGCCGAGACTGCGGAGAAATGCGATAATATTCATCCGCTGATCCATATCCGAAACGTAGAAAGGATGGGGCGAATTGGCCCCCCGACTTGCGTCAAACAGTACATTCAACGTTGGAACAGTATCGTCGTGTAAAAAGAACGGCTTGCGGGCCAGGTCGAGGAGCAGCGGCATGGAAGTGCCCCGAATGTCCCCGCGGATACTGGCGTTTACGATAGCCATTTTGTCATCGAAGAAAAACCCCGGCGTATCTAAAACTGGATTTAAAGGCGACATGCGTTGGGCCAGCGTTACGGGATTGTCACCAGGAAAGATCGTTTTCATCGGCACTAGAAATGATGGAACGCGTCTTGACTGGTCTATGTTGTGACAGGTTGTACATCCCTGCGTCCGAAATGCGTCACGTCCGCTGGCGACTGCTCCGGCGTTGTCTCTCTCACCCGCGGGAGCCTTAAGGCTGGCGAGATAGGCATTCAGGTCGAGGAGTTTTGCATTGTCGACGCGGAGTCCGATGGGTGAACTCAGCTCCCCAACCGGGGCACTGCCGGCCTTTACGTAAGGATAGCCGGTTACCTTTGTCTTCTTGAGTATCTTGACGTAATCTTCGACGATCTCATCACCCGCCGGGCCGCCCAATTTGTGCATGAATGCGCGTCCGCCGGGAGTGGTCAGATTCGTCGGGTCGAAGAGGGCCGTATAAACGAGATTGCTAAAATCATCGAGTTTTGTAAACGTTCCTTCGCTGCCATATGGGGCCGCAAGGTCCTGCCGGAACAATGGGGTGATGTGCATCGGGTCGCCGTTGCCATCTGGCGAATCGTCGAACATTCCTACCGGATAATATTTCGGATTAGAAAGATAAGCATCGACATCTTCCTCTTTAGATTTTTCGGTCAAACCTTTTGGGGCACGGCCGAGCGTTTTACCCTTGTTTGCTTTTAGAGAGAGTTGGAGCACGGGATAGAAGGCCCGCGAGTTTGCGGCGGTTGCAAATATCGCACCGACATTTAGATTATGGTTTGTGCGGCCGTCCTGGCGATGGCCTATGCTACCGCCATTTGGCAGATTTAATACCGCACCGTCCGTGATCGTATGACACGAGGCGCAGCTGACACCGAGTTTATCGCCATTAGCGACATCCAGCTTACCGTCACCATTAGTGTCTTTTACGACCAGGCCGATGATCGAATTGGCGTTGAGCAGTGCAATGGTGGTTTTAGGATCGTTAAAGAGTTTTGAGGTCGCCCCGGTCGGATCAGCCTTTAACTCGGCGGCAACCGCCTGCTGAGTGGCCGCGTCGAGTGCGTCAACATCCACGCTCAATCCAAGTTTGAGAGCCATGAGCGGCGTGACCTTGGCATCGACGATACCCTTGGGCACGCGTGCGGCGTCTGTCCAAAAGCCTTCGTTGCCGAAAGTTTCAACCCTAAACACCTCTCGTCCTGAGTCGACATTGCCATTCTCATTTACGAAAACCGGACCCTGATCGGCCGGGCCGTCCGCACCTGTCTTTTTTTGCGAATTAACCGAATTCGCGATCCAGAAAAATGCAAAGGAAGCGAAAACGCCAATAAGCACTATTTTTATATTGCTAGCCGACAGAAATTTGGTATACAAATGCTTTGTCATGAGCCTTGTACCCGTACTACGGTTTTTAAACAACTTTTTCATATTTCCCCTTGATCATTTTATTTTCAAAAAATGAAGGACGACTTCGTTTCCAAAAAAGCCGTCCTTCTACATAGCATTGGCTATCAGTACTACCAAGACGATTGTCAATGAGCCTCTCGCCGTAAGAATTTGGTTAACACGAGAGCGTTAAATGAATGCAGAATTTGGTGTGGCATCCAATCTATACTTCCTTTGACTCAGGCTTCTGCTCAATTAAACAGCAATAACACCTAGCTGTCCGTGCGATAACGCACACACCGGTGAAAAAATAAATATTTTCACAGATCACTGGCCGATCGCCAGTATTCTACCGGTCAAAAAACGTTACGAGCTGCCCACGCATGCTTGTATAGGCGGCGGACGGCGATCTCCTTAACGAGCAAATCGTCGACGATTGGGGAATCACCCTTCGTCTTTGCATACACCCAGATATCCTGAAAGATCTCGCACGTTAATGCTTCGGCTTCCTGACGTGATCGCATGTATTTATTCGAAAATGCCCAGATCTTATCACCGTATTTATTGACACAATCCACGACCGCGGTACCGTCTTGTTTGTAAAGCCGCTGAAATATAGTCGATGCCGCAGGCGGCATTTGTTCAGCGTTGAGCGGCCGCTTGTAAGTTTCTATGATCGTGAAATTTTCCGTCGTATCCACCGCTAATTTTCGGGCTTGTCCCTTATGGACATTAGCTTGAGGGCCTTAGAATAAAGTCTTCGGCCTGATAAGTGATACGGGCTGCACGGCCCGCCATTTCTTCGATCTCGATCTCACGCTCGACGACGCATGCCCCCTTTACGGCCATGCACTGTATAAACGCGGTTTGTTCCGCAAAGGCTGTCGATTGTCCCACATACGAGCCGTCCGTCTTGTTGATATTCCAGGTGATGGTTTTGATCATTGTTTGACGATGATGCGTCAAAAAAATCTTCCCGTCCGTGCTGTAACGCACATAAATAATTATTTGCTAAAATTGCTTTATCTGGATTCATATTGGGCCCACGACAAATCCTAACAAATTCAATCCGGCCCATTGTATGCAAGCAAACATACGGTCAAATTTCCTCTTGTTATTATCCAGTTCTATCACGCAGTTAACCTTAGGAGAATTATATGAACGTAATCGAATTGTTAAAGGCCGATCACACGCTTGTGGCCGGATTATTCAGAAAGGTTGAGGAATCTCCGGACAGCGAGCATCCGGCGATATTTACCAAGATAAAGGCCGAGCTCGATGCGCACGCGCATATCGAGGAGACGCTGTTTTATCCAAAGCTAAAGGCCGACGGTAACAAAAATCTCGTCGACATCACGCTCGAGGGCATCGAGGAGCATCATCAGATGAAGATGTTTCTAAAAGAGATCGCGGCCCTCACGGGCAAAGCCGACGAGTTTGAGCCGAAGCTGAAAGTCCTGATCGAGGATGTCGAGCATCACGTCAAGGAAGAAGAGGGAAAGATGTTTCCGCTTGTCGAGACCCAGTTTAAGGCGGACGTCCTCGACAAACTCGGCGCCGATATGGAAGCCGAAAAAACCAAGTTTAAGGGATCTCATTCGAAGGCAGCGGCCGGAAGATAGATTCTCGTCCGGCGGGCCAATGTGGGCGGTCCGTCATTACCAACGTGTTGAGTTAGAACAAAATTCAACACACATAAGCAGTAAATCACGCAAGGGGAATAATAATGAACAATCAAGCAGCAACAACACAAATGGAACCGGGAATGGTTACCGGCCAGTTTAACGACAAGGAAAGTTTGGAGGGCGCGTACAAATCATTGCGCGACCAGGGCCTTACGGATGATCAGATCAACGTCATCATGTCCGATGACACACGTAAGAAGTATTATGCGGATGACACAACCTCTGAGATCGGATCAAAGGCAGCCGAGGGAACGGGCGTTGGCGGAGCCATCGGCGGTACGCTGGGTGCGATTATCGGCGGTATCGCGGCGATCGGGACCAATCTGGTTTTGCCGGGCGTCGGCCTGATCGTCTGGGGCCCGATCGCGGCGGCGCTTGCGGGTGCCGGTGCGGGCGGATTGACCGGTGGTCTGATCGGAGCGTTGATCGGCTGGGGAATTCCCGAGGACCGCGCCAAGCTTTACGAAGAGGGCATCAAGAATGGCGGCACCGTCCTGGGCGTCCATCCGAGAAGCGCCGAGGAAGCAGTATCACTCAAGACTGACTGGGAAACCAATCATCGCGGACAGAATGTTTATAACTAAGCTGTCTTAAGGAAAGGTTTGACTGGAGCGGCAAGCAGCCTGCCTGCCGCTCCAGTCAGTCTTAAATTTTGTCTTTTCAGACAACTTGTCGCATAAAAAAGGAAAAAAACAATGAAAATAATAATCGCCTTAGGCCTTTCTCTAATGGCCGTTGCGGGCCTCGCCGGATGCACCACCACCGCCGAGAACACCAATATGCGTAACACGAATACCAATACGGGTTACATGACGAGCAACACAAATATGGCGTCGCCGATGCCAATGGCAACCGCTGCTCCGATGGCCTCACCAATGACCAACCCGGCCATGAACAACAATATGAAACCGCCGATGAATTCGAGCATGAAATCGAACACCAACATGAAGCCGCCGATGACGTCGAATATGAAATCGAACATGAGCAACAACATGAAGCCGGCCAACAAACCGATGAACCAATAAGATCGTTTCGAATGTCAGAAGCCCCGCGCGTAAGCAAAGGGCGTATCATTCAACGCCAGTGTGAGTTACGTCCTTACTTATGCGTGGACTTCTGCATTTCAAATACTGAAAATCATGAAAAAACAACCTTCCGATGCAGCCGAAAACAATAAGATGGCAGACCTGGAGCAAGACCGCGAGAGCGGCACAGACCAGTTCCTCACAACAAATCAGGGCCTTCGTATCAATGACAATCAGAATTCGCTAAAGGCGGGTGAGCGCGGGGCGACACTGCTCGAAGATTTCATCATGCGTGAAAAGATCACGCATTTTGACCACGAGCGCATACCCGAACGCATCGTCCACGCCCGCGGCAGCGCCGCGCACGGCGTTTTTCAGCTCTATGAGTCGATGGCGAAGGTTACCAAGGCCAAGTTTTTAAACGATACAACTCGAACAACGCCGGTATTTGTAAGATTTTCGACCGTCGCCGGCTCACGCGGTTCGAGCGATCTGGCGCGTGATGCACGTGGGTTTGCGGTCAAATTTTATACGGACGAGGGCAATTACGATCTGGTCGGCAACAACATCCCCGTTTTCTTTATCCAGGACGCGATGAAGTTTCCGGATCTGGTCCATGCCGTCAAGCCCGAGCCGAATAACGAGATGCCGCAGGCGGCGTCGGCCCACGACACATTTTGGGATTTTATCTCGCTGATGCCTGAGTCGGCCCACATGATAATGTGGGTGATGTCGGATCGGGCCCTGCCGCGAAGTTTGCGGATGATGGAGGGGTTTGGCGTGCATACCTTTCGGTTTATTAATGCGCAAAACAAATCGACATTTGTAAAATTTCACTGGAAACCGCTGCTCGGCGTCCACTCGGTCGCGTGGAACGAGGCGCAGGCTATCTCGGGCAAAGACTCCGATTTTCACCGCCGCGACCTTTGGGAAGCGATCGAGAGCGGTGCGTTTCCGGAATGGGAACTGGGTGTCCAGCTTGTCGCCGAGGAAGACGAGCATAAATTCGAATTCGATCTGCTCGACCCGACAAAACTCATTCCCGAGGAGCTCGTTCCCGTTCAGCGTATCGGCAAGATGACGCTCAATCGCAATCCTGATAACTTCTTCGCTGAGACTGAGCAGGTCGCCTTTCATCCGGGCCATGTCGTGTCGGGTATTGATTTTACAAACGATCCGCTATTGCAGGGGCGGCTTTTTTCATACACCGATACTCAGTTAAAGCGTCTCGGCAGCCCAAATTTTCACGAGATCCCGATAAACCGCTCGGTCGCACCGGTTCATAATAATCAGCGTGACGCCCAAATGCGGCAGACGATCAACACCGGCAAAGTTGCTTACGAGCCTAATTCGCTCGGCGGCGGTTGTCCGTTTCAGGCAAAGATGGAGGACGGCGGCTTTCACAGCCACGAGGAACGGATCGACGCGACGAAAGTACGGGCGCGGAGCAAGAGTTTTCACGACCATTTTAGCCAGGCGACGCTCTTCTTTAACAGCCAGTCAGCGCCGGAGAAAGATCATATGATCAGCGCATTGAGTTTTGAGCTTGGCAAGGTCGAGACCATCGCGATCCGTGAGCGAATGCTGGGCATCCTCTCGCAGATCGATAAAGGCATGGCCGCCAAGGTCTCCGCCGCCATCGGCGTCGCCGTTCCGGCAAAACCTGAGGAGCCGATAAATCATTCGTTCGGAGCAGACACCGATCCTAAATCTGTACAGCCCGTAAAGGCTAAGTCCTCAGTCGAACGCTCCAAGGCCCTCAGTATGGAAAACACGGTAAAAAACACGATCAAATCCCGCAAGATCGCGGCGCTGATCTCAGACGGCTTTGACGCAAAACAGCTCGAGGCGATGAAAAAAGCTCTTAAAGCCGAGGGTGCTCAGTTAAAGATCGTGGCTACGAGACTCGGGTCGATCACGGGCGAGGGCGGTGAGGCGGTGGTTGCCGATTTTAGCTTTCTGACGGCTGCCTCTGTTTTATTCGACGCGGTCTACGTTCCCGGCGGTGCAAAGAGCGTCGAGGCCCTGAGCCTCGAGGCGGACGCCTGTCAGTTTGTCAACGAGGCCTATAAACACTGTAAAGCGATCTGCTCGACCGGGGAGGCCGTCGAATTTCTTAAAAAGACCTTTGCCGCTAATTCTGAGGGTGACAAGGCAATTATCTTTGGCAAAATGCCGGTCGAGGCACCCAGCGATTTTATCCGAGCCATCGGCGAACACCGCAACTGGGGCCGCGAAGCCGCGCGAAAATCAGTGGTCTAGTCCACAACCGCCTGCGTAAGCCGGCGGCAGGCAAGGCGGAAAAGAATTAGCCGCAGATAAACGCAGATCAGAAAATATTTTTCTTCTTATCTGCGTTTTCTGCGTTTTTCTGCGACTAGAATACGAGTCAGAACCATCTGCGGTAGCGGGTGGCTTAACTATAAACATCACGGCTGCCTATTGTTGAAGGCCGCCTAACTTCAACCCCCCGCTACCGCAGGTGGTTCTGACTTGCTGCAGTTACCGCCCGCTTACGCAGGCGGTTCTGACCGGTTCCGTTTTAATTTACGATGAGTGTGTGCTGCCGCACTATCACCTACCTTTAATTACCCTACAATTTATCTTTTAACCGAAACGGAATCAGATCGGTCAAAGTTCCTTATTTCATTTCAGGACGATAAAAAGCTATGACGCCGCAACCAATACAAACATCAAACCGCCTGCTTGCGGCTTTGCCAAAAAAGGAATACGAGCATTGTTACCCAAAATTTGAACGGGTCGAATTGATTTATGGCAATACCATTTACAAAACGGGAGCCATTATCCGCCACGTCTATTTTCCCGAAAGTGGGATCGTTTCTTTGCTCTCGACGGTAAACGACACGTCGACTCTCGAAGTCGGCATTGTTGGCAGCGAAGGAATGCTAGGCCTACCGGTATTCTTGGGCGCAAAAACCACAAACAATCTCGCCCTCGTGCAAGGTGCCGGTTTCGCTCAGCGAATGACGACGGCGGATTTTCTCGCGGAATGCGCCTCCGGCGACGAAATGACGCGAATTCTGAAACGCTTCACACAATCGCTAATGACCCAGACGGAGCAATCGGCGGTATGCAATCGTTATCATCCTATCGAGTCCCGCCTGGCGCGTTGGCTGTTGATGACACACGACCGGATGAAATCGGGCAAATTTCAGATCACACAGGAATTTTTATCAAATATGGTCGGGGTTCGGCGCGAGGCGGTAAATAAAGCCGCGAGGGCCTTACACGAACAAGGCCTGATCAGCTACAACCGCGGTAAACTCTTGATCCTCGATCTGAAAGGCTTGAAAGCTATTGTTTGTGACTGCTATAAAATCATTTCGAAACAATATCCAGACTACAAAAAAGGGACCTGAAACTTTAGCCCGCCCTTATCACCCGCCGCTTGTCACGCGATCAGGTTAGATTAGATCGGGACCGGAAAAGCATTTTCTTCGTTGCGTATGAGCGAGTAGCATTTGCAGGCGGCAGCCAGGAGGTTTGGGCGGTCGATGATCTCAAGGCGGTCGTGGCTATAGCGGATCAGTTCTCTTTTCTTGAGAATTTCCCCGGCGTCGGTCGCCTCTTTGGGGCTCATGCCAAGGATCTGCGAGAGAAAAGTGTTCGTCACCGGGATCTCGCTGTTTTGCAGCCGGTCGCTGGTCATCAGGATCCAGCGGACAAGCCGTTTCTCGACGTCGTGAAAGCGATGGCACGCCGACGAGAGCGAGCTCTGCACCAATCTGAGATGTCCAAGCCGCAGCATCATATGCCGCAGCGTCTCGTCATGCTCGCATTCAAATGCAAAATCCGTCGCCGACATCCGCATCGCCTTGCCGCTGCCCTGTACGATCACCCGAAAGACCGAGACGCTCTCGTCCATAAACACCGGCAACCCGGCCATGCCCTCGCGGCCGACGATACCCATCTCAAGCGTCAAATCGTCCGGCCCGACCGCAAGCAGCGAAAAGATGCAGCCGGTCGGAAAGTAAACATATTGGATCGTTTCGCCGCGTTCGTACATCTTTTGGCCGAACTTCAGTTCAACCTCTTCGAGCTTTGGCAGAATGCGTTCAAGCTCGTCCGGCGGCAAAGCGGCCAGAAACCGGTTCTCTATCGGTGCGTTCGGATCATACTTGGAGTAGGGCATGGTTCTCCGCTGTTCGGTCGTCCCGGAAGCCCGCGCGTAAGCAAGGGCGTATCACGCAACCTCGATGTCACGCCCTTGCTTACG
>JANYIL010000244.1 GCA_025362075.1 Chloracidobacterium sp.
GGGACAAGCCTGTGGATCGATCCCGTCAAGGAACGCATTTTTATTTTACTGACGAACCGCACGCATAACCACGCTTTGCCGTTTGTTAATCTCAACGCCGTGCGGCGGCGGTTTCACGATCTGGCGATCGGGCAACTCGACGCAAATTCCTAGCAACGAAAACGTATAAGTGTTAATCAAAGGTGACGCAGCTCCCCAAGTACAGATTCGGTCTGGAGATTATGCTTTGATGAAAAAACTAGCAGCCATGGCAATGATAGTTGGGACGCTCGGATTTACGGCCTTTGGCCAGAGTACGGCAACCCGTCCGCGTGTCGCTCCGACGGCGACCCCGCCAAAGATTGAGAACGATCCGTATGAAAACACAGGCTCCGGTGCCCCGCCAGTACTTGTCGGAGCGGAAAGGTCGGGTGCGAAACCTAAACCGACCCCGCCTGCCGGTGACGATGAGATCATTAAGATCGAGACCAATCTGGTTACGATGCCGGTCGCGGTACTCGACCGGGACGGACGGTTTATATCGGGGCTGCAAAAGAACGATTTCAAGATCTTTGAGGACGGTATCGAGCAAAAGGTAGATTATTTTCAATCGGTCGAGCAGCCTTTTACGGTGGTATTGCTTATAGATGTCAGCCCATCAACGCAGTTTAAGATCGAAGAGATCCAGAAAGCGGCGATCACGTTTGTGGACCAGCTTCGGCCCGCTGACCGCGTAATGGTCGTTTCGTTCGACGAGCACGTGCACGTTTTGGCCCAACCGACGAACGACCGGTATCGCCTGAAAAGCGCGATACGCGAGGCGCAGTTTGGTGATGGCACAAGCCTTTACGAGGCGGTCGACTATGTGATCAACAACCAGCTGCGGCAGATACAAGGCCGCAAGGCCGTGGTCTTGTTCACGGATGGAGTCGATACGACTTCGCGTCGTGCCAATTATCAAAGCACTGTCCGCGAGGCCGAGGAGGTTGACGGACTTTTCTATACCATCAGATACGACACGTCGCGTGACATGAACGGCGGCGGCGGCGGTGGATATCCGGGCCGTCGACAGGGCGGTCGCGTGACGATGGCCGACATACTCGCCCAGATAATGATGGGAGGAAACGTAAATGTGGGTGGCGGAGGCGGAGCAAGTTCCGCAGAATATGAAAAAGGCCGCCAGTATCTCGAAGCTCTGGCCCAAGCCAGCGGCGGACGTAAGTTTGAGGCTCAGTCGATATACAACGTCGATTCGGCGTTTTCGGGTATCGCCGAGGAGTTGCGGCGGCAGTATTCGCTTGGCTATTATCCCGAAAAGGTCGGCAATCTCGGTGACCGCAAGCAGATCAAAATCCGCGTCATGCGGCCAGAGGTCGTCGTCCGAGCCAAGAACAGCTACATCGTCGGACAGACGAATAGGAACACGGCAGGGAAGTAGTAAAAGGCAAAGGTAAAAAGAAAAAAGGCGAAAGTAAAAATGGGGCACGTTTTGCTTCTTTACTTTTACCTTTTTACTTTTGCCTTGTGTTTTGCCTTTGTACTTTATTCCTCTTTTGCATCTTTTCACGGCGGGTAAAGTATCATAGACTTGTTTAGTCTTGCCGCAATTTGATGCAGGTAATTTTTTCCATTTTTGCCGTTCTCATGATTCTGTCCGGCGTAAGCCAGATCGGGGCTCAATCTGGTCGAAATGGTGGTAAGACCGACGGCAAAACGAATCAACGTCAGGACCCGCCCAAGCCGTCTCCAACTCCAATCCCGACACCACCTCTAGAAAAAGCGCCGCCGGACGATGGAGAGGTGATTAAGGTGAACACTCAGCTCGTCTCGATCCCTGTCCGCGTGATGGACAAGAAAGGGCGTTTTTTTGGCGGGCTCGACAAGGGGAATTTTAAGGTTCTCGAAGACGGCGTGGAACAGGATATCGCGCTTTTTTCAAACGAGCACGAGCCTTTCACCGTCGCTCTGGTCCTCGACATGAGCTATTCGACTACATTCAAGATCGCCGAGATACAGTCGGCGGCGATCTCGTTTATCTCGCAACTGCGGCCCGAAGACAAAGTCCTGGTCATATCGTTTGACGAGGAGGTCCACGTGCTGTGCGAGGCGACGAACGACCGGAAGGAAATATATCGAGCGATCAAGCGGACCAAGATCGCGACCGGCACCAGCCTTTACGAGGCGGTCGGGCTCGTCATGAATGACCGGGTTCGCCGTATCGAGGGGCGCAAGGCGATCATTCTTTTCACCGACGGCGTCGATACGACGAGCCGCCGCGAAAACGATCGCAGCAATTTGAGCGACGCGATGGAGCTTGACGCTCTGATCTATCCGATCCGCTACGACACCTATGCCGACGTGCAGCGAATGAAGAACAAATCCGTGATCCTCACGCAGCCCCCTAACGGCACGGGCCCCACAATCGGCGGCATTTCGCTGCCTGTGCCTGTTGCGACCGGCGGAGCATCAAGCGCCGGCACCACCGAGGAAGACTATCGGCGGGCCGAGGAATATCTCAACAACCTTGCGTTACGGACGGGCGGCCGGATATACCTGGCGAGTTCGATAGGTGGTTTGGGAGATGCATTTGCTAAGATCGCAAGCGAACTGCGCGAATTTTACAGTCTCGGTTACTACCCGAAAGACGACCGCATCGTCGGCAAGGCCACGAGCATCAGGGTTTATGTCGATCAGCCCGGCCTCGTCGTCAGAACCCGCGAAGGTTATATCGTGCCCAAAAAGACTAAGATCAGTACGCACTAATATTGAGCATCCGGAGATGCCGAAGCCCGCGCGTGAGCAAGGGCGTATCACTCAACGTGTTCACGCGCGGGCTTCGGCCCGGTCTGCGATCAGATCTCCGCGCCGTCAGGGATCATGGCATTTTTCGGCACGATGACGATGCCTTCGCGGACATAGAACGAGCGGTCGGGGGCGTCGTAATTCTCAATATTATCCTGGTTCAAAATTTTCACGTTTTTGCCGATGCGGACGTTTTTGTCGACGATCGCTCTGCGGATAATGGTATTTTCACCGATGCCGATGTGCGGTTTTTTCTTTTCCAGGTTACCACTGATCTCTTCGATCGATTCGAAAAAATCGGAACCCATGATTATCGAGGCCTCAATATCCGCTCCATGATCGATGCGGTTGCGGAGACCGATGATCGATTTGCGTATCTTGACGCCGTTCAGGATGCAGCCCTCGCTGACCATCGAATTGTCGATGTCGCAATTGTGCATCTTGGATGGCGGCAGATAACGGCTGCGGGTGTAGATCGGAGCGGTCGTATCGAAAAAATTAAATTTTGGAAGCGGTGCCGCGAGATCAAGATTTGCCTCGTAAAACGAGCGGATCGTTCCGATGTCTTCCCAATACCCGCTGAACAGGTGGGCCTGGACGTTAAATTTTTTGATCGCGGCCGGAATGATCTCGCGGCCGAAATCCACCCATGCATCATCCGTTTTTAGCAGATCGACGAGCCGGTTGTAATTAAAAACATAGATGCCCATTGAGGCTAAAAAAGGACGGTTTTCAGCCTCGTCCGTCTTGAGGCCAAAGGCGGTCGTATCGACACGCATGCCTTCCAAGGCGTCACCCGTCGGTTTTTCCTTGAATTCGATAATGCGGCCCGATGTGCCGGTTTTCAACAGCCCGAATTCCGCGGCCTCAGCCGCTCGGCACGGATTTACCGAAACGGTCAGGTCGGCGCCGGTGTCAAAATGGCGGTCGAGGAATTTGCGATAATCCATCCGGTAGAGGTGATCGCCCGACAATATGAGCAGCGTGTCGACCCGCCAGTCACGCAAATGCGGCAGCATCTGGCGAACCGCGTCGGCGGTGCCCTGAAACCACTCAGGGTTGTCTTTTGTCTGCTCGGCCGCCAATACTTCGACAAAGCCCGTCGAAAAGCTCGAAAACCGATAAGTTCGCGAGATATGCCGGTTAAGCGACGCCGAATTATACTGTGTCAGCACGAATATCTGAGTGATCTCGGAATTGATGCAGTTCGACACGGGCACGTCGATCAGGCGATACGTTCCGCCGAGCGGGACGGCCGGTTTCGAACGTTCGTGCGTCAGCGGAAAAAGCCGTGATCCGGCACCGCCCCCGAGGATCACCGCAACTACATTGTCGTATAGAGCCATATCTTTAATTGTAAAATGCACAGTGCATAATGCACAATGCAGAATTGAGATGGTTGAGAATCCGCTAAAAACAAAATCCTACGCCTTTGCCCTCCGTGTCGTTAAGCTGTACAAATATCTCGCATTTGAAACAAAGGAATTTGTTCTATCCAAACAAATCCTCAGATCGGGAACGTCCGTCGGTGCAAATATCGTTGAGGGGAATCGAGGTCAATCAAAGTCCGATTTTGTCCATAAACTATCGATCGCATTGAAAGAGGCAGACGAGACCGAATACTGGGTTAATCTTCTGAGGGACGGTGATTTTATAACCGCTGCACAGGCAGAATCATTGTTGGCTGACTGTTTGGAACTCCAAAAGATGCTGACATCTTCAATCAAGACGGCGAAAAATCGAATGCACAGCGCATAATGCAAAATGCACAGTGCAAAATGCAAAATGCACAGTGCAAAATATTGACTAACGCCCTTACATTGTGCATTCTGCACTATGCATTGTGCATTAAACCAAATGTGGTACTGGACAAAAATCTTATTCCTGATCTTCATCGGTGCCGTGGCCGTTTGGCTCGCGTACGAGGTGTTAACGTTTCCGGCCATCTCGCGACTCAAGACCGAAAATCCGGGGACCTCATCGATGATCGAATACCGCCTGTCCGAAGCCCGTGCCGAGGGCAAAGAGCCGAAAAAGTTCATGATCTGGACGCCCATCGAGCAGATCAACCCAAATTTGCAGCGGGCGGTGCTGGCCGGCGAAGATTCGCATTTTTTCCAACACAACGGCTTTGACTGGGACGCGATCCAGCACGCCTGGGACGAGGCCGTCGACGAAGGCAAGAAACAGGATAAGGAAGAATGCGAGGCCGAGGCCAAGGCGGCAAACGTAAAAAAGGACTGCACGCCAAACCCGGACGACTGGATACCGTCGATGCCGAGTTTCAAACGGGGTGCTTCGACCGTCACGCAGCAGCTTGCCAAAAATCTCTTTCTGTCCGAGGACCGCAATTTCCTGCGCAAAGGCCACGAGGCCCTTTATACCTATTTCCTCGAACGCGACCTGACCAAAAAACGCATCCTCGAGATATACCTCAACGTCATCGAATGGGGCGACGGCGTCTACGGCGCCGAGGCCGCATCGCGAACGTATTTCAAAAAATCGGCATCAGATCTCACTAAAGAAGAAGCCGCATTTCTTTCGGCCATGATCCCCAGCCCGCTAAACGTCTTTAACCCCACCAAAAACCGCAAACGCGTCGTCCGCCGTCAAAAGCTCATCCTCCGCGGCATGAACGCGATCAAGCTGGATTATTCGGATAAGTAATACTGTTCGGAGTTCCACCTTCAGGTGGCCAGGGTTAGCAAGCGGCCAGCTAAAGCTGGAACTCCAAACTGCCCCGCGGCACTCCTGATCTACGGCTTGTCCCATCCTTGTCCCGCTCTTGTCCCGCTCGCCAGCGGGACAAATAAGCGGCTGTATTTGCAACAATTACATACGCATTTTGCGTCTGTCCCGCATTTTTACAAAAAAAATTGTAAACCTTAAGCGTAACAGTCAGAACCGCCTGCGTAAGTGGGCGGCATGGTCTTTCGGCGGCTGGATTCCCACTATACGGAGTCGCATTCTGGCGCGGGTTCCGATCCGCCCGCTCACGCAGGCGGTTCTGACTTTGATGTCCCATGTCCCAGCGCGCGCATCCTACCGTTTCATAGCAATTCGTGCCATTCGTGTAATTTGTGGCCAAGATATTCCTAGCGTCTTGTCCGCACATTGATTATCCAAGAGCATCGACCGTCGTATCTACAACGATCCCGTCTCACCCTACCAAAAACCAACCCCTATTTAAATGCTATTTTGCGGGCTTTGACGTATTTTGCCGATTTTGCTGATGCGGTTCGGAGTTCCACCTTCAGGTGGCGACGCCGCGGCAGAGGCCAGCTAAAGCTGGAACCCCGAACTCGCGACGAGCAGTGCACACTCCCAACCGGGCGCGTTTCCGCCCCTGTTTTGACGAATTTTTTGACTACTGTAACTTATTATAAACACAGCATTTATAGCCCCCCCCCTCCTTATTATTTTCTTTTTGTACCTCAAATGGGTAACGACATGGGCGAAAATGTGTGATAGAGTAGTGGCGCTTTTGTAATTCAACCTGGAGGTCTCCCACAATGGATGAACGTTTTTATGAACTTTTAGCGGAAATCGCCGAACGGCTGGATCATCACTGGACAGTCAAGCAAATGTACGAAAAGGTCGGACTGTCCGAGACGCAGTTTCGTGATCTCTTTGAGAAGGTTACCCGTAAGTCGCCTACGCAATACCTTCGAGAAGCTCGACTACAGCGAGCCAGGCATCTCCTAGAAACTACCCGCGAACACATCGACCAGATCGGCCTCCAGGTCGGAATGCCCGACCCCAGCCATTTTAGCCGAAGTTTTAAACTGCGATTCGACCTCCCGCCAAAGAAATACCGCCAACAATTCCACGAAAAACGCCTAGCCGAAATCCTAGTTGGCCAAAAGCCCGCGATTTAGACAAAAAGTCGATGATTTGGCCATGGAATGCCTATTGACGATGAGACGGATATGGATTACTTTCAATTGTTCAGATTAGACCACTTCAGTATACGAATAACATTTGGGGGCAGCAACAATGAGGCGATGGAGCATTGTAATATTTGCAATTCTGTTCATGATTTCAATAATGGGATTCACATCTTGGGAGAATAACATAAGTCGCGGACAGATGAAACTAACTATTCAAAATGACCTTAGTGCGTATGGCATAGAGGTAGTGGGCCCGGAGAATACGAACTTTGATAATGAACTCCGGGTTTACGTTGGACCTAATAGTTACGTAGGGGCGGCAGCTCTCGTGAACGCTGCTAAACCTTTGGCGATTTTCATTAAGAATGATTCTGAAAATGACGTGGTTGGACTGGCTCTCCGCTGGAAGTTTGTTACGTCCAACGGTGAGCTTAAGGAAATGAACCAAGTTCAATCGAGCCCGGGTATTCTCATGGGAATGGTTCCCAGGGACCCTTCACTTATTGGAAAAACTAGTCTCATAAACGCGAAAACATTGAGGTTTCTCACCTACTACGAAAGCGTCGGGACCCAGATTGGTAACCTTTTTAAGAGTAACAGGTCGGAACGAATAGCCTATCAGCTCGACTCGAAGCGAGTAGAGAACTCCTTAGCGGAGATGGCTAGGCAGAATCAGGGCGCAATTAATGGTGCTTCCGAGATGGTTGTTGTTCTTGATGCCGTGATCTTTAGTAATGGGACTTGTGTTGGCCGGGATGAATCCTTTCTGTTTGAGTCGATCAACGGTTTGGTTCAAGCTAAGAGAGATTTCCTAAATGACTTGCGAGCCGCAAAGCAAAATGGCAAATCTGACAAGGGGGCGTTGGATGAACTCTCGTTGAAACATTCTGCTTCCAGCAGCCCGGAAAGGTCGAGACGTCCCGCAACCGGCAAAGAAGCATTCGAAAAAGCTTACCAGTCTAGCCTAGCAGATCTCACAAATGAGATCGACAAAAAGAGGCTGCATGCTACCGATGAGGAGATTGCAAGCGATTTCTTAGCGGTTAGGGACTCCGACTTTATCAAACTCAAAAAGGAGGTTCGCTAAATGAAATCCGCTAATGGCCGCGGGCATGTAAACGTTATTTTGAGACGAATATTTCTCAGATGCCTTTTATTGAGTCTGTTTAGCTTAGGAATTCTGTGGACGCCGGTCCACGGACAGGGCAACGTAGATGCATTCACCTGTTTTCCTAATAACCAGGGAAGGTATTGTAGAGACCAAACATGGGACGATGCAACACATGCTTTTGGTGGGTGGCATTGTAGTAATTGGAGCCCGCTTGGGGTTGGAGGTGTTCACGCCTACAATGATGAGTTTTGTGAAAACGGCGCGTCGGTCAATAACACTGCCCAGGTCGGCAATCAGCTAACTTACGTTGATGGATATATAGAATCAGATTCGTGGGGACCCGTGCTTCGGACTTTAACGTCGAAGGCAGGTTTTTGTGATGATGATCATACGATTGAAGATATTAGAACGGTAGAATATCCAGAGGGATGTAATGCCCCGACACCAACCCCAACGCCGTCGGGAGGTGGGGGCGGTTGCGTGGGGTATTATTGGGATTATGACTCGTATTGTGCCGATGGTCTCTATTTTGTTGACCTCTACTATTACTCATGTAGCGACCATAGCTGGCATTATTATACGACCCAAGTTGTCTCGGGTGGTGAGGACTTTTGCATGATTGGTTGAGGGGACAGAGGAGAAAATATGCTTAGACAAAATAGGTTGCAATTGCTAATGATACTCTTCATCGTCGGATTGATCGTGACTGCTGCATTCGCCTTTCAATGGTTAATCAAGGCGCAAGCAACCGATGAAACTGCCCTACCATCAAGTAGCCCTCAGTTCGATACACGCTCTAAACGGATCATAGAACTTGACGAGCCTGAATGGCGTCAAAATATTCCTTTGCAAGCTGCGGTAAGCGAAAGTAAGGTGATTGTTATTGGAATTCCGGTAGGCAATGAGTGCCATCTATCACAAAGTGGACAAGTGACAACCGATTATAAGGTTAGAATTCAAGAGGTCATTAAGGGAAATATTCAGTCAAATACTCTCGTTTCGGTGCGCGTGCCCGGCGGTTTAGTAGCCGAGAGTGATGATACGCTGTTGCAAGCCAGGGCTCGTCGAATAAGGAAAATGCAGAACAACAGGGATTATATACTCTTTTTGAAAAATTCTCCTGGGGGCGGCAACGCATGGAGCCCTATTCGGGGCTCTCAAGGGCTCTACGAAATACCGGTAAATGGAACACGTGCAATTCACCTTGGGCGAGCGTTTAATCTGCCGCCAGCCGATGACGGGCCAGAAATCGCGAGTTTTTTACAACAAATTCGTAGTTTGGCTCGTAACCATTAGTTTATTTTAGGGGCCTGAAACACCAGTAAAGTAAAAAAACGACCTGTAGGTAATGTAAATAAATTTATGTTGTTCGTGGTTCCGAATATGTGAGGCCTTGTGTGGTTCTGATGCTCTCGGGGTCGCGTCTGTGGGATTTCGTGGCCGGTGGGTTTTAGTTAGATGAGGTGGGAACGGGCGTTTTGTCGGAAGTCTATCTTGACCAGTCTTGTACCGTCAGGTTGGGGATACCTTCGAAATCGCGGAGGTTTCGTGAAACGAGGATAGCTCCCCGAGAAATGGCGATTGAGGCTATCTTTAGGTCCATTGTCCCGATTCGTATTTTTTGATTTCTTAAATCCTTAAAAACTTTTGCCGCAGGTTCATCAGAATCAATAACCGCTGTATTTCGATAGGTTTCAAGAAACCGGTGAAGCTTTTGATAAGCGTGAATTTGATGGTTTAAGACGTTGCTTTTCGCGATATAGGCGAGCCAGCCGCGCATCTGCTCTTCGAAGGTGATTATCGTCGTGAAAACCTGATCCGGCGAAAACGGCTCGAGTTTTTTTTCGCAACTTTGAAGACTCAAGCAGTCTTTCGCGATCAAGCAGACTCAGACAATCGGTGTCGAGGATTATCATTTAATCCTCATCGTAATCCATTTTTTGAGCTAAACGATATTCGCGTCCAAGACGCATTGCCTCTTCGTGGGCATGGTCATCGGCAAAGGTGCCGATCCGCTGTTTCCACCACGGAACTTCAGCAGTATCGCCATTTTTCGTGACTTTACTTTTCAAGAGGGCTACTTCCGCTTCTAAAGTCTCAATTCTTTTTTCAATTTCTATATCTGTCATAACACGAGCATTTTACCACAATCCCAAAGGTAATATCTCGCCGAGGGCGCCGGTGGTTGCGCAAAGTTGATGTTCGTCCGCTTGCTTAACCGCTAATCAATCGCAATGCCGAACGAATACTTTTCGGGCTGGTTTGAGGGATTTCGTGGCCGGTTTCTTTTAGTTCGATGAGGTGCGAACGGGAGATGGTTTTTTTGAGGCGGAGGGCGTTATTTTTGGCGTTGACTATCCGGTCCTTGTCGCCGGTGATGATGGCGAGGGGGATTTTTATTCCGCGATATTGAGGCACCATTTTTTTGAGGCTGTCGTTGAGATCGACCTCGTCTTCGAAATAGGCTTTGAGCTGTTTTCGGCCGAGCCATGAAGCCATGACCAGTTTGCGGTAGCTGTCGGGCACGGGCTTCGGATAGAATGCGCGTTGGACCTCTCGTTGGAGCATCTGCCGGCCTAATATGGATTGGCCGAGCAGGACGCCGATATCGCCGACGACAGGAACCTTTGCCGCCATACGCAGCAGAAAATTTGCCCCTTTGTCGGGATATGCGGCGGGGGCGACCAGCACCATGCCGGACACCTCATGCGGATATTTCAAAGCATAAGCCAACGCAAGTGCTCCACCCCACGAGTGGCCGACGAGGATCGGGTGCTCGATACCAAGAGTGGCAAGTGTTTTGTGCAGGAACTCAGCCTGATATTCGACCGATCCGGCGTTATCGGGCCGGTCGCTGTTGCCGTGTCCGACGCGGTCGATGGCGATGGCCCTGTATTCGCTGGCTAGATCTTCCATCACGCCGTATTCGAAATCCTCAATGCCACCGGCGTTGCCGTGAAGCAGCACGACGGGGCGGCCGGTCCCCGATTCGATATAGGTCACTTTAGAGCTTTCGACGGTGATCTCAAGCCGTTCGTTTGGCGTGAATCCGTCTTTGTCGTCGGCCATAGAATATTTTGCCGCCGCCGGGCGGCCGAATACCTGAGTACTAGCGGCCATAACCGTCGAAAAAATCGATATACTGATAACCAATATTCTTATTGGACCGATCATAGGGAAGTATTAAGATTCATCTACTAAGAGTTTAGCCGACCAAATATCGTTGCCCGGTGCCCAGGCTATTAACCTCAAACATATATTCGACACCAATCTTGCAACGGTTGCACACCGGTCGTCGGTGCGCCGCAATACATAACGAAAGATTTTGCGCAATTGTGGCTTGTATCTCGCGTGACCGCGGGATTAACTAAGGGAACTGTGTGTTAAGCCCTTGCTAACGCGCGGGCTTGCGGCATTGTTTTGAAACGACTTCATTTATTCACCACCCGGCCGCTGTCGCAGGGTGCGGACAGGCGGGTCGGTGGGCAGATGGTCTTTGCACAGCTCGAGGATCTGGATGGTCGTCAGTCCGGTCTGGGCGGCGTCGTTGGTGTTGACGTCGAGGGCCTCTTCGGCCGGTTTAAGGACATCGGGGCCGCTGAGCATTTTGGTTGTCGCAAAGCCACCGCCCCGGCTGAGCATTCCGGCGACGGACTTTTCGGCGAAGGGACCGCTCTTTGTATGGGCGTAGGCGTATGCCGCGAGCCGCGGGCCGCTCTGCTCGTTGAGGACGTATTTGCCGTCGTTGCCCTCGACGCCGGTCTTTTGATCGAGCGTGAGGACCTCGGCCGGAGCTCCGCCGATGCGGCAATATTGCGCCCAGGCCCTTTCAAATTCCTTGTGGCCGAGCAGCGGCACCAACTCGAACATCACCTCTCCGCCGCCCTGGATTGTCGCAAGATTATAGCTAACGGGCATCGAGCCTTTTGTCAGCGGATCGCGGATGACACTAAGTTTGCCGGTCGCGAGGTCAAAGCCGACGAGTTGGGCCCCGCCGCCTTTGAGTC
>JANYIL010000270.1 GCA_025362075.1 Chloracidobacterium sp.
CACTTCGCATTTTGCCGCAAGTTCGTTAAGCAATTCCTCACGGCGGGCAAGCAGGCCGAGGACCGCTCCCTTCTTCGCCAACGCGATGGCCAAACCTTCGCCAATGCCGCTCGACGCACCTGTTAGGAGAACTACTTTGTTTTTCCAAGTCATAATTGTTCGCCAAATCTCTGCTAAATCGGATCAGCAATAAAAATTGTGTAAACACCTGAAGATGATGACATAATACATCATATCGACCGTCGCTTGCGTTGTCAGTAGCTATGGAAAGTAAGGAAGTGGCCGGATATTTTACTACCGGAACACCGGTAACATTTGCGGGGGATTGGCCGCTATGACGGAAGAGGATATTTTAATAATTGGTGGTGGCCCAGCCGGACTTTCTACCGCCGGAGCACTAAGAAAGGCCGGTTTGTCGTCGCTAATAATCGATAAAGGCGAAGTCGGCGAATCATGGACGAATCGGTACGAGCGCCTTCACCTTCATACGGTGCGAGCGTTTTCTGGCCTCGCTCATCTCCGTATACCTTTAAGCTACCCTCGATATATTCCGAAAGACCGGTACGCAGATTACCTGCGGGACTACGCCAAACATTTTGACCTTCAGTTTAGAGCTAATAGTTGTGTGACCAGCATTCAGGTGGACCGCGATCGATCCGAGGACAGAATCATCGTTTCGACAGAATCGGATACATGGAAATGTAGAGTTGTCATAATTGCTGCAGGACAATTCGGTTCACCTATTATACCTGAATGGCAAGGACGGTCTGAGTATTCAGGACGGTTAATGCATTCAGCTGATTATGAATCCGGGAAAGTTTTCGCAGGTAAGAGGGTTCTGGTGATCGGATGCGGAAATAGTGGTGCAGAAATAGCAGCGGACCTTGCGGAGAACGCTGCTCACGATGTCACTCTTAGTATTCGAAGCAATCCGGCGATTGTGCCCCGGGAATTCTTGGGTACTCCCACTCAGATATTTGGAATAGCTATGTCACGCCTTCCACCGCGTATTGCCGATCGGATCGGCTCAGGATTGGCCCGGTTAGCTTTGGGCGATCTTACAAAAATTGGGTTTGGACCACCGGCTTGGCAACCTTTTACTTCGAGACGGACGCCAATAATCGACGTCGGGTTGATCAAAAACGTAAGGGACCGCCGAGTCAAAATCAGATCAGGCGTTTTACGATTGACGCCTACGGGGGCTGTATTCACAAACGGCGAGGATATTCCCTTCGATTGTATTATTGCGTCTACGGGTTACTCGACCGGGCTTGAAAACATCATAACGGATCCGAGCCTGATAGATGACAAGGGTTTTCCACTTTTTGCGTCAGGTGAACCCACGTCACAGCCTGGATTATTTTTTATGGGGTATATCGAAACGCACCGCGGCCACCTCTACGAGGCGAATATTGCTTCGCGTAAGCTTGCACCTAAAATCGTGAAGTACCTTTCCGTATCTTGAGTGAGCTGTTTTGGATTAAGAAAGCTCCGACACTTTCTCGCGAAGAATATCAACCAACAATTGAACCGTATTCAAATGACTTCTAAATGAAAGGCACGCAAACCTCAACGTGAAATCGCCATCGATCATTGTGGAGGACCCGAAAACGCGGCCATCGGCAACCACTGCATCGAGCAAGTTTTTATTAAAAATATTCG
This sequence comes from Chloracidobacterium sp., assembly GCA_025362075.1. Lineage (GTDB taxonomy): Bacteria > Acidobacteriota > Blastocatellia > Pyrinomonadales > Pyrinomonadaceae > OLB17. Next base: position 1,663 of record JANYIL010000270.1, read on the forward strand.
CGTCCCCAGTTTTCGGTACATATCGGTAGGCGACGACTGATAATTCGGGGACGTTTTTGCATTCGAAACCGAGCTTTTGTACCTCGGCATGGAAATATTTTGCAAGGAATAGCTTTTCTTCGAGACACGCCCGAAACGGAGCGACACCGTGCAGTTTTAGCGGCAGCCAAAGGCGGAGGCCGCGGAAATGTTTTGTCAGTTCGGGCGACAGCTCGGCCGGAGAAAGCTCTTCGTTTCCCCGAAAAGCGTCCTGCATATAGTGTGCGTCGAAACGATTCGAGTACTTTAAGTCTTCGGCATTTTTCACAAGCACGACGCCGAGGCCGTACGGGAGAAAAAGGCCTTTGTGCGGGTCGATGATGACCGAATCGGAAAGCTCAAGGCCTTTGAGCTTCGTCTTTCCCTCCTCGGTTAGGATAAAAAAGCCACCGTAAGCCGCGTCGATGTGATACCAAAGGCCATGTTGTCTGGCGATCTCGCCGATCTCTGGCAGCGGGTCGATCGCCCCGACATCCGTTGTCCCAGCCGAAGCGACGACTAGAAAAGGATTCAGCCCTTCGGACTTGTCCCGCTCGATCTGCGACGCTAGGTCGTCGGCCTTCATTCGAAATTTTTCGTCCAGCTCGACATAACGCACGGGGCACTCATTCAGGCCCGCGACATTTATTGCCTTCGCAACCGAATGATGCGTTTGTTTGGACAGATAAATTACAGACCTGGGAATATCCGCCGATTTAATGTTTCGTCCGTCACGCGCCGTCACGATCGCGATCATATTCGCCAGACTGCCGCTGGTCGTGAGGTTTCCGGCCGCTCCCGCTGGATAACCCACCAGATCGTTCATCCATCGAATGAGCATATTCTCCATTCGCACCGCTCCGGGTGCGGCAAAGAATATCCCCGCATAACGATTAAAAACGTCCGCAAGGTAATCGCCAAGCGCCGAATAGTAAATACCGCCACCCGGAATGTAGCCAAAATGCCCGCCCGATGCGGGATTAAGGCCCGGCGTGTCGACGTTATCGCGGATCAGTTTTATCGCCTCATCAATGCCAATGCCGTTTTCTGAGATTGGCGAATCGAGCAGTCCAATGCCTTTGTCACCTTGCGGATTATAGGCATTCAGCGATTCGATGTTGTTGAGGAAATCTTCAGTGTAATCGACAACCTTTTCACGGACCGTCAACCGTTCATCTGCGGTTGGTTCAAGGAGTCTTGCCGATCTTTCAAGTTCTAAAAGTTTTTGGCGCATCAGAGAGTTTATAGTCGCGGTCAATACGGAAAATTATAAAAAATGGAATTAGATTTCGAGGTTACAATTTCGGCATCCGCAATTCAAATATTCGAGCTAGTATAGTCAAAAACAGAGGACTTTTCAGGCTTGATTAGCCTTAATTTTTCCACTACCACTTGTATGACATGGACGGAGTAAATCGAGATGGAAATAATTACGTTACAGGCCCATTTTGACGGCCGACATATTTTGTTGGACGAACCTACGATCTCACTTCGGACACAAAATTGGTGGTGAGCATTACTCCAAAGGATTCTGATGAAAGGGTGACTGGACGAACCTATCGCTGACCAGCCTGGAAGGGACCTGTAGTGACGATGAACCTGAGTACTCATTAGATTTGATTAAAGAGGCAAATCCGCAGTATGAAGGAATCTGATGTCGTGATCGTGAATTATGCGAGGACGTGCGTGCTCGTGAGCGGGAGGTGGCCGAGAACGATCTCTTTCATATCCAGCTTAGTGCTTGCCTGGTCAATATCGATGCCAACCAGATTACCAAACTCGTCATAATCGAGTACGACACCGTCCGAGATCCAGGACCCTGGCAATTTTTTCAAGTTCACTGATTCTTGCTAAATCAGTTTTCGGAAATGTCAGCATCCCCCTTCATTGTTGCATCGAGTAACAAGGAACGCGAGAGCAATGACGCCAGCGGCGGCCAGGCCACCAATGACGATCCATGTGCCGGCACCCAGACGGTTGTTGGTTAGATCCTTGACTTCCGAAAATGCAATCGTTCGCGTTTTGCCGGAGTTTTTATCCGTAAAGGTAAATGAATCTACCGAATCGATTCGGCCCTTGAGCTTTTCGCCGGAAAGTAGTCTTACCTCGGCCTTCTGCTTTTTATCGGATGAAATCTTGACTGCGGCTTTCCTGGTCATCGCGATCTCTTCATTCGTGCGGGTCTGTCCCAATAACTGAGATGTCCCGACAATACTAAAAACGACTAGAACAGCCAAAATTCGCATAATCATTTCGTACGCCTCCTTGATTACTAATTATTCTACCATCGGGTTGGCAATCGCTAAACTTCCACGACCGTAGTGACTATTACCGGCTTCGAGCTGAGCTCTTTCTGCACAAAGCGTTTCAGGTGAATCCTTAGATTTTCCTTGAACACTTTTGTGTCGGCGATCTGTTCGGGTTTCATGTCGTTAACGGCGTTGGTAATTGCCTTTCGGGCGTCGGCTCCGAAGTGATCTACCAGTTCGAGGCCAGCTACACCGTTAAGTGTGATCTGGGGCTCGCCGACGATCTCGCGGGTGCGTTTGCTGACGGTGACTACGAGCGAGATGGCTCCGCCGTAGGCTAATTTTTTACGTTCGCGGACGATGTCGTATTCGATCTCTTCCATCGATTCTTCGTCGATGAAAGTTTTGAACAACTCACGTTTTTCGACCACTTTGGCGGCGTATTGGTCGATCTCGAGCACGTTGCCATTTTCGATCAGGATGATGTCCTCGTCTGCGTAACCGGCGACGTGATTTTTTATAAATTCTTTCTGCCGAAACAGCATCCGGTATTCGCCGTGGATAGGAATAACAAATTTGGGCCGCGAGGTCTCGACCATTATCTGAATATCGCCCTGCGAAGCGTGGCCGGAAACGTGTACCAGACGGCGTTTTTCCTCAATAATGTTGGCACCGCGTTTGTAAAGATGGCCGATCATGCGGCTAATTCCCTTTTCGTTGCCGGGAATGATGCGGGCCGAGAGCACAACGGTATCGCCTTTTTCGATCTCCATACCTTTGAAAGTCGATGTCGCCATGTTCCAGAGGGCCGCACGCATTTCGCCCTGAGAGCCGGTCACGAGATAGCAGATCTCATCGTCATCGAGTGCCCGTGAGGCACCGAGGTCGACCATTGTCCCGTGCGGAATTTTCAAAAGGCCTTGTTCCTCAGCGATCTTGACATTTTTGATCATTGACCGCCCGATCACACAAACCTTGCGGCCGAACTGATGTGCAATATCGAACACGATCTGCAAACGATGCATCGACGATGAAAACGTCGCAATGAACAGACGACCCTCGGTCTGCTCAAATATCTCCTCGAACGCAGGTATTACTGCCATTTCCGATGGCGTACGTCCCGGCACCGTCGCGTTTGTCGAATCGCAGAGCAACGCGAGCACGCCTTCGTCGCCGATGCGGCTGAGCGTTTTCAGATCGTACGGCTTCCCTATTACGGGCGTGTCATCGATCTTGTAATCACCCGTGTGGATGATCGTGCCGACCGGTGTGTGGATCGCCAGCGAGAAACATTCGACCAGGGAATGCGACGCATGTATAAACTCGACCTCAAAATGCCCAAGCTTGATGCGGTCTCCCGCCGACACTCGATGGAGCAAAACGTCATCAAGCATGTTGAACTCGCCAAGACGCTTTTCTGTCAGGGCAAGCGTAAATCTCGATGAATACACCGGCAGATTGAATTTCTTGAGTATGTAAGCGAGGGCCCCAATGTGGTCTTCGTGACCGTGTGTCAGTATGATCGCGGTCAGGTCATCGCGATATTCCTCTAGAAAATCAAAGTTCGGGATCGAGATATCCACGCCATAAGGCGTTTCCTCGGGAAAACCCATGCCGGCATCGATAATGATCATCTCGTCGGCGTACCGGATGCCCATGCAGTTCATGCCGAATTCGCCGATGCCGCCAAGTGGAATTATTTCTAGTTTGCTCAAATTAATTTACCTAAACCTTCTACGTTCGAACTGAGCAGTATAGCACAGCGATTTTTGTTGGTCGGGCTAGACAATGTTTACGTGAGCAACTATCAAGGAAAAAGTATTAAGATAGTATGAAAAATAGTGAAACCACCCCGTGTTTTCGAGCGTCTCTTCCCTGACAGCGATTTTTGAGGTCAAAGGATATGAAAAAGCAGCTTACAGACGAACAACTTGATCAAATGATGCGAACGCTTATGAGCGACGCGGCTATGGACGAGACAACGGTTGATCAGGTGGCGGATTCGCCGACCCTTTGGTGGGCAGTACAGAGGCAGATCAACCACGAAAGAGAGGTTGCCGTTTCGCCGTGGCCGCCCGTTGGTAAATGGTGGCGATGGGTGATGTTCGCGGTGCCAGCGGGCGTTGCGGCTGTTGTGTTGGTTGCATTGTTTGCGGTCCAGCCTGCGGTTGACGATCAAAACGTTGCAATACATGTTGATCCGGTCGTGGAGAAAGTCAGTCCTCAACCCGGAGTAACTGCCGATCCGAATACATCGGTCGTTTTGCCGAAAGCTGAGACCTATAAGTCATCGGCTGTCAGGCCTTTGCCTTCAAGCAAATTCCTTGCCGTAAAACACGCGGCGAACAGACTGGCAACGAGGGTACAGACGGCGTCGGCAACAGTCGCAAAAAAATCAACTGAGATCAAAACAGATTTTATCGCTCTTTCTTACGCCGGCAATCCGGATAGCGGTCAGATTGTCCGGGTTAAAGTGCCGAGTTCGATGATGGTGACGCTTGGGCTTGTGGCGAGTGTAGAAAGACCGTCAAATCTTGTCGATGCCGAGGTTTTGGTTGGTGACGACGGTTTAACGCGTTCAATTCGCTTTATCAGATAGGTTTTTATCGGAGAATATATGAAAACGAGATTATTTTTAGCAGTCATTTTGGGCCTCATCGCGGGGGTCGCAATATTTGCTCAACCACCGGGTCGAGGACAGGGACGGCCCGGTGCTGGCGGCCCGCCGCGTGACGGTCAAATGCGTCCCGGTGAAGACGGACCGCATCAGGATGGCCGTCCGCCAAAGGACGACTGGATGAAACGCCTCGACACCAACGGCGACGGCAAACTCGATTCCTCGGAATTGCAATCGGCGATCGACATATCATTTAAGGCGTGGGACGGTAATGGGAACGGGACGATCGAAGTGAGCGAAATGCCGCGCCCGCCACGAGCAGATGGCCAGGGTAACCGGCCACAGATCCCGCCGATGGGACAAGGCTTGAGACCGGACGGGCGACCGGCGGTACACGACGATGGGCCCCGAGGTGCGGGACAGCCGGGTGACAAAATGCTGCCGCCGTTCTTTTTCACCGACCGCACTCCTGACGGAGCGGCAGCCAGCCGTGCCGATTTTGAGCGGATCGTAAAGAGCGTTTTTGCCCAGATGGACAGGAATGGAGACGGAGTGCTGTCAGGTGACGAACTCCACCCGCCAAAGCGTGAAGGCCAAACTCCGGGACGGCCCGAAGGCCCGCCTCCGCCGCCGAACGGTAAATTTATCGCCGCCGAACTGAGATTTGGAGATAAGTTGGTCAAGGGTCAGCCATTTTCGGCTGACACGGTGATCGAGGACACCCGTCGGCTGTACGACGGGACGACTGTTAGAAAACAGTTGAAAGGGGCATTTTATCGCGACGGGGCCGGCCGGACACGGCGCGAGCAGCCACTCGAAATGGTCGGCGGCGTAAGTATCGCGGGATCGGATGGAAAGCCGCAGACGCTCGTTTTCATCAACGATTTCGCCGCACACACGCAGTATTTTTTGGATACAAATAACAAGATCGCCAATAAACACGGCATAGCGGGTAACGCCCCCGGTGAGCCGATGACACCGCCCGATTCGAGAACCGAATCACTTGGATCAAAGACGATCGAAGGTGTGCAAACCGAGGGCACACGGGTGACATTTGAAATACCTCCGGGGCAACTGGGGAATGACAAGCCGATCCAGGTCGTGACGGAAAACTGGTTCTCGCCCGAGCTGCAAATGATCGTTTTGTCGAAACATCTTGATCCGCTCGCCGGTGAGCACGTTTTCAAACTCGTTAATATCAAACGAGCGGAACCGTCAGCCGACCTCTTTTCAGTCCCGGCGGGATACCGTGTCGAAGCCGCTGCGGAACGTGGTGCAGGCCGGCATTAGTTTGTTCTCGATTTGTTAGAAACGTCGTTTACACGAGAAAATGCACGGAGAGGTCCTCAATATTAGCTCGCAAGCGAAGGTCCAATTTTCCGCGATTCCGGTACGGGACGAATCACGTGTGTCCGACGAACAGCTTGTTCAGTCGGTGCTCGGCGGGGACGAGACGGCGTTTACGGAGATATTTGAAAGGTATAAACGGCCGATGACGCGCGTTGTGAGCCGGTTTTTTCGGGATCTGACCGATATCGAGGAATGTGTGCAGCAATGCTTTACCAAGACATATTTCTCGCTCAAGAATTATCGTGGGGGCGAAGAAAACTCGTTCCCCGCGTGGATGACGAGGATCGCGGTCAATGTGTGCTACGACGAATTTCGCAGACGCGGACGTCGATCCGAGAATCTCTTTACCGAGATGAGCGATGCCGAGAACGACTATCTCGAAACGGTTGCGGACGGCCGCAAACCCTCGGCGGAAACATCATTAGTCGCCTCACAGTTGGCGGAAAAAGTGCTTTCGGGGCTCGATCCTCAAGACCGACTGGCAATGACGATGGTTTACACCGAGGATTATACGTTGAATGAGGTTGCGGACGCCATTGGCATCACGACGAGCAATTTGAAATCGCGATTGTTTCGCTGCCGCAACCAGATCAGGCAGCGGTTCGGGCATTTATTTACTTAAAGCTAAGTTGATTTTGGAGTTTGTTATGAAGAAACTGAAAATATCGGTGTGCGTGAGCTTCGCCTTGATCTTTGGAACCTTTGCACTTATAAAATCTAATTCAGTCACGGGACAGACCGGCGGCTCTACGCTGTCGATACCAACCGGGGTGACGGCGACCGACAATCTCTATAATGACAAGGTCGGTATCTATTGGGATACGATACGCGGTGCGACAAACTACCGTATATTCCGCAACACGGTCAACGATCCCGCATCGGCGACAGATGTAGGAGTCACCATCGCCAATTCATTTTTTGACTTCGGGGCTGCCCCTAATCAAACTTTTTTCTACTGGGTAAGGGCTGAGAACGGCACTTCCACCAGCGTGTTCAGCTCGTCCGAACAGGGTGTCCGGACGAATACTGCGCAACAGGGTCCGGTCGCGCCGCTTGATCCGCCCCCGGTCCCGGCGGGCGATCCGATCACGGCCGCCAAGACGTATCTCGGCAAAACTTTGTTTTGGGATGAGCAGATGTCGACGTCGAGGACCGTTTCGTGCGGCTCATGCCATTTTGCGGCAAACGGGGGCACGGACAAACGATCGGTCGCCGCGGCGGCTTCGTCCTTCAATCCCGGCTCTGATGGCCTTATTAATACGCCGGATGACGTGCGTGGCTCGATGGGCGTTCCATTTACTAATGCCGATGGTACATATGTATTTACATCGCCGTACGGCGTCAACGACCAGGTCACGCCGCGCAAGACGGTGTCGTTTGTCGATGCCGGTTATTCGCCAACACTCTTTTGGGACGGGCGGGCGACGGGGCAGTTTCGCGACCCGATAACGAACTCTGTGATTATCAATAACGGTGCTGCGCTCGAAAGCCAGGTGCTCGGACCGCCCACATCGACGACAGAGATGGGACACAGCGGCCGCACTTGGACCGATGTCGCAACTCGGATCGCGGGCGTAAAGCCCCTCGCGCTGTCGCCATCAATGCCGACGGCCCTGTCTACGTGGATAAACGGCCGCTCGTATCCGGACCTCTTTCTCGAAGCCTTTGGTACATCGGACGTAACGCCCGCGCGGATCGCGATGGCCGTTGCGACCTATGAACGCACCCTCTACAGCGATCAGACGCCGCTCGACCAGGCAAACGCCGGTATCAGTGCCCTAACTGCCGCCGAGCAGCGGGGACGCGGGATATTTACGGCCAACGGTTGCGCGTTATGCCATGGCGGGACGCTCGCCACGGATAATGTTTTTCACTACGACGGCGTGCGGCCGGCAAGCGAAGACACCGGACGATTTCAGGTAACGGGCAATAATCAGAATATCGGTGAATTTCGTACGCCGAGCCTGAGAAATCTGGAGATGCGCGGATCGTATTTTCATAACGGACAATTTACAACTCTCGACCAGGTGGTAGCGTTCTACAACCGCGGCGGCGATTTTAACGCCCCGAACAAGCCGGCGGCAGTTCACCCCCTCGGACTAAATGCCCAGCAGCAGGCCGATCTTGTAACTTTCCTGAAGCGGCCATTTACCGATCCGCGTGTTGCTGCTGAGGCGCCGCCATTCGACCGTCCTGCGTTGTACATCGAATCGAACCGGGTGCCGCAAATAACCGGTGCCGGCCGGGCCGGTTCAGGCGCCTCGACCCCGCAGATAAAGGCGGTAGCGCCACCGATCGTCGGTAACCCGAACTTTGTGGTCTCAGTCTCAGGTGCGCTCGGCAATGCTCAGGCGGTGCTAGTAATTGATGCAGCCGACCCGGGCGTAGGGACTTCGATACCGGCGTCGGGTTCGCTAACGCGGGTCGTCACCAATACGCAAAACACTGGTGCCGGTAATGGCTGGGCATCGGTGGCTGTACCAATACCTGACTCGGCGGCCGTTGCCGGAAAGACGTTTTTTGCTCGATGGTACGTTCAGGACGCGTCTGCAGTTAACGGCTTTTCGGTTTCGCAGGTTGCTCAATTCACCGTATTCGGCCAACCTTCGGCAGCCGCGGTATTTTCTGTCTCAGGCCAGGTGCTAACGCCCGACGGCAGAGGGCTGAGGAACGCGACCGTAACTCTGATCGACTCGCAAGGCCTGGCCCACAGGGCAACAACGAGCTCGTTCGGGTTTTACAGCATTACCGATGTCACGGCGACCGGCAATTCTACGATGACGGTTTCGTCCAGACTTTACCGGTTTGCGACCCAGTCGTTCTCGATCTCGGGTAACCTGGCGAATATTAATTTTGTCGGACTGGAGTAGCCACTTGGGTTCGTTGAATGTCCCTTGTAAGAGTGCTGAAAAATGCTCCGAAATAAGTAAAAAGTGAGAGGTTTTAAGTGATAAGTTCGGCAAACTTATCACTTTTCACCTTTAACTTATAACTTATTTTGAAAGAGTCTCAGGGTTTCAAAACACTTTAGATAGTGTCTCTATCATCACGTACGGATCGCGTTCTGGCGATCGTCCGGGTCAATTTCCACCATTCGTCGAGCGTTAGAGTTTCCGCCCTGCGTCTAGCGTCGATTTCCGCTTCGGCCAGAAGGCCTTGGGCATCTTCTACAGCTTGTCGCAGATTGTTGAGCATCGTCTTGCGTTTCTGGGCGAATGACGCGCTTACGATCTTTTTGAAGAGGGGATAGTCTTTCGTGGTGGCGGGTTTGGGGATAAGGCGTACAACGCCGCTCCAGACCTTCGGGACAGGTTGAAATGCTCCGGGGGGGACGTCAAACAGATAGTCGGCCGCAAAAGCATTTTCGACCAGCACGCTGAGAAAACCCCGCTCCTTGCCGCCTGCCGGGGCAGTTATCCGTTCGACGACCTCGCGTTGAAACATCAGCACAATTTCCGAAAATATCTCGCGCTGATCGATCAGCCTTTGCAGGATCGGAGTCGAAATATTGTACGGAAGGTTGGCGACCAGCTTAGCTTTTTTGGTGCCGACTCCAAGCAGCGACGAAAAATCGACATTCAAAGCGTCGGCCTTGATCAATTCGAAATTCCCCGCAGATCGAAAGCGTTCCGCAAGGATCGCTATCATGTCGCGGTCAAATTCGATAGCGATCAAGCGACCGGCCCGCTTAATCAGTTGAGCCGTCAATGCCCCCTGCCCCGGTCCGATCTCGAAAACGATGTCCGTATCGCCGGGATCAAGTGCGTTGACTATTCTTTCGACAAACGAGCTGTCACGCAGAAAATTTTGCCCAAGCGATTTTTTTGCGCGAACGTGCATTTATTAACTGTCCGTCGGGTACCCGGTGATCTCGATGTCATCGCCGAGCTTTGTTGTCGTAATATCGGTCAGCCGGAGTGCGTCGCTCAGATCCGAAGCACCGGCACCGCCGATGGCGTTCGGGGCCTCGCGGCCGCCAATTATAAGCGGAGCAGCGATAAATGTTACCTTGTCGACAAGCCGGGCATCACAGAACGAGCCGGCCACCTCGGTGCCGCCCTCGACCAGGACGCTTTGAAGATCCCGCCGTTTTAATTCCTCGAGAACGCCACTCAAATCGCGGCCGCCCATTTCGGATTCCACAACTTCGACCCCGTGTCTTCTCAGCTCGTCGATCTTATCGTTATCGCGGCTGTTTGTGAATACAACCGTCGGTGTTTCTACAGCGGTCGTGACAAGCGAGGAGGCGACCGGGATATTGAGCCGATTATCAAGGATCACACGAACGAGCGGACGCCGACGCGGCTTACCGCTGCGGTCAGTCAGACTCGGATTGTCGACAAAAGCCGTGTTGCCGCCGATAAGGATCGCGTCGTGTTCGTGACGAAACTCCTGCACCCTCTCTAACGCCGCATCACCCGAAAGAGCGGTTGAAACACTGTCGTTCAAGGAGATTCGCCCATCGAGCGACATTGCTAGCTTGAGGTGAACAAACGGGCGTTGTTTCTGATGCCAGCATATAAATTTTTCGTTTAATTTCGATGCTTCATCGGCCAGAATGCCGGTCACGACCTCGATGCCCGCAGATCTCAACCGCTCAAAACCCTTGCCGGACACAAGCGGATTTGGATCTTCGATCGGGCAAACGACCCTTTTAATCCCGGCGTTTATTAACGCTTCGGTACAAGGCGACGTTTTGCCGTGATGGGAGTGGGGCTCAAGCGAAACATACGCTGTTCCGCCTTTTGCTTTATTACCGGCTTGCTCAAGGGCAATGACCTCGGCGTGGGTCACGCCATCGTAGGTGTAAGTTCCGTCGCCGACGATCTCGCCTTCGGCGGATACAATGACACAGCCCACGAGCGGATTGGGACTCACAAGCCCGACACCCAAAGAAGTCTGGTGAAGCGCCCGAGCGGTCAGTTCGAGATCGTTTTGATTTTCTACTAACAGAACAGTTATTTGATTCCAAGAAACCTGAAAACAATGCCTCCGACAACGACGACGACAGCGACCGCAGCCATTAGCCCGAGGATTATCAATACGCCCTTTACTTCGTGGTGAGGTGCTTCTTCTTCACCGTAGTCGTTGAATCGCGTCTTGCACGCGTTGCATTTATTATAGTCCTCAATGCTTTCGAAAAGGCTGTAGTCGTCACCCGAGGCGGTTCGCTTTTCCCAATAAACGGTACTCCCACAATTCGGGCACCGCTGATTCAACACCGAATTCGACGTAACAGATTTTTCTTGGATATTTAGCTTAATCATCTCTTCCCAGCCTCCTATTTGAAGGAAACCACCGCAAGGTTTCCTATCTCAAATCATCCGCTATAAACGATTCAAACAAGTTTCTCATCAAAACGCCAAATCGCATTTAATTAAACAATCCATTCACGTAACTCTCCGGGTCAAAAACCATCAGATCGTCGACCTGTTCGCCGATGCCGACGTAGCGGATCGGGAGGTTTAGCTCCTTTGCAATAGCAACGGCGATGCCGCCTTTGGCTGTGCCGTCGAGCTTTGTCAGGACGATGCCGGTCACGTCGGCGGTTTTCATGAATTGGCGGGCTTGTTCGAGTCCGTTTTGGCCGGTGACGGCGTCGATGACGAGCAAGGTTTCGTGCGGCGCCCCTTCGACCTCGCGGGACGAGATGCGTTTCATCTTTTCAAGCTCGGCCATAAGATGGGCCTTGTTGTGAAGGCGTCCGGCGGTATCTACTATCAGAACATCGGAGTTTCGGGCTTTGGCGGCGGCAAGGGCATCAAACAAGACCGCTGCCGGATCAGTTCCCTGCTTTTGCTGGATCAATGGGACGCCTGCCCGCGTCGCCCATATCTCGAGCTGATCATTTGCGGCAGCGCGGAAAGTATCAGCCGCACAGATCAGGACGTCATTGCCTTCGGTGCGGATACGCTGCGCGAGCTTGCCGATGGTCGTCGTTTTGCCGACGCCGTTGACGCCGACGACCATCAAAACATAGGGTTTTATGCTTTCAGGAATGAGCCGCTCATCCGCAACGCCCTTTTCCTCGGAGTGATGAAGTATCTCAAGCAACTCTCGCTTCATCGCGGCTTTTAACGCACCGAGATCGCCGATCTCCTGCCGTGAAACGCCGCGTCTGATCGCATCAAGCACCTGCATTGTCGTTGCGACGCCGATATCGGTCGAGATGAGCATCTCCTCAAGTTCGTCGAGAAGTTGGTCATCTATCTGCTTTCGGCCCTCGAATATCGTATCGAGCCGGTTATTGATCGAGGCCCTGGTTTTCTCGATCGCCTTGCTAAAGCGAACGCCGATCTCACGCTCGACCGCCTCTTCCCGGGCCTTTAGTTCCTCGACCGATTTGTCGAGCCCGAGGACCGAACCTGAAAATGTATCTTCCTTCTTCCTACGCCAAAAAAATGCCATAAATGGAACGCGGACACTCATGTCCGCAAGGCGCCATCGCCATCAATGTTTTCGCAGCCCGCAGCGGCGTTGCGGACAAGAGTGTCCGCGTTCCGTTCGACCACGCCACAAACTAAAGAGTATAAAAAAATATCGCACGGCTAACAACGTGCGATATTTTGCGGGCGCCGTTTGGATGTTTGAAATCATCTCGCCAATTTCAGACGGTCGGCTGCTTTGTAAAGTGCAAATGCGATCACGCACGAAAAAACGACCGAAAAGTAAAAGCCAAGCAGGCTGCCAATCGCCCGGGCCGGAAGGTTTCCGACGCTGGGCATGTCGAAAGGTTGTAATATCGTCTCGAGTGTACCGCTAATAAACACGAAAGCGAGAGCGAGAACTAATCCCATCAACAGGATCTTAAGGTAGTCCATCCCTAAGTGGCGGATTGTGTCCAGGCCGACGAGCGGATTTAACGTAGCGGAGAACGATCGTGTATACCCGGCGACGGCTAAAGCGGCCGGGAAATAGAAAAAGCCCCAGAACAGAAACACGCCTGCGATCAATAAGAAAACGACTCCGTATCCGATCAGCCATTTGAATAACTCACGCCGCTCAGTCGCAACGGTTTCCGGCGTCTTGCCGACAGCGGCTTCAAGTTGAGCCGTTCGGCTGTCCTGGATCATTTTGTTGGTGCGATTGAAAAACTCTTCGTCAGGGTCAGCACCTGCGGCGCGGGTTGGGGCGGCGTCGGACGGAAGCTCATTGTTCTCCATCGCGGCTACCCGTTCCTTTTGGGTTTGCTGTTGCTTATTTAGCAAGCCTTTGATTACTTCGCTTTGTTTGGCCGCGTTTGCGGCGTATGGCAGCTCGGGACTTATTGTCCGGGCCGCGTCGGATTGCATGCCGTTCATTTCACTTTTGACCGGGCCCAGAAGGTAAAATACCGCGATCAAAAATAGTGCGATTGCCGGCCCGAACGACACGAGGTACGTGCCGATGCTCAGAAAGAATGGATGCACGACATCGTCCCAGAGGGTAAAATCGTCAAAGGACGGCATGAAATTGCCGTCAACCTTGCCCTGCGAGAAATTTTCGACTGTATTAGCCAAAATGCCAAAAGTGAGCGTATTTGCCAGCAGAAAACAGATCAGGGCCGAAAACATCATAAAGATCCCGCCAAATCCGACAACGGCCTGGCCGATCGAAAAGATCATGAACATGATGGCTCCGAAAATCAGACTCGTTTTGAACTTGAATGGATAGACGATCGCTTTGCCAAAGTCTTTAAGGCCAAAACTTTCGGTAGTTAGCGGCGTCTGAAAACTATATATCGGCGTTTGAGCTGCCTCGATGACCGGGCTGCACATTGCACCGCAGAACGGGCATATCTTGACGTTGCCGCCGTAGGAACTCGGACAGGCCTTGCAAAATAGATTTTGGCAGGTATCACAGACGAATCGGGCAGGGGCGTCCGGGTGCATGCTGCAAACGTCCGGTAGGGGGTCGGCGGACGGTTCGGGGGTGGTTGCGTTGACGAATTCCCTGGTCGTCTCGCTGACCCCGAGCACTTCCGTTTTAGTTGTTGTGACGACGGACGGGGGAGGCTCGGACGCGTCTTTGGTGTTAAAAAATTCGATCAGTGACGGGACCTTGCCGGCCTCGATCCAGCGTAAATTGGCCCTGCGGACGCGGTCGATGCGGAGCAACGCCCCTTCGCCGATCCACGTAGTCATTTCGGCAAAATCGGTCTGGTAGACCTGGCCGTTTGCCTCGACTTCCCAGAGCTCCTGATTTGTTTCAGCATCCATATGCAAAATTAGGCGACAAGCTTGATATGTTTCGCCGCCTCCGATTCCTCCTCGGCGGCTCGCTGGGCGGCCAGTTGGCGGACGATGCCGTTGGCGACCTCGCCAGCGTTGCAGGCTTCGACGAGGGCCTCGACCACGTCGGACTGATAACGCGTGCCGACGAAACTGCGAAGACGTTCGAGCGCGGGACCAAGCTCCATGCCCTTGGAATAAGGCCGGTCGATCGTCATTGCGTCAAATGTGTCGGCGACCGATACGATCTTGGCTTGCAGCGGTATCTGGTCTCCGGTCAGCCCGCTCGGATAGCCCTTACCGTTGACCATTTCGTGGTGCATCACCATTCCGGGCATAAAGGCTTTCATGGCGGGAATTTGCGACATGATCTTGTAGCCCTTCATTGGGTGGGTCTTCATGATCTCGAATTCTTCTTCGGTCAACGCGGCGGGTTTTTTCAGGATAGCGTCATCAACCGCGATCTTGCCGACATCGTGCAGGAGGGCGCTGATGCGAAGCGTTTCGAGTTCCTCAGCGTCCATTCCCATTCGTTTTCCTATTGCGACCGAAATGCGGGAGACACGTTCCGAGTGGCCGCGTGTGTATTTATCCTTGCCGTCGATCGCGGCCGCGAGCGCCTTCACGGTGCCGACGAAGAGTTCACGGTTTTCCTCAGCCGCCTTGGCCAGATTGGCTATCTGCTCCTCAATCTTGTCGGTCATGCCGTTAAACGTGCGGCCCAGTTCGCCGATTTCCGTACGGCTGTTTGTTTCGACGCGAACCGAGAAATTACCGGCCCCGATGTTTTTGGCTGCCGCGACGAGCTTGAGAAGAGGGGCGGTCATAAACCTGGCCCCAACAAAACCGACACCGAGAGCGAGTACCGCAAACGCCATGCTGATGAGCCACGTCTGGGTCCGCATTTCACCGACCGACGCCAGAGCCTTTCGCTCGTCCTGCATCGTGATGACACCGAGATTATGGCCGTCGGCAATTTCGGCCGTCGAATAAGCACCAATCATGTCGTAAGATTTGTCGTTGTAGTTGGCCGTAAACGGGACGAGCGCTGATTGGACCTGGCCGCCGGATTCCAGCCACTCCTGAACGATCTTGAGGTCGTTCATCGGTTTATTTGCCGCAGACAGCGACCGGTCGGGGTGAAAGACCGCGTTCCCCGATTGATCGACGACAAAAATGATCGGCAGGCCCGATTTCCAAAGATCTTCGTCTTTTGTCTGACCCATGCCGACGACGCCCCGCGAGATATTTTGAAGGGATGCAATCGCGACAATGGTGGCTGCGTTCGCCCCGTCGACGGTCACGTTTGATGAAAACGACATGATTGATCCGCCGTTTGAATCAAGCGTGAGAGCCTGGCCAACCTTCAGTTTGGCGTTCGACGGTGACGCGGAAATCTCCGCCCCAATAGATTCAACGTCGTTGGAACTCAGGGCTTCGCGGTGGGCGACTATAGCGTCGCCTTTGGCGGGTTTGATGTAGAGAGCCGCCAGATCGGGGTTGTCTCGCAGGATGGTCCCCAGCTTAGCGTCCATCTTGCTCGATGAAACAACCGCCGGGTCATGGGCGATCTCGATGGCACTGGACAGGCTCGACACTACGGATCCCATTCTTCGTCCAAACATCTCTATCTGGCGGGCCTTTTCCTGAACGAGCTGTATTTGATAGCGGTTCTCGGCCGCGCGCAGCTCACGTCCGCTCTTGTCTGACAAAAGCCACCCTGTCAAAACGAGCGGGGCCAGCCCGACGAGCAGCAGCGTCAGGACAACGTAATAAATAAGACTAATTTTTCGGCGTTCAGCGGGCATGTTGGCGGGGAGGCCTGAGAACCAAGCCTTTATTATTCTAAAGCAAATGAACGAGGCAGGTCAACAAGTTTTAACACTAGTGTTAGATGTGGAGGATCGTGTGAGCATTTGTCGCGCGCCGATGTTTCGTCCATAATCGGAATTAACGCATGAAATCTGCTGACCTCGCCAAACTACTTGTCGAAAGCACTCCGGAAGCGCGTAATTCGTTAATCTTGGAACATGATCCTTTTGATGTGGTAGCAATTGCCGAATCGCTCCAGACTATGTGTTACGAGGTTTGGACCGAAGACCCAAAGGCAGTGTATGCGATCGCCGATACGCTCAAATTTATTGCCAACCACTCACAAAGTCATGAGGTGCTGGCGTATTCTGAATGGGTCAACGCTATTCAAGCGTTGGTCGGCGGTGAGCTCGAAAAGTGCATTAATTATCTCGAATCGTCCGAAGCAATTTTCGCGAGTCTGGGAAAACCGCACCTGGCCGCAAAGACTCAAACCAGCAAACTTTACGCTCTCGCCCTGCTCGGCCGCTACGACGAAGCGGTCGAGTGCGGTAAGAGGGCTCTTCAGATTTTTGTCAAGCACGAAGATATATATTCTGCCGGAAAGATCGAGCATAACATTGGCAATCTTTTTTGGCGGCGGGACCTTTATCGCGAATCCGAGCCGTATCTTGAATCAGCCCGAAGACGCTTTTTGGAGATTGACGATCAGCGGCAGCTTGCCATGGTCGAAAATTGTCAGGCGTTTGTGAAAACTCTCCAAAATCAATTTCGCGAGGCCGAGAGAATTTACGCGCAGGCCCTCGATCGGGCCGGTGCAAGTGAATTATCCGTAACCGAAGCTGAAATCGAGACCGGACTGAGCAATTTGTATTTATTTCAGGGGCGTTACGATCAAGCTCTTAAATTCATGGAGAAGTCTCGGCAAAAGTACGATTCTCTTCAGATGCCAAACCAGTCCGCCAATTGTGAGCTGGAGATTGCTGACATTTATCTTGAACTCAATCTGCTGCCCGAGGCGATTGAGTTTTACAAAAAGGTAGAGGGCAAGTTTAGAGAATCCGGAATGCAGGGTGAACTCGCCCGAAGCTGTCTTAACCATGCGCGGGCGGCGGTGCTCCTGGGTGAAACGGACGCTGCATTAAAACTGCTGGATCGGGCCGAGGCCCTTTACAAAGATGAAGGAAATTCGGTTGCGGCAGCTTCCGCAAAACTCGTACGGGCGCAAATCTTGTTGCACAGCGGCCAGCCGAATGACGCCGAAACCGAAGTGAGAGAGGCTCTCGATTCTTTTGAAAAGGGCGGCAATTTAAGGTTCGCGTTATTTGCGCGATGGCTTTTGGGCGAAGCCGCTCTAATCAATGGAAACCGTAAAATTGCCTGCGACAGTTTGGAAGCTCTGCTGTCAGCAGCACGTGACGAATCAAACACAATAACGTATCTTTGCCTGGTTTCGCTTGGCCGGGCGACTGGAAAAGCGGACTACTTTCGCGACGCGGTTAAGATCGCCGAGAATCTGCGTTCTGCGCTGTCTTCCTCGGAGTTTCGCACCTCGTTTTTTTCAGACAAGATCACGCCCTACAACGAACTGATCAAACTGGAACTAGCGGCCGGCAATACCAAGGAAGCACTAAGCTGGCATGAACGTTCGCGTTCCAGGACCTTGCTTGAGGAGATAAAGGGCCCGCCCGCCGATGCTCATGCCAACGCGAAATTAATCGAGATTCGCGAAGAACTCAATTGGTTTTACAGCAGGATTAACAGGCAAACGGAAACCGGATTTGAAGCTCGGGGTGAGATCGCAACACTGCGAAAACTCGCTTTGGAGAAAGAAAAGAGTTATGCCGAAATGCTGCGTCGTATGCCAGCGGGAGTTGCATTGGCTGATAGAGATCATGGTTGGGTAGACATTTTAGGAATACAAAAATATCTAGCTGACACCACGGTCGTTGAATTTGTTCTAATTGACGGAATGATCTCAGTTTTCCTTATTTCCGGGGACGGTCTGAGCGCCGTGACGAACTACGCGGACGAAAAGACAATAAATCAGGAAATCAAGCAACTTTTGTTTCAAATAAAAACCGCCCGCTTTTTCCATCATCTTTCGGAGGCAAATCGTGAAATCGCAAATTTACGGCTGATGCGGCATAGCCAAAGACTTTACGACCTTTTGATACGTCCAATAAGCGATAGGATAAAAGGTGGACGAGTTGTCTTTGTGCCTGCTGGGCTTTTGCATTATCTTCCGTTTCAATCGCTCAACGATGGCAGGGTGTTTTTGATCGAAGATTTTGAGATCAGTTACGCACCAAGCGTGTCGATCTTGCAAAATTGCCTTTCCGCTCCGCAGTTAAAAAGACGAAACGCTTTGCTCGCGGCTGTGGCGGATAAATTTACGCCGCTAGTTGACGAGGAGGTTGCGATAATTAGCCAGCTCTTTGAAGTGTCGACCTGCCTTATGAACTCAGACGCGACGATCGCAAATATCAATCATCAAATAAGGGACGCTGACGTAATTCACATTGCGTGTCACGGCACCTTTCGACAGGATAATCCGGGTTTTTCATCTCTTTCTTTGTACGACGAAAATCTAACGATCAATGAAATTAGGGGTATGAAATTACAGGATCGTATGATAGTCTTGAGTGCGTGCGAAAGCGGCGTCAACGACGTCGTGAAAGGCGAAGAATTGATAGGCTTGACCCGCGGACTATTGGAGGCGGGATCGAGAACGCTGGTTCAAAGCCTTTGGAACGTGAGCGACAGGTGGACACTTGAATTGATGAAGACCTTTTACGAGGAATTTATTCAAGGCCAAGGTCCGGCTGTAGCTTTGCGTGTTGCACAGCGAAGGCTGATTGGTGAAAAGGTTCCTCCTTATTTGTGGTCACCGTTTGTTGTGACGGGGGGATGGTAAATTTTTCTTTAACACCTGTATTTTTTTCGCAGATTCAGGGACTCAAACAAGTGGGGGAATAGGTGTTGAACCGTTCGTGCCGGATCGGGGTTAAAATCCTATGAACATTAAGAAAGTTACAGCTATAACGACGGCATTGCTATTCGCATTGGCCTTTGGGGCGTTTTGTGTAGCGATAGATGGGCAAACGCGAGCTAACGCTTATGTTCAAAACGAAGTGCTGGTTAGGTTTGCAGACCCGAGTGATTTGCCGGCGGTAGCGGCGGACTATGGACTCGATCGCTCTCCGCTCGGGAAGATCGGCGAAAGGCCAATCTATCGGATGAAGATGATCAAGGGGGTGTCGGTTGACCAAATGGTCAGCTACCTTCGGAATGACCCGCTTCACCGAATCGTACTAGCCGAACCCAACGCAATACTTGGATTTCCCAGTGGCGGTTCTGCTCAATGGACTCTAGGGGGTTCGTGGAGCATTGGCGGCTCGTGGAGCATTGGCGGCTCTTGGAGCATTGGTTCGAGCGCTAAGGGCTATGCTCGTCAATGGATGTCGAGCCGCATTGATTTACCGGCTGCGCAGACAATGTCGCAGGGACGCGATGTCAAGGTGGCTATTCTCGACACGGGTATTGATCTGACGCACCCGATCTTTGCGGGGCGGCTTCTTCCGGGATACGATTTTGTAGATAATGATAAAGACCCGTCAGAGGTCGGAACACCACATGCCGGTGCCTATGGACACGGTACGCACGTAGCAGGGCTGGTCGCAATGGTGGCACCCGAGGCAAAGATCATCCCGATACGGGTGTTGGATAAGGAAGGCTTTTGCGATGTATGGCGTTTAGCTCAGGCGTTGATGTTTGCTGCGAACCCGGATGGTGATGTTCGAACAAACGACGGAGCGAATGTCATAAATTTAAGTTTGGGAACACCGGACCACACGGAGGTGCTAAGAGAGCTGATCTCAGCACTGACTAACGACGGTTCCGCTCCTGATAATCCGGATTTCCCCCAAATCGGTCATCCGTCGATTGTTTTCGTCGCGGCGGCGGGTAACACTGGAGACGGGACCCCGATCTATCCCGCTGCGGAACCAGGTGTAAGTGGATTGATAGCGGTCGGTGCAAGTACCCCTTCTGATACTCTTGCCGACTTTTCGACCCGCGGCGATTGGATAACGGTGATGGCTCCGGGTGAGCGGATCGTTAGCTCCGTACCCGGTGGGCGATTTGGTATATGGCAGGGTACGTCAATGGCGGCACCGATCGTCTCAGGGGTTGTGGCCCTTATGCGGGCAAAATATCCAAAAATGAAGCCCGACGGCATCTATAAACAGATTCAAAGTTCAGCCACTGCCTGCGAAGGAACGAACGCCCGCCGCGTCGATGCCGAGCGGGCTCTCATAGTGGATCATTGATGGTTGTCCTTCATTAGATAACGGCGCAATGTTGCCGTCGATTTCCCGTAAGATTTTTGACGTAAATGGAGCGATCCGACGAGGAATTGGTAAGGGCTTGTCGAGACGGTGACGAGTCTGCCTGGGAAGAGATAACTTTCAAATATCAAAGGCTGCTCTTTTCGATCCCCCGCCGTGCCGGTCTGAGTCACGATCTTGCCGCGGATGTTCTTCAGGATGTTTTTACAACGCTATTTATTAAGCTCGACTCCCTGGAAAAACCTGAGTTCTTACGAGCCTGGTTAATTACCACCACAAGACATAAGACGATTCACCTGATCTCGCGCGAGACCAGGGGGCGGCCGCGATCGATCGACGATCAGGAAAACGATGCTGCATTCGAGGTCATTGATAAGGCCCCGCTTGCCGATGAAGTCCTGGTCACGCTCGAACGGCAAAACCAGATAGAGACGGCTCTGACCGAGATCGATGAGCGGTGTCGTCAGTTGCTGGTGATGCTCTATCTCGACGATAACAAGGTTCCGTATTCGGAGATCGTCGAAAAGCTCGACATTCCTCTCGGCAGTATTGGGCCGACGCGGGCCCGTTGTCTGCAAAAACTATTAAAAATTCTACCTTTTTGATCGATCAAGGTATTTTTTTGGGCCTGTCATTGACTTTACTATTGAGGCCGGAAAACATTTCGGGATCAACTTATGAAACACGTAGCATTTGCCCAACTTATTGAGAAATTGGAAGGCACTCTTCCCAGTGATGATGTTCGTGAGATTGAAGTACATATCTCGGACTGTAATGAATGCAGCGTCGAATACCGCAGGCTTGCACAGTTTTTTGCGTACTCGGATGCGGTGGAATATACCGATGTTCCCCAGGCTGTTACGGCCCGAATATTGAACACATATGTGCCCAAAAGAAAGGCCGTTCCACAAGCCGCTCGGCGAACCGGATTCATTGCCCAGTTATTGTTCGATGATTGGCAAATGGCCCTGAATGAAAGGCGTTCATTTGCCGACACAAGACAGCTTTTGTATAAGATCGGCGAAAATGATCTGGATCTCCGGCTTGAGTTTCGCGAAGACAAATGCCGCATTGCCGGACAGATATTTCCCGATTGCCAGAATGGCGTTGCTGAGATCTTTTCCGAGAACATTAGCGAAACGGCTGTTCTTGATGATAATTGTGAATTTTCCTTCGATTTTGTTCCGCTTGGCCAATACGGGTTACGTTTAACTCTGGACGGCGAGATTATCGAGGTCGAAAACCTCCCTGTCTGCTTGTAAGTTGGGCGGCTCCTTCGAGCCGCCATTTTTTTCCCATTCTAGATCTTCAGCCGCATTGGTCCTCTCGAAATCCGTCTGATATTTATCGAATTCATCCTGCAGTTTCAAACCGTTTTGCTTTTCAATGCATCCCACTACTGTCTTAGCTGTTGTGGCCGGAACGTTCGAAACGCTAAGATATAAGTGGACTCGAATCCGATTCGAAACTCTAAACCTAATATTAACAGCCAGTCGGGTATCTTCAAGACCCGTTTGTTTTGTCATTTAAGGAACATCTATGAACACGAAAGTCAAAGAAAATTGCTGTAAGGTTGCTGTCGCAATGATACTTGTCCTTGGTTATGCCTCGGCCGCCTTCGCGCAAACCGACGCCAAGCTAGCCGAAAAGCCTGTTTCTCAACCCGGAGCAGCGTCGATCACCGCGAAATCGACGGAAAAGATCCACATTACGTTCGATGAAACTAATCCTTCGATAATGATCGTCGAATCTAACGGCGAAAGGGTTCGCGTCGATACCGTCACTCGAAAAATCGAACATATTGACGACCTGGCCGCAGTTACCACGACTCAGGTCTCGACTCCGCCGGCCGCTACAGTGACACCGGTGGCGCTGGCCCAACAGAAAGCGGACGCGTATGCCTATTCCGAGGGTAACGAGCCGTTCGATTATCGTCTGGTAAACGTTCCCACGCCAAAGAGAGTTCCTAAAGGAACTTGGAATCTCAATTTTTCACATCGCTTTTCGCAGCCTATAAACCCGTTGAGCGAGAGCGGTAAGACATTGCTCGGGCTCGACAGCTTTTCGACTTCATCCTTTGGCGTGATGTACGGCATTACGGACAAGCTGTATGTCAACGCATCGCGTTCGCCGATCTGTCAGCGAGGTCTTTGTCGGACCATCGAATTGGGACTCGGCTATCATATAACCGACCAGAACAAACATTCGCCCGTCGCCCTCTCTGTTTATGGAAGCATGGAAGGTGACGAGAATTTCTCGAAGCGATACACGTACAACCTTCAGATGATGATATCGCATGAGTTTGGCAAGCGTGTTTACGCCTTCTTTGCTCCGGCGGTCCATCTCAACGCAAACCACGGCCGTCGTTTTGATCCTCAGCCAACCGACTATTTTCCGCCGGCGGCTATTGCACTCAATTTCAACCAGCCGGTAAACGCGGCATCATACGGTTTTGGAGCAATGGTCAGGATCACGCCTTCGGTTTCGGGGGTGTTTGAGTTTACACCGCGGACAGGGTTCAAACTCGGACAGGTTCAACCGATCTTTAACAGCAACTTCGCCGTGACGGGTTTTAGGGGGCGCTCGGAACCTGAGATGGGTCTCGGGATAATGTATTCGATCGGCCAGCACAAGTTTGCACTGACGTTTTCAAATACGCAAACTACGACCACGAGCCGCTACAATTCGAGCAACCTGGTACTCAAACCTAATCAGCTGGTGATCGGATTTAACCTATTCAGGCGCTGGTAATTGGCAGGAGTTTATCTGACGACAAAACTATGCGGATACTCTCCATAAGTACTTGAGGTTATGCCATGTCGATCCGTGCTGCCGTAGATCGAGCGTCCGGGGCGGAATTCGATTGTTACCAGACCACCACTTTCGAGTGTGATCACCCCAGCGTGAACCCCTGTCGTACAGATCGACGAGTCAGCCGTGTATATGTCGCTTCCCCAAACGGGCCCGGCGATGCCGTTTTCCGGACAGTTGAATTTGTATGTTTGACCAACGTCCGTCTTAAAGCTCGCGGCTGAGGTCGTCCACGAGATAGGGGTAATCTCATCCGCCTCCTCGTCCTTAGGTGACGGCTTGGTTTCGGTAGATGCCGGGGTTGCCGTCGCCGTCGGTGACGAACTCGGCTTTGGCGTCGCCGATGGCTTTGGCGTAGCAGTAGCGTTTACATTTCCGGTCCGATTCGTATTCGAAGTCTGATTTTGTGTGACGTACAGATAGGCCAAAATCCCGGCAAATCCGCCGAGCACTAGCATTATAACCAGGACGAGGGTCACGATCCAAAACTTTGAACCGCTCTTTGGCGGTGTCGCCGGTGGCATAACCGTGGTAACAGGCGCCCCGACCGAAGGCATGACAACCGTCGGTTGGCTCTCGGTCGAAACCAAGGGCGTCCCGTCGATCAGGCAGTAGTTCAAACTGTCGTCGTTATAGACTTGGTCGCATTGCGGACATACTTTCATTGTTACAAGATCAAACTCTCTTTACGATCACGAGCGTAATATCGTCATTCGGGTCGGCGGTGCCGGTGAATTCGGACAGCGCGCCCTCGACCTTGTCGCGGATGCCGTTGGCGGAATGGCCGACGTTGGCGCTGAGGACGGCCTTTAAGCGATCCATGCCGAATTCGTCTTCGTCAAGGTTATTTGCTTCGGAAACGCCGTCGCTGTAGATAAAGAGCATGTCGCCACTATTGAGATGGGCGGTGCCGATTTCGTACTCGGCAAAACTCATCAAGCCGAGCGGCAGCCCACTCGAATCGAGCATTTCGATTGTGCCGTCGCTGCGGGCAATGATCGCCGGGTTGTGGCCGGCGTTTACAAACGTTAGCTCACCGGTCGCAGGTTCTAATTCGGCTGCGAAAAACGTTATGAAACGATTTGCCGGCGTGTTTTCGGCAAGGTAAACATTTACCGCCGTTATCATTTCGATCAGAGGGGTTTTGGCCGCGACCTGGCCGTGGACGGCGGCGTGCAGGCTCGACATGAGCAGCGATGCGGAAGTTCCCTTTCCCGAAACGTCGCCGAGAGCGACTAGCATTTTGCCGTCATGACGCGGGATGAAATCGTAATAGTCGCCGCCGATCTCGTAGCATGAGAACGAGATGCCCTGAAAATCGTAGCCCTCGACATTAGGCGGACCTTCAGGTTGAAAACGCTGCTGAATCTCGGTCGCGAGCTCAAGTTCGCGCTCCATGCGTTCGCGGTTGATGCGTTCGTCGAGCAGGCTGGCGTTTTCGACACGGATCGACGCAACCGAGGCAAGCGTTGTCAAAATATCGAGATGCTCGGCCTTAAAGTTTGACTCATAGCCCGGCGAATCGGCGTAAATAATACCGAAAACATGGCGTTCGTCGACGCTTAGCGGTACGGCCAGGACTGAGCGAATACCTTGTAAAACAATCGTTTGGCTAGCAAATCGCGGATCCTGTTGGGCGTCAGAAGTCAGCACTGATTTGCCGTTTTCGACGACCTCGGTCATGATGGCCCGGCTGATGCGGACCTCGCCGGTCTGATCCTCTTTGCCGCGAACGCGGGCAACCTTGATCTCCATGCCGGTAGTCGATTTTTCGTCACGCAGCATGATGACCACGCGTTCGGCAGGGACGGCGTCGAAGACGAGCGAGGCGACTTGGTTGAGCGTCTCGTCGAGTCCGCTGGACGATAGCAGGGCGACGCCGACCTTGCTTATCAGCCCGAGCAGATCCGTGCGGCTCGACATGGTGGAATCGAGTATCTCGATCGTCGGATTCTTACGGCTCGACAATGCAATTGTCGTCGCCGGGTTTAGGGCCTCGGTTGCGTCGGCAATAAGCGTCGCGCTGATATTTTTTGAGGTGTGGGTATCGTCGTTAAAGACGATCCGCGTTTCCCCGATCTGGATCTCGCCTCCGGTCAACAGTGGGATCGGGGCGGCAACCGGTGTTCCATTGTATTTCGTGCCGTTTGCCGACTCGAGATCGTGGAGCCAGTATGCGTCACCCTCCTGCCGAACCTCGGCGTGCAGACGGGATGCAAAAGCGTCGGCGATGCAGACATCACTGCGGGCCGAACGGCCGATCGTTGTCCTCAGCCGCCCGAGAGCAAATTGGTCAGTCTGTCCATTGGAATGCGTTACCAGCAGATGTGCCATATAGCGAATTTATACCAGTTTTTTCCGTGCGCGAACAACTATTGTCCCGGAGAGAAAATCATGCAACGTCCGGCCGGTCGAACTGACCGCCGAGAGCAAAAACCCAAGACCGAATGTCAGCGCCGTTATCAGGTATCCCAAAATATTACGAAGCAGAAGGTGTCCTAACCGGACACTCGTCCCGTCGATGTTAAGGATCGTAAGCCCCGTGAGCATTTTACCCAACGTTTGTCCGCGAAGAAGCGGAAGAAGCAGAAAATTTATCAGCCAAAGCAGTACGATCACCAGCCAAACCGTCGGCGTTAATGGCGCGGTCGGAGTGTTATCTCCGAAAACGCGTCCAAAAATCAGCCAGCCCAAAGGAACGGCAACCAGCAGCATGTAATCGATAATAAGGGCCGCGCACCGCAAAACGAACGGAGCTTGCAACAGTTCGGGTGAGAAATTTACTATCTTTTCCGTTCCGGACGATCTGGTCGTCGAGCCGATGCTCTCAGCGGTTGATGCCATATTAATATCGTAAACCCTAGCCTATTAAAAAATGTAATGTCGTATCGCCCAGACGCAGCCTGTCGCCATTTGAAAGAGCGTGCGGCTGATGGGGCAGCAGCATGAGCATATCGCTCACGCCGGCGAGAAGCATAGTTCCGTTGGACGAGCCAAGGTCCTCGACCAGGAATTTACCGCCATCATTCCAGATGCGCGCATGCCGACGTGAGATCTTAGTCATCGGATCATATCTCGAAAGATCGACCTCGGGAAAAACATTAGATTGCGGGTCGCGTCGGCCAACCAGGTTTTCACTTTTTTCGAGCGAAAATACAGGGGCGTCAAGCTCACTCGTCCCGTCAATGACCAGCTTGGCCGTCGGAGGGGTTCGCGAATAGATTTCGGCATGGACGCCGTGTTGGGCGATCGGCTGTTTGGAGCCGCAAAACGCACAAAACATATCCGACGCAACAATCCGTTGGCCGCAAAAACCGCAGAAAACGCTTTGATTCGTCAGACTCACGGCGGCGGGTATTTCCGTTATTCCGTAGGATACAGTTCCCCGTTTTAGATTTTCCAAATGATCGGCGAGGACATTGCGCATCTCGTCTGCGCTCGAAAAACGTCCATCTGCTTTGTATTCGACCGCACGCATCAGTATGCGCTCCATCTGGTCCGACATCTGCGGATTGATCTGACGCGGCCGCGGGTTTTTTTGAAAATCGAAGATCAGAAGCGGATTATTTTGCGGATCGGCTCCCGTCAAAAGATGAAACATGGTCGACCCGAGGCTGTAGATATCCGACCGCGGCTCGACGTTTCCACTAAACAATTCCGGCGGCGCGTAACCCATCGTGCCGACGGCCGTCACGCCTTTTTCCTGAGCCTGATTGATCGATCTGGCAATGCCAAAATCGATGAGCATCGTCCGTCCCGTAGTGCTGTCGAGCATGACGTTCGAAGGCTTGAGGTCACGATAAACTATCGTTTGCGGCAGGTTGTGCAGATACGAGAGCACGTCAGCAACCTGTAATGACCATTCGGTAACCGTCTTTTCATCGATCCGCCCGCCCGATGTCGAGCGAAGCCGCGCCGCCAGGTCGCCGCCTGAAATATATTTCATGACGAGATAAAAACGGCCCTCGGTCTCGTCAAAAAAGTAATCGTAAATGGTCGGGATCGACGGATGGTCGAGCGTCGACAGGATCATCGATTCGCGGCGAAAATCTTCGATGGCTTTTTGCTGCTGCTCTTCCGCTATGTTTGACTGGACCATTTCCTTGACGGCCCGCGTCACGTCGCCCAGATTTCTGTCGAGAGCAAGGTAAACTGCACCCATGCCACCGCCGCCGATCTTGCGGACGATCTCGTAGCGATTATTAAGGACAGTGCCCTCGGCGAGCGTTTTTAACCCGCCGCGTTTACCGTCGGTGCCGGTACCTATCGTGTGCGAGGTTTCGCCGGCGTTCGGATTAGGCGAGTCGCTGTTAGAACCGGGAGCGATAGCGAGTGGGTTCTTATTCGGCGAGTCGTCGCTGTCAGAACCGGAAGCTCCGTCAGTAGCAGTAACCGGGATATTCTCTTCAGCCGCTCGAAACCCAGTCGCTATCGCTCCCGGCCCTGACTCCTCGACTACGGATTTTTCCTCGTTAGTTTTCGCGTCACTTGGAGCTACGTCGCCCGCGTGACTAACCGCGGCTACCACGGTCGCGGCTCCGCAATGCGAGCAAACTGCTTCATTTTCAGCGGTTTCGAAACCGCATTCGTGACACGTTGTCATTGCTATTTTCGAAAAAAAACAGG
This sequence comes from Chloracidobacterium sp., assembly GCA_025362075.1. Lineage (GTDB taxonomy): Bacteria > Acidobacteriota > Blastocatellia > Pyrinomonadales > Pyrinomonadaceae > OLB17. The sequence goes on from JANYIL010000270.1 coordinate 29,705, forward strand.
TCTAGGGTCTCTAGTGCATTATTTGAAAGCGTAAGAATGTTTTGCCGACGATCACTTCGTCGCCGTCATTAAGTATTTCGGTGTTTCCGGGCAGCAACCGGCGGCCGCGATTTACATACGTGCCGTTGGTCGAGCCAAGGTCCTCTATGTAATATCCGCCATTGCTGCGACGTATCCGGGCATGGCGGCGTGAAACCTTGGCGTCCGAATCAAAAGCGTCGAGATCGACATCGGGAAAAACGCCGTTGTCCGCATCCCAACGCCCGATGGTCGATTCGTCGTTTACTAACTTAAACTCGGTCCCCGGCGCGTCGCCGCGTTCGATCACCAGGATCGCATGGGCCACGCTATTACGATTCTCCACGTTTTCGGCGGA
>JANYIL010000274.1 GCA_025362075.1 Chloracidobacterium sp.
GAGATCGATGTCGTTCCCAGCGGAAACGAAAGCGGCCTCAGAAATCTGGCGTGGATCGAGGACAACCGGCGTGCGGTCGACAAACTTAGCGGCGGCAGACTTGGCTACGTTTACATTCCAAACACCGGCGGCGGCGGCTACGCGAGCTTTAACCGCTATTTCTTTGCCCAGACGAATAAGTCCGGGGCAGTGATCGACGAACGATTTAACAGCGGCGGCCTACTCGCCGATTACGTTGTCGAATACCTAAAACGCGAACAGCTCGCCAAGATCGCATTCCGCGACGGCAAGGACTGGAACGTCCCGGCAGGCGCGATCTATGGCCCTAAGGCCATGCTCATCAATGAATTAGCCGGTTCCGGCGGCGATGCGATGCCGTGGTTCTTCAAAAAGACCAAAGTCGGTGCCCTCGTCGGCAAGCGAACGTGGGGGGGCCTGATCGCCGCAGCCGGTATTCCGACCTTGATGGACGGAGGATCGGTCCGGGCTCCAAACGGTGCCGTTTACGGCCTCGGCGGCGAATGGGAAGTCGAGAACGTCGGCGTCGCCCCTGATATCGAAGTCGAATACGACCCGGCGGCTTGGCGAACAGGTCACGATCCGCAGCTCGAGCGCTCGGTCGAGTGGCTTCTTGGGGAACTCAAGAAAAATCCGCCGAAAGAATATAAACGGCCCGCGTATCCGGATTACTTTAAAGGTACAAATCTTGGCAAACCGTAATATGTCGGCGAAAGGATCGGGCACTTTATCCTTTTGCCTTTATCCTTTATCCTTTACCCAGTGAATAAGGGAAAAATACTTGCTCATTACCGGATATTGAAAAAGATCGGCTCGGGCGGCATGGGCGAAGTGTATCTTGCCGAGGACACCAAACTCGACCGCAAGGTTGCTATCAAGTTTCTCAATGAAGAGTTTAACCAGGAATCCGAAGAGCTGCTGCGATTTATCCAGGAAGCCAAGGCCGCGTCCGCGCTCAATCATCCCCACATTCTGACCGTCTACGAGATCGGCGACGCCGAAGGCAAAAATTACATCGCCACCGAGCTGATTGACGGAGAAACGCTGCGCAACCGCCTCAGTTCGAAAGCGCCGATACCGCTTAACACGATCTTTAAGATCCTCGTCCAAGTCTCCGAGGCCCTGGCCGCCGCACATCAGGCCGGCATCGTTCATCGCGATATCAAGCCCGAAAATATAATGATCCGAAAGGACGGTTATGCAAAGGTGCTCGACTTCGGCCTCGCAAAATTGTCGGAACCTGACGCGGCCACTGATCCACCATCGAAGCCCCAGTTCAAAACCGCACCGGGCGTCGTAATGGGTACTGCGACGTACATGTCACCCGAACAAGCCCGAGGCAAAGCGGTCGACCATCGTACCGACATATTTAGTCTCGGGGTCGTCATGTACGAGCTGTTGACGCGGCGGCAGCCCTTCACCGGCGAAACAAGCTTTCACACAATGGTTGCGATCATCGAAAAAGACCCGCCGCCCATGGATAATGTTCTCGTCGAACTCGAAGCGATCACCCTGCGTGCCCTCAAAAAGAATCCCGACGACCGTTATCAAAACACGGCGAACCTGATCGCCGATCTAAAGAGGTTGAGCAAGCGCCTTGAATTTGAGGCGGAACTTGAGCGGACAACTACGCCCGACACAATCGCCGAATTGCCGACCCAAACCTATCACGTAAGCACCGCCGGAAACTACGAACCCGGCAATACGATCGCCGTGCTGCCCTTTGTCAACATGAGCCGCAACGAAGACGGTGATTATTTCTCCGACGGACTGGCCGAGGAATTGTTGAATGTATTGTCAAAGATCCGTGGCCTGCAGGTTGCCGCCCGTACATCGGCGTTTTCCTTTAAGGGAAAACAGACGACGATCTCGGAAATCGGACAGGCTCTAAACGTCGCCTCCGTGCTTGAGGGCAGCATCCGCAGGTCGGGTAACAGGGTTCGGATCTCGGTCCAGCTTATAAAGGTGTCCGATGGCTACCACCTCTGGTCTGAGACATACGATAGAACGATGGATGATATTTTTGCCGTACAGGATGACATTGCCCGTTCGGTGGTCGCGGAACTGCGGATGCGCCTCCTTGGCGAATCGATCAGCCCCAACGCAAGCGAGCGTGTCCGCTCCGAGGTAGCCGAGGCCGTACGCGGACGTGCCGCAAATCCTGAGGCCCAGCGCCTGATGCTGCTTGGCCGCCACTTTCTCGACCGAACGACGCGCGAGGATACGGAAAAGGCGATTACCTATTTTCGCGAGGCTCTCGATCTCGATCCCGGCTACGCTCTCTGCTGGGCCGAACTGGGAAGGGCATACTCTGTCGAGGCGGGCAAGATGTGGGTGCCGTTGAACGAAGGATATGACCGATCACGGGATGCAACCAAGCGGGCACTCGCGCTTGAACCGAATCTGGCTGAGGGACATGCTCAACTCGGGAGGATTCAATTAACTCACGACTGGGATTTACCCGGCGCTGAAGTTTCGTACCAAAGAGCGATGGAGCTGGCACCCGGGAGTTCCCGTGTTCTGGATGGAGCGGCTGTGCTTGCATACAAACTGGGTCGGCTCGACGAGTCTTTAAAACTTAATCACCGCGTCCTGATTCAGGACCCTTTGAGTGCTGCTTACTGGCACAATCTAGGCTTAACCGCCCACGCGGCGGGGCTGATCGAGGAGGCGGAGCAGGCGTTCCGGCGTTCCGTCGAGCTTGTGCCACATAGATTCGTCGCGCATGCGTTGCTGGCTCTTGTGCTGTTAGACCAGGGGCGGATCGAAGACGCTTTTGAGCAGGCTGCACTTGAGCCTTATGAGATGTGGCGTCTCTGGGCGCTGGCTATCATTCATTATGTTGCGGGAAACAATGCCGATTCCGACCTGGCGCTTGAGCAACTGACAGGCGAACACACAAAAGGCAACGCCTACCAGATAGCAGAGATTTTTTCGATGCGTGGAGAAATAGATGCAGCCTTCGAATGGCTCGATCGTGCCTATACGGAACGCGACTCTGGATTGACCCACGCAAAAGTAAACCCGCATTTTAGAGCGCTCCATGGCGATGCACGCTGGCCGGCCCTTCTCAAAAAAGTCGGATTCAATGATTAGACCCCTCCTTAGGCAGGAGGGGCCGCCGTCGCTTCAACGGACGGAGAGTTTCCTTATCTTAAGAATCCAAAGTATTTGGATCTTGAATGGCCTCAGTGTTCGGGTCTTGAAAGGCCTCAGTGTTCGGGTCTTGAAAAGACAACTCGGTGTTCGGATCTTGAATCAGCTCGGTATTCGGATCCTGAATTCCCTCTTCGTGCATATGTACGTTCTTATCTCTCGGATTCATAATTTATCTCCTATCTAATATTAAATTAGGACTCTAATGTAGGAGAAACAATCTGCAACGTCATCCTCGATATCCGAATCACCCCGCAATGCCGTGTAGACCTCATACTCTATCTCTCGCCGATTTCCTTGTCAATACTTTAAATCCTTCGGCTGGTGTGGAAATGAAGCCGTAAGAAGCTGCTCAGCGATCTCAGCGTTCTCCTCAGCGGCCTCTGCGTGAACCTAATTTTCACTCAGGGGTCGCCGACAAACGCGCAGAGACTAAGTGGAAAACGGTTGAAATATCCGGTAAGGGCGGGACGGTCATATTATGCACAGTTTGCTTAACCCCCGGCGAGAACCTAAAATCTATTGTTTCGCTTATGTTTATCGATCGCGTAAAAATCAAGGTAAAGGCCGGTGACGGCGGTAATGGCGTCACGGCGTTTCGGCGCGAAAAATTTATCCCCCGTGGCGGGCCGTCGGGTGGCGACGGCGGTGTCGGCGGCAGCCTTTGGATGATTGCTGACGAAGGCCTGAACACCCTGCTCCATCTTCGTTACAATCCCGAACACAAGGCAGAGCGAGGCCGCCACGGCGAAGGCTCGAACCGGTACGGCAAGGACGGTGAGGATGCTACCGTAAAAGTACCGGTCGGCACCCAGGTCTTCGACCCCGAGACCAATGAACTGCTTTGTGATTTCACCGAGCCCGGCCAGAAATATCTTGCGGCCAAGGGCGGCAAAGGCGGATGGGGCAATTCCCATTTCGCGACCGCAACGCGGCAGGCCCCGAAATATCACTACAACGGCCGCCCCGGCGGGGAACGAGAGTTACAACTTGAGCTAAAGCTGCTTGCCGATGTTGGCTTGGTCGGATTTCCGAACGCGGGCAAATCCACGCTTATATCGGTAATTTCGGCAGCAAAGCCGAAGATCGCCGACTATCCCTTTACAACGCTCGAACCTAATCTCGGCGTCGTCGATATGGGCGAATTTCGTACATTCGTCGTCGCCGACATCCCGGGACTGATCGAAGGCGCAAGCGAAGGGGCCGGTCTTGGAGACAGATTCTTACGTCATGTCGAGCGGACAAAGCTGATGCTGCATCTTGTCGATGTTTCGTCGCTGTCGGGCCGCGATCCGATCTCAGATTACGAGATCATCAACCGCGAGTTAACAAATTACGACGCAAATCTCGGTGCACGCCCCCAGATCGTCGTCGCAACCAAGATAGATGCACTCGACGAGCCAGAGCGGCTCGATGCTTTAAAAAAGAGGGCTAAGAAGGACAAAAAACCGTTCTTCGCCATCTCGTCGGTGACTAGCGTTGGGGTGAAAGAATTGGTGAGTGCGGTCGCAGCCCGTTTAACTGAAATGGCCGTAGAAGCTAAAGAGGCTGCCGAGAAACTCGGAGCGTCCTAAAATATTTGTCCTTGTGGCTCTGGGTGAAATAGTCTTTGATGAAACGAATCGCATTTTACGGAGGCAGCTTTGATCCACCGCATAACGGACACCTTGCGATCGCTCACGCTTTGTTAAAGCAATTTGAGCTGGATGCATTCGTCTTTATTCCGGCCTTTCATGCCCCGCATAAGCTCAGAAAGCAGCCAACTTCGGCTTATGACCGTTATGCGATGCTTTGTCTGATAACCGACGATGAGCCAAACATCAGCGTCTCAAAAATGGAGATCGAAATGCCCGAGCGGCCATATTCAGTCGAAACGCTGGCTAGGTTAAAGGCTGAAATGCCCGATGACGAGATCTTTTTCGTGATGGGAGCCGATTCGTGGATGGACATCACAACGTGGCGGGAATGGGAAAAGGTCTTGCTGATGACAAATCATATTGTTGTCACGCGGCCCGGCGTTGAGATCGGGTTTGACCATGTGCCGGATGAGATCCGGGAGAGAATTGTCGATTTAAGGGGATCACTTAACGCAAAGACGCAAAGCAACAGAGATGCAAATGAACTTGATTCGGCCGAAGTCCAAAGACCAAATAAAGACCGTATCTTTTTCACCGATGCCGTGGGGTTGAATATTTCAGCAACCGAAATTCGCCAAAAAATCCATGAAAACGATCCTTCGTGGCTCACGGAAGTTCCGAACGAGGTTGCAAATTACATAGAAAAATATCAGATTTATAACTAATGGAAGAAACACAGGAACGATCGCTTCAACGAGAAACGGTCAAGATAGAAATTGCCGAGACACCCACGCCGTTTGCCGACCTCGATCCGGAAGTAAAATTAGCCATTCGATGTGCGAGCGATAAAAAAGCGTTTGATATGATCGCTCTGGACCTGCGGGGCATTGCGAGTTTTACCGAGTTTTTTATTATCGCGAGCGGTTCTAACCAGCGGCAGGTACAGGCGATTGCCGACGAGATCAACGAACAGCTTAAGAAACAGCTCGGCACCCGTGCCGTCCGCATCGAGGGCTACAACACCGGCGAATGGGTCTTGCTGGATTATGGTGATTTTGTCGTGCATATTTTCAACGGCGAAGCCCGCGAATTCTACGACCTTGCGAGATTATGGCTCGATGCCCGTAAAGTTGAAATACCCGAGAATCTTTAACCCAGGAAAATTAACAGGATAGACAGGATTTGCAGGATGCTTCTGCTGAAAACATCGACCTTGTTCTTAATCCTGTTTATCATGTCCATCCTGTTTGATTTTTTTTAGGCCCTGCGTCTTTGCATTAAAAATTTCTATGAAATTTCGATTCGTCTGGATCGGTAAGACCAGAAACAAAAATTATCTGACGCTACAGGACGAATATCTGCAGCGTCTGTCGCATTTTGTGAAATGCGACACGGTTGAGATACGCGATTCTGCCCCTCACGAAGGAAAAGAAATCGAGGGCAAACGAATCCTTGAGAAACTGAATCAAACCCCCTTTGTGTGTCTGCTCGATGTGACTGGCCGCTCGCTGTCATCGCCCGGTTTGGCAAAAGAAATTGAAAAATGGCAGAACGCCGGAAACAAAGAAATTTCGTTCGTTATCGGCGGAGCGAATGGCATCGCACGTGAGGTTGCGACCAGAGCCGACCTCGTGCTATCTTTATCGTTTCTGACTTTTACCCATGAGATGGCTCGGGTGGTAATGTTAGAGCAACTTTATAGGGCCTTTACGATTATCAAGGGGTTTCCTTACCAGAAATGAGCAAATTAAATCTAAAAGAGATCAAAGAAAAGCTGCTCGCCGAGCGCGATCTGCTAATCGAAAAACTAAAGGGTAACGACCTGTCAGTCGACGACGCGGAAACACCTGATCCAGTCGATCTGGCGGTTAGAAACTATTCTAAAAATGTCATGCTTGCCGTTTCCGAAAACGAGAGCAAGCAGCTTGCCCTGATCGATGAGGCGGTGCTGCGAATCGACGACGACGAATACGGCCTTTGTCAAAATTGTGATAAAGACATCAATCCAAAACGTATCGCCGCGTTACCGTGGGCCCGCTACTGTCTTGACTGTCAGGAATTGCTCGAAAAGGGCCTTCTCGACGATGAATAGGCTTTGACGTATGCTCAAAGCCCTCCAGAATTCTCTTCTCTCGATCGTATTTCCCCAGGAATGCTCGACCTGTACTCGGCAGGTCGACGATATAAGGGACGGTATCGCCTGCGGTGAATGCTGGGCAGCAACCCGCATTTTTGACGGATCGGAGATGCTATGCCATAAATGCGGAGCTTACTTTGATACAACCGCTGCTCCCGTTCCCGTTTTCTGCCACAAATGCGATGACCACCACTATGACCGAGCTGCCGCCGCGGGTGTTTATGAAAAGGCACTCTCGGCTTCGATAATAAATCTCAAAAGCACTCCATTTCTGCCGGACCGATTAAAAGCTATCGTTCCCGCTGCGGTCGAACGAGCCGGGTTTACAAAGGCTGATGTTCTCGTCCCGATACCGCTTTCAAAACAGCGCCTCATCGAGCGTGGCTATAATCAGTCAGAGATGGTTGCAAGCATAGTCTTGCGCTTTAGCGGGATACCGGTTGATCGTTCGAGCCTGGCACGAAAGGTTCACACGCCTATCCACCGAGTGGCAATGGATAACAAAGCTCGGGAGTTGACCGTTAAAAACGCGTTCGCAGTTACGCGGCCAAAACTCATCGCGGGCAAGGCGGTTTTGCTGATCGACGACGTATTCACGTCGGGGGCGACCGCTTCAAATTGTGCTCGGGTATTAAAGAGATCGGGTGCGACCGAAGTAAATATCTTCACTCTCGCTCGGGCCGTCATGACGTGATGGTCAAAGCCTATACCGTACTTTTCGCTTGCGCAGCTCATCGTCGTCATTCTCAAAATTCTGCAAACGCATTGTGATGTCAGCCGTCATTTCTAACCCCGAACGTTCGCCGTTCTCCAAGTGGGCAAATCCGGCGGCGGCGATCATAGCGGCGTTGTCGGTCGATAAATGTTTCGAGGGGAAATAAACCGGCAACCTGAGCCTATCCGCGGCCGTCTGAGCGGCCTCGCGAAGAGCAAGGTTACAAGCAACCCCGCCGGCAACGATCAAGGTCTTGGGCCGCAGCTCGTTTGCAAGTTTCTCCAGTGTCCCCATCAGGGACCCAACAACGGCGGCCTGAAAGCTTGCTGCCAGATCCTTGATCGCTTGGTTCGGCACGGCATTGGTTTCCACGGGTGCAATTCCCTGCTCGCGGACATAGCGGGCGACGGCCGTTTTAAGCCCGCTGAAGCTAAGATCGGAACGCCCATCCGATATCTTTGCCCTCGGAAATTTGATGCGGCTAGAATCCCCGTCCTTGGCAAGCCTTTCAATAATCGGGCCGCCGGGGTAGCCGAGACCGAGCATTTTCGCGACCTTGTCAAACGCCTCACCGGCGGCATCGTCCCGCGTTCGCGAAACTACCGTATATTTGCGCTTCTCGGGCACGTTAAAGATATTTGTATGACCGCCGGATACGATCAGCGCCAATGCGGGATATTCAACGGGCGGGTTTTCGAAAATGACCGAATAAACGTGCCCTTCGATGTGATTAACACCAACGATTGGTATGCCGAGTGAATACGCAAGTGTTTTCGCATAACAAACCCCAACGAGCAACGAACCGATCAGCCCCGGGCCCTGCGTAACGGCAATGGCGTCTATATCACTGAGTGCAATGCGTGCCTCCGAGATCGCCTCGGCAACGATCGGCTGGATCTTTTCGAGATGTTCTCGCGACGCCAATTCGGGTACGACACCGCCCCACGGCTTATGCATTTCGATCTGCGATGAGATAACGGACGAGAGGATATCGTTACCATCCCGCACAACAGCGGCGGCGGTCTCGTCGCACGAGCTTTCGATTCCTAAAACCAGCATTAATACTAGCTTATCAAACTCCCGTAAAAAGCGTCGTCTCGTCGACAAAACAGAGCCCGTTGCCAAACGGATCGCGGGCATAAAACGAACGCTCTCCCCAAGGCCGCACGACAATCTCTCCGGCCGGGCCACCGTGCAAGTCTATTTTTTCCAAACATTCGAGCTCTTTCGCACGCGTAAAAACCGTCTCCAGGTTTTGGACCGAAAAGTAAATATGATCACCGATCGGCGTTCCGTTATTTTCGATAACCGCAAAAATAACAGGTCCGCAATCGAAATATTGTCGTCCCCGATGAATAATACGGCCCTCGGTGTCGAATAGCCGCTGATAGAACCCGATCGCCTTGTCAAAATCGGTCACTGGGATAAAAATTCTAAAAATTGATGGTGTTGACACGAAAGGTTTTTCCTCCGAATGATTTATTCTGCTCTCGAGGGTAAAATAACATAAATACCATGAAAAATCGTCTCACAAAGACCGCATATCTTAATTATCTAACATGCCCGCAGGAATTCTGGCTCGACTATAATCAACCGCTGCTATCGCCGCGGGGGCCGATCACGCTTGAACACGAACATCTCCGGCAGCAGGGTTACGCGGTCGAGCAGTATGTTAAGAAATTAGCCCGATTTCAGCCGACGGACGCGATCGCGGTCGATTTTCAACGCACGTTTCAAACCGCCGAAATCGAGGCCCGCAGCGACGTTGTCGTCACCGACAAAGCGACCGGCGAAATCGACCTTTACGAGATCAAGGGTGCAGCCTCGGTAAAAGACGAGCATCTTGACGACGTGGCGTTTCAGCAAGTGGCGGTCGCGCGTTCGGGCGGCACCATTCGCCGGGCACACGTGATCACGATGAATGGCGAATACGTCCGCCAGGGCGAGATCGACGTTGAGCAATTATTCCTCATAACCGATGTAACCGAAAAGATCGCCGAACGGCTGGCCACGACAGAGGAACAGATAAAGAACGCCTTCGCATACGTGGACTCGGAGCCGCTCCCATCACTTTTTGACTACTGCATCGACAAAAAGCTCGATTGCCGATTTATCAAACTTCATTTTACCGATCTGCCCGACTATACGGTGTTTGATATCTCTTTTCTCAAGCATGATAAACGCCGCGAACTGCTGTCGAATGGTTTCGTCGCGATAACCGACGTGCCCGACGATTTTAAGCTTTCTGCAAAGCAGCAGCTTCAGGTGCAGGTGGCAAAGACTCGCGAGATCGTTATCGACCGCGATGAGATCGCCAAACGATTTGATTCATGGGAGTATCCGCTGCATTTTCTCGATTACGAGACATTTGCCTACGCTATCCCGCAATTCGAGGGCATCAAGCCATTTCAGCAAATGTGTTTTCAATATTCCCTGCACACCATAGATCGCCCCGGGGCCGAACTCCGTCATAGCGAGTATCTGTCGCGAGGCGACGACGGGCCGCCACGCGTTGTTGCCGAGCACCTGAAAGATGCCATGGCGGGCGGCATCGGCACCGTTTTCGTCTGGTATGAGGCTTTTGAAAAGGGCCGCAATCAGGAAATGGCCGATATGTTTCCCGACCTCGCGGATTTTTTCAACGAGGTTAATGACAAGACCTACGACCTGATGAAAATCTTCTCGGACAACCTATACATCCACCCTGATTTTAAGGGAAAGACGTCGATCAAAAAGGTATTGCCCGTGATGGCCCCTTGGCTTTCGTACGAAGATCTCGGGATTGCCGAGGGTCTGTCGGCAACGATCAAATGGTTTCGGGCCGCAACCTGGAACACCATGAGCGACGCCGAACGGGTCCAAATTTTCAACGACCTCGCGGAATACTGCGAGCTGGATACGCTGGCGATGGTCGAGATTTTTCGGGTCCTCGCGGCTTTGTAGAAGAAAGGATACCGATATCTGTTAGTTATGTGGTATCGAAATAAATGCAGAAACCCGCGCGTGAGAGTCTGTGTCAAAACGATCTTAAGCTGC
>JANYIL010000278.1 GCA_025362075.1 Chloracidobacterium sp.
GAGGCCGAGCCGTTCCAGCCCGACACTCGCGGGATCGGCGAGGCTGTTGTCTCGGAGGTTTTGTGGGCGAAGGGCTATTCGCGGATCGATCATATCCTGGCCACGCACGCGGACGCAGACCATATACAAGGGTTGGGGGACGTAGCCCGAAATTTTGGCGTCGGTTCGGCGATCTTTGGCCGGATGCCGCTCGATGACCCGGATTTTGTCGAGCTTGCGAGTGTTTTACGGCGGCGTGGGATCCCCGCCGAGACGATTGCCCGCGGAGATGTTCTCAGATTTGGCGATGCCATGGTCGAGGTGCTTTATCCCATGCCGTTGGCTGATACGAATGCGGTTTCTGACAATAATCACTCGGCTGTCCTGCGGATCACGTACGGTAACCGAGCTCTCCTGTTGACCGGCGACATCGAACGACAAGCCGAGGCAGAGTTGCTAAACGGCGGCGGTACATTGGCCGCCGATCTGATCAAAGTACCCCATCACGGCAGCCGTACGTCGTCGACGCAGGAATTTGTGGACGCCGTTCGGCCAGGTTATGCGATCATATCGGTCGGACGAAAGTCGCCGTTCGGCCATCCGCATATGGATGTTGTCAAGAGATGGAAAGCCGCCGGCGTAAACCTTATGACCACCGGCGAGCGAGGCATGATCTCGGTTTCGACCGACGGGACTGACATCGCAATTCGCCGATTCGCTCCATGATCGAGGGAGGACCTTGTAATACTGTTCCCGTTACACCTGAAAAGGCCGGAGCTTTCATGCTCCGGCCTTTAACGATCCAGTCGAAACTGCTCGTGTTCCTATTGCTAAAGGCCCATTCCAAATGCTGCTTTCCATGATTCGCCTTCTTTTGTATAGATGCTGGCGTACCACTCGGTTGGGATTGGCTGGCCTTCGCACTTGCCGTCAGCGGCCCCCTTGTAGGTCAGGAGCGTAACGTCTTTTGCGATCGAAATGGACGCGGCGTCGGAGAGTGAGTAGCTCTTGACCTCGCACTTGTTTTCGGTGGACCAATGTTTAATGGTGGTCGCGCGGTCGGTGCGGCCCATGCTATCGACGAAATTAAAGTCCTTTCCCATGACATCTTCGAATGCCTTGCCGTCTTTGGCCTTCCAGCCTTCCCAGATCTTCTTTTCAAGGGCGAGTACGGCGTCGGTGGCTGCGTCGGGCTTGGAATCTTCTTTCTTGGCTTCGTCCTTTTTGGGCGGGGCGGCTGCTTTTTGGGGCGGAGCCTTAGGATCTACGACCGGAGTTTCGGCATAGAACATCGCCTTCCATTTGTCGGCTTCGCGAATGTAGATGCTCGATGAATAGACGTTAGCGGGGCTTTTCTTGCCGTCGCAGATAGCGTCCTGGGCACCTTTGAAGGTCAGGACCGCTACATCGGGGCCGACCATCTGCATCTGATCGTCGGTGAGCGTGTAGCTCTTGACGTCGCATTTCTGGGTTGGCATCGCCTTGATCATTTCGGCTTTGGTCGTGCGTCCGGACGTTCCGAGGTTAAGGCCTTTGTCCGAATAATTCTCTTGGGTCCATTTGGCGTCGCGGTTTTTCCAGGCTTCCCAACCGGCCTTTTCCATTGTCATAAGAGCTTCTTTGGTCGGAGCTGCGGCAACGGGTTTCGCAGTGTTGGCGTTCGCGGCGTTTGCCGCGTTAGCGTTGTTTGCCGCCGGGGCGTTATTGCCGGCCGGAGCTCCGCAGGCAGCAAATAGAGCCGCTGCGGCAGCCGTAATTGTGATCAAACTGATTCGTTTCATAACTTTTTCTCCTGTTTTTATCATTCCCAACCTGACAAAAACGATCAAGGGCAATTACAAACTCCGGCCGATCGATGTGTTCGTCGTTATATTACTTCTGAAAGGGAACTGTCTCACTATACACCCAAATGCTCATTCTGGTAACTGATATTGCCCATGATCCTGTCAAAAAAAGCGAAAAGCCGCGGCACCCAAGGGACGCCGCGGCCGGTGGCCGAGATCGGGCCGACTACATTGTCGGCACTTCATGAAGAAAGGTGGCCTTCCACGTTTCATCCTCTTTGGTGTAAATGGTGGCGTTCCAAACGGTTGGGACGCTTTGGCCATCGCATTTGCCGTCAACTGCGGCCTTGTATGTGAACAGGATCAGGTCCTTGCCGAGCGAGACCCGCGATCCGTCGGTTAGCGAGATCGAGTTGACCTCGCACTTATTGTCGTCGGTCCAGCTTTTCATGGCTGCTGCCCGGTCGAGGCGTTGCCCGGCCGGCGAGATAAAGGTCAGGCTCTTGGCCGCATAGTTATTGAGTGCGTCGGCATCTTTATTTTTCCAGGCATTCCAGGCAATCTGTTCAGATGCCATAAAGGGATCGGCCGGTTTCGCGTCGTCCGCGGTTTTTGCCGGTTCTGTTTTTGCCGGAGCGGGCGGTGCTTTCGGGTCGATGATCGGCGTTTCGGCGTGAAATGCCCCTTTCCAACCGCTGCCGACGCGGAGATAGAGGCCTGTCGCCATGCTGTTTTTAGGCACGGGTTTTCCGCCGCAGGTCGCGTCGATGGTCGTTTTGTAGGTAAGATATGCGGCGTCATCTCCGAGAGGCGTCATCTGCTCGTCCGAAAGCGTAAAGCTCTTAACATCGCAGGGGGCCTCGCCGTATTCCTTCATTGCTCCGGCCTTGTCAATACGTCCGGCGGTGCCAAATCCGACGAAATTGTCAGCCAGAAAGGTGCCCCAGAACGAGGGACTCTTCGCCTTCCAAGCCTCGTAGGCACTCTTTTCCAACGCTAGCAAGGCCTCTTTGGTCGGCGGCCCTACGAAAGGCGTCGGGGTTGGGTTAGAGCCGGTTGACGCTTTATTGCCGGCCGCTCCGCCACAGGCCGCGATCGCGGCGGCGAGGGCAGCAATTAGATATAATTTCAAAATACTTTTCATAAAATCATTCACTCATATCGGGCCGCGAAGACGGCATCGAGATTAAACGTCGCAACGTTTTTCTTTGACCGATAATATCATGCGCGGACACCGACGGCTAGACGGGGCTGGTGCGAAAGGCAGAAAAAAGCTGCCTGATAACCGAGTTATCAAGCAGCTTTTCGCTCACACAATCGGCCCAATTACATGGCCGCCGATTCCACCATAAAGGCAAGTTTCCACGCATCGCCCTCTTTAACGTAGACGGCGGTCTGGTAGAGGTCGCCATTCTTTTGGCCATCACACTTGCCATCGGCGGTGCCCTTTGCGGTGAGCAGCTCAACCGTTGGCGACAGCGCCGAAGCAAAGCCGTCCGATACGCCGACCTTGGTAATGCCTTCGCACTTGGTAGTCTCGGTCCAGAGTTTGATCACAGCAGCTTTGCTGCCGTACCACGCTCCGACCGCGTCGACGAAAGAGAGATTTGCCGAGGTGATCTCATCGAATTTCTTGGCGTCCTTTGCCTTAAAGGCTTCCCAGCCGGATGTATGGACCTTAACCAAAGCGTCGGTGTTTGCATCAGGCTTCGGTTTCGCAACGGACGCGATGCTATCGCTGTTGACCGCGGGTTTGTCTTCCTTTTTCGGATCGGCTTTCTTTGGCTCTACCTTCTTGGGGGGTGGCGGAGGGGCCTTGGGATCGATAATCGGGTTTTCGCCGTGGAATGCGGCCATCCATTTGTCGCCGCTGCGGATCCAGACGGATGAGGCCCGGACTGGGCTCGGCTGTTTTTCTGTCTTGCCGCCCATTGTGCAAGTTCCTTCCATATTTGATTTGTAGGAAACCACGTAGGTGTCGTTGTCGATCTTGGCCATCTGAGGATCGGTGAGCGTCCAGCCATCCTTGATCGCGCATTTTACGCCGCCGATCATCTTGATGGTTGCGGCCCTGTCGACGCGCTGGCCGTGATCGTAGATCACAAATTTATCACTCAAAAAGGTCTCGAAAAACTTCGAGTCGCCTTTGATGTAGGCTGCGTTAGCTTCCTTGTCCATGGCGAGTAGGGTGTCGACCGTCGGAGCGGCCGCAACCGGTTTGGCCGCGTTGGCGTTGGAGCTAGCATTGGAATTAGCATTAGCGTTACTTGCGGGAGCATTATTTGCAGGTCCGCCACAGGCCGCGAAGGAGATCGCCGCCGTTGCGAAGAAGATTAGCTTTACGAGTCGTTTCATATTCTGTCTCCTATGATGAATTTAGAACTAAGCTGTCGCCCCCTTTCGCCCCCATGCTACAAAAACACATAATAGACCGGCAACCGCCGGTATGACCGCCATCGCCGCCATCGGCCCCATCGCCGTTACCACGGTCGCCCCGATCATAATGATCACAAGCAAACCGGCGGCAAGCGGCGTCAGCCCACGCTTGATCCCGGTCAGCCACGGCACTACGAGTCCGATAGCCCCAAGAATCTCGCAGGCGCCGATAAACAGAAAAAACGCGTAGGGAAACTTGACCGGCGAATCCTTGATCATATCCGCATACGGCATCATGAATTTCGTCCCCCCCGACATCAAAAACAGCAGGGCGAGCAGAATCTGGACTATCCAAAGCACGATGTTCATAAAACCTTTTGGTGAAAAATTATCCGAGCTAAAAACACAAAAACCCGCAGTTTTTTTGACTTCAAAAAACCTTCCGAGCGTTAGTTACCTAGTCGTCCTAATTGGATATAGTTTTAGCACCCGTAACAGCCGTTGTCAAGGGTTATTTGGGGTTAGAACCTCGTGTCAAAAAGCGGTGCTCTAAACAGAACATCAGACAGTCACGGATTCGCGGTATTCGCCCCAGACGGCCCTGAGCCGGTTACTGATCTCGCCGACTGTAACCTCGGCTTCGACGGCTGTCAGGATGCGGGGGAGCAGATTTTCAGTCCCGCGAGCGGCTTCCTCGATGGCGATAAGCGCATTCTCGGCATTTTCGGGGTTTCGCCGGGCCCGGATCGCTTGCAGGCGAGCGACCTGGTCGCGTTCGATTTGGGCGTCAATTCGCAACACGGGTATCGGGGCCTCGTCGGTCTGAAAGCGATTGACGCCGACGACTACGGCGTCGCCCTTCTCGACCGCACGCTGGTATTCGTAGGCGGCTTCCTGGATCTCGCTTTGGACGTAACCCGTCTCGATGGCCCGGAGCATGCCGCCAAGTGCGTCGATCTTTTCGATGTATTCAACTGCGGCTTTTTCCATCTGCGTCGTCAATTCCTCGATCGCATAGCTGCCGGCAAGCGGATCGACCGTATCGGCGACGCCGGATTCGTAAGCAATTACCTGCTGCGTGCGGAGCGCAATACGGGCGGCGTTTTCCGTCGGCAGCCCAAGGGCCTCGTCCAGCGAATTTGTATGCAAACTCTGCGTACCGCCCAGCACGGCAGCCAATGCCTGAATGGTTGTCCTGACAACATTGACCTCAGGCTGTTGTGCCGTGAGTGTCGAACCGGCTGTTTGGGTATGAAACCGAAGCGTCAACGACTTCAGGTCTTTCGCTCCAAAACGTTCCTTCATTATCCGCGCCCAAAGGCGGCGGGCCGCACGGAATTTACAGACCTCTTCGATCAGATTGTTGTGCGAATTAAAGAAAAACGAAAGTCGCGGAGCAAAATCATCGACCTTTAGGCCAACGCTGATGGCCGCATCAACATAACAAATACCATCCGCCAATGTGAACGCCAATTCCTGGGCCGCCGTCGAACCGGCCTCGCGAATGTGATACCCGGAGATCGAGATCGTATTCCAATTCGGTACCTCGGCGGCACAGTACGCAAACGTGTCGGTGATAAGGCGCAGGCTCGGTTTCGGCGGATAGATATAGGTGCCACGGGCGATGTATTCCTTGAGGATGTCGTTTTGGATCGTACCCGAGACCTTGTCAAAGCCAACATTCTGTCGCTTTGCGACCGCCAGATAGAGGCACAAAAGCGTTGACGCCGTTGAATTTATCGTCATCGACGTCGAAACCTGATCGAGCGGAATACCGTCAAACAGCGTCAGCATGTCGTCGAGGCTGTCGATAGCAACGCCCACTTTCCCAACCTCGCCCGCAGCCAGCGGATCATCCGAATCGAGCCCAATCTGCGTCGGCAGATCAAATGCTACGCTCAAGCCCGTCGTGCCCTGCGAGAGTAGATATTTGTACCGCGCGTTCGATTCCTCAGCCGTTGCAAATCCCGCATACTGCCGCATCGTCCAGAATTTACCGCGATACATATTCCGCCGGACGCCGCGCGTGTATGGAAATTCGCCGGGCGCCGCAATATCGCGTTCAAAATTGATCGAAGTATTATCTGGATTGAAATCGTTCGGCAGCTCGATTCCCGAGGATGTCTCAAATCGTTCGCGTCTTTCCGGCATTTATTTATAGTAAAATTAAATTTTCATCTTTGCATCGGATCACGGCAGAACGGTTTACCCGTTGATCAAATGTTACGAATCTTCCTTTATTACAAACGGCAAGTCCAAGCAAATAGATATCTGTTATTTGATTTGGTCCAAGTATACGCGAGCGATCAAATATAGTTTTATCTAATATCGAAATCGAGTCCGTCCAGAATTCGTGATCTACAGCTTTGGTGAATTCCGTCATCAGATCAGTCAAAAGTCCGATCGAAAAGCTTTCATTCTTATCATAGGTCGGACCGGACATGATCCTGATCGCCGCATTCTGCGTCAGCGGACAGCTGGCCCATCCGGCGTTTTGTTGAGACGACCACCATTCTTGGGCCCGATCATGAAATCCATGTTTTGGATCGATCAATGGAATAAGGAAACTCGAGTCAAGAAGGGATCGCACTTTACAGGTCTTCCTCATCTTTTAGATTCTGTATGTGTTCGAGAGTGATGATCTCACCTTCGCGAGGAGGGAGTGTAGGCACTCCGTTCTTGTAAACAAATTTGACTTTCGACGATCTCTGAGGTGCTCCGCCTAGCGCCGTCCGAACGAGCCGCGAAATTACGCGTCCTGCCGTAGTTTTTTCTCGGACCGCAATTTCTTTGGCCACTTGAATTACGTCGGGTTCCAAGTCTAATGTCGTTCGCATACATCTGATGCTACCGCATCACAGCATCAATTGTCCATACAGATATTACATCTGACTTTGCGGAAATAATCCAGAATTCTACCAGATTCCTAAATCCTTGTAGATGGAATTTGCCTATCCCAACCGGCTCAACTAACATTTTCATAGCTTTGAACTACTTCAACTATTACACAGAGATCGAGGACACATTCATTCGACGCCGGGCGAAGAATCTGTTTCTGAGTCCACTAGATTGGGCTCTTATTGAGATGTGGCAGGATCGCGGGATACCGCTGCATATTGTAATCCGCTCGGTCGAATCGGTATTTGACGTTTTCGACAAGCAGCCGCCGGGAACGCGGACAATCAAGAGCCTTTTCTATTGCCGCGAAGAGGTCGAGGTGCAGCATGCCGAATGGATGAAGTCGCAGGCGGGAAAATCAGACGGCAGCGACAGTGGCACTGACCAGTTTTCGGATGAGGCCGTCGCGGCCCACATCGCGGAGGCGATCGATTCTCTTCGGACAATCGAGTCGAGCGAATTAAAGGAAGATCTATCGCGTGCGGTCGAGCGACTTGAGGAATTGGCCGCGAATCTGACCGGCGACGCCGAGACGATAGATGCGACGCTCGGCGATATCGAAAAATTACTTGACCGGGCGATGCTGACAAATTGGGATCGCGTGCATCTAAAGATATTGGAGAAAGAGGTTGTCGGCCAACTGCGTGCCTACAAAGCTGAGATGCAGCCCGAGGCATATAAAAATACGTACGACCTGATGCTCCTCAAACGTCTGCGCGAAGAGGCGGGCATTCCGCGGCTCGGCCTGTTTTATTTATGAGAAAGTTTTTGTTTTACTCGGCGATCGTTTTGCTTTTTACATTCAATGCCGCCGCTCAGGTCAAGCCCCGCCCTACGCCCTCGAAGATTCCATCGGGAGTGCCCATAAAACCGGGCACAGCAACTACGCCTGTCGCCTCGAAACGCGTGGTCGACCCAGGATCGGTCGACGGGCGGACTTATACCAGTGCCCAATTCGGCTTCGACGTAACATTCCCCGACACATGGCTGATCCCGGACAGCGATTTCGAGGAATCCATGAAAAAGCAGGGCTTTGACCTCGGTCTCAAGGCCCCCGATTCGCTCACACCATCGTCACAGGCTCAGATCAATCAGGCGATAAAACGCGTACACATCCTGCTCACCGCATATCGCTCGATGCCCGGTGCGACCGACAACGCGATCGTCCGCCTCTCTGTCGAGGATCTAGCTGCAAACCCGCAGATCAAGGACGCCGTCGATTATTTTGACGCCATCCGCGCGACATACGCCGCGATGAAACTGCCCAAGGATTTCAAATATTCGGAGACTCAAGCCGAAAAACTCGGTGTCCGGCAGTTTGCATTTCTCGACACCTCGACCGCCGCCGGCAAAAAGCGAATGTACGCCTGCATGAGCAACGGCTACGCGATCATGTTTACCATCTCGTATAGCAAAGCCGACGACCTGCAAACTCTCAGGCATGTGCTCGACGAGGGGAATTTTGCGGTCAGGTAAGCCTTTTTCCTCTTTGCGGCCTCGCATGAGATAATTCTCAATTGACTAAACAC
Source organism: Chloracidobacterium sp. (assembly GCA_025362075.1). Lineage (GTDB taxonomy): Bacteria > Acidobacteriota > Blastocatellia > Pyrinomonadales > Pyrinomonadaceae > OLB17. Next base: position 8,567 of record JANYIL010000278.1, read on the forward strand.
TATACAAACGGCGACGAGATTGACGTCAAGATTGAAAAGATCGTGCCCCGCGGATTTGGTCTCGGGTTCGCCGAGAAACTGACTGTTCTGGTTCCGCTCGCGGCTCCGGGCGATGTCGTCCGCGTCCGACTCCGCGACATTAAGAAACGGCTTGCCTTTGCGGACATCATTGAAATAAAGCAGCCCGGGCCGGATCGGATCGCACCGCCATGCCCGCATTTTGGGGTCTGCGGTGGCTGCGATTTTCAGCAGATGGATTACACCGCACAACTTGCGGCCAAGGCCGTTATCATCCGCGACTGCCTCCACCGCATCGGAAAGATCGAATACGAGGCCGAGATACCTGTGATCGCGAGCCCCACGCAATTCGCCTACCGGTCGCGTGCTTGCTGGCATCTCGATACAAAAAACGAGACATTCGGCTATTTTCGACGCGACTCCAACGAGGTCATCGACGTTGCCGAGTGTCCGATTCTCACGCCGGTGATGCAGACTGCGCTCGAAGATCAGCGTCAAACCGTCGATTGGAGTATGTTTTGGAGCGACCAGCCCGAGATCGAAGCTGTCAGCGGCGACAAGGGCGAAGTTTCGATCTTTTCGAGAGGCCGTCCCGAGCGGACCGACGAGATAAGCGTCGCGGCATCGGGCGAGACCTTTACATACTCCGCCGCGACCTTCTTCCAGGCTAACCGGTTCCTGATCGAACAGCTTATCGAAACAGCAATCGGTGACGCCACGGGCGGGACGGCGTTTGACCTATATTGCGGCGTCGGACTGTTTGCGTTGCCGCTTGCGAGGCGTTTTACAAAAGTGATCGGCGTCGAGGAAAGCACTGTTGCGATCGACTTTGCTAAAAAGAACGTCAAAAACGCCGGCATTCAGAATCTCGATCTCAGCAATCGCGGCGTCGAAAAGTTTCTGCTCGCAAACAAAACAAAAGGCGTGGACTTCGTCCTGATCGACCCGCCAAGGATGGGTACCGAAAAGCAGACGATACCGCTGCTTGCGGCTTTGAAACCCAAAAACATATCCTACGTCTCGTGCGAACCATCGATCCTCGCCCGCGACCTGCGCGTGCTGCTCGACGCCGGATATAGGATCGATTCGATAACGGCCATTGATCTGTTTCCGCAGACGCATCATGTGGAGACGGTGGTGAGGCTGTCGAATGCACAAGCCTACGCGTAAGCAAGGGCGTAACATCCAACTTGAGTGTATCGCCCTTGCTCACGCGTAGGCTTGTGCATTCTGATGGTGCAACTTTTTAGGATGCATTTCGTTCTTTTCTGTAGCTATCGCAATTGGAAATGCGGCCAGGATTAAAATAAACTCTACCTATGCCAAGAAAGAATCCAGAAACACCCGAATCACCCGAGGAATCCGAGGCGCTCACCGAAAGCCACTCTGTCCGCTGCCGCTTTTGCGGCCAGAAAAACTCCGTCAAGGCCGACTACAAGAACGGAGACGCGGTCTGCGGCAAGTGCAAGCTGCCGCTCTCGAACGCGCCGCATAAAAAGTTTAAGGACCTTCACAAAAACGACTACATCCACCCGGCCGACGCCAAAGCCCTCGCGGCACTGAAAGCTATCCCGGGTGTCGATTCGGCTCTCAAAAAGCTGTTGGCGTGGACGGGCGAATCGGCGATCCGCGTGTCGTTTATGGCCAGCGCGGTCAAGGTCACGGACAAGCAATGCCCCGATCTGCACGAAAAATTGAAGATCGCGTGCACGACGCTAGGTGTCGATGTGCCGGACATGTTCGTCCAGCAAAATCCGATGGTCAACGCCTTTACCGGCGGCGTCGAAAAACCGATCATCGTGCTCCACTCGGCCCTCATCGAACGGCTTAATGACGAGGAAACTCTCGCCGTGATCTCGCATGAGGTGGGTCATATTCATGCCGAGCACGTGCTGTACCTGACGGCGGCACGGCTAATGGAAGCACTAATCAATGTCTCTGCCGCACGCCTGCTGCCTGGCTCCGAGATCATCAAACTCGTTATTTCGATGGGCATCGCTAGCGCCTTGCTCGCGTGGGCCCGCCGTGCCGAACTCTCCTGCGACCGCGCAGCCCTACTCGTCACCCAGGACCCTCACGTCATCGGTCGGACGATGATGAAACTCGCCGGCGGCACATTTGCCTCAAAGATCGACTACGAACTATTTCTCGAACAAGGCCGCGAATTCAAAAAGAATTACGACGCCAGCCGCCTCGACCGTTTCTGGGCCGACGTCATGAACTCCGGCCTCTCGCACCCTTTCCCGATCTGGCGCGTCGCCGAGATCCTCGAATGGGTCGAAACCGGCCAATACGCCGATCTGATGGCGAAGAAATAAATCCGTTAAATGGGCGTCTACTGATCCGAAACTTCGGCAGGCGGTGGGGGCAATACGTCGATACCTGCGGCTTTTAGGCCCATGACGGTTACGGTGGCCATGATGACGACCAGTAGGTACGCGCAGACGGCGTATAGCAGGAGCCAGCCGATCGAGCGGAGGCCGTCCCGAGGGCTGCGGGTTTTGAAGAGATAGTAAACGAGTGCGAAAATTCCGAAGGCCACGATAGCGATCTGGAGGCCGGTGGTCAATTCTTCGCGACGCTCTTCGGCGTCGATCTTGCACCAGAAGAGTATCCCGACTCCCCAGCCGACTGCGGACAGCAGCATTATGAGCGAGAACGCCACGCCATCCTGCGCCGCGAGCAGATTAATAAACGAGCTGATAAACCAAAACACGGTCAGCCCCGCAAGCACGATAGACTTTTCTCGTTTGTGATCAACAGGTTCGGTCATTCCAACGATTTTACCATGCCCAATGCCGCAAGCCCGCGTGTTGGCATTTCGCGATGTTTCGTGGCAGAATTGCGGCGAGCGGGAGAAAAATAATGCAGATGAGCGAAAGCATCAATTGGGCGTGGGCGATACTGTTTGCGCGGCTGGTACTGGGGCTAATCTTTTTTATGGCCGGCGTGTATAAGGTCTTTCAGATGGGGCCGCTCGAACACGCGCACACCTTTTTCCTGCCGTTCTCGGATACCTTTCTGCCCGTCTGGTCGTTATGGGCGATGGGCGTCGTCATACCCTTTGTCGAGCTGATCGCCGGCGGCATGGTGATCGTCGGATTCAGAACCCGCGACGCTCTCGTCGCACTCGGCTTTGTTTTGACCGTCGTGACATTTGGCCACCTGTTGAAGGAACCGCTTTACGAATTTCACACTCATGTGATCCCGCGTCTTATCCTGGTGTTGTTTATCCTCTTTATGCCCCGCGAAACCGACCGGTTCTCGATAGATCATTTATTGACGGGCCGCCAAGGCCAGGAAAGGATCAATCCATCTTAGCTCGAAATCGCAACCTAAAATCCGGTTCGCGATGGTGGCTATCCTAAGCATCAAAAAATTTTCCGCAAGCGGCGGACATAGAGGGCGTTCTTTCAAATGTAACGAAATCTAACGAGGGATGCTCCGCAACCGGGGGTAGCCCGTAAGGAGACATTATGAAAAGATCGTTCACTATCGGGGCCGTAGTTTTAATGGCAGGTATTTTTGCGTATTCGTACACCAATATCCGGTCGATCAGGTCGGGCTGGTTTGCCGAGCGGGCTGCTTCTATCACAGAGGCGGCCAAACCAAAGAAGACGATGCGGCCGTTCAATTCCGAGGCAGACTTGAAAGAATATCTAAAAAAGGCCGAAACGGCGCGGCGTAAAGTCGAGACCATGAGTCAGGGCTCCGCATCAAACTCAGCCGGGCTTGCGGAGCCAAAAGCTCCGTCGCCCGCCGCAAAATCCGTCTCATCTGATGCAAAAGCCGGCAAGGACGAAGAGTCGATAACGAACACCCAGATGGCGGGCGTTGACGAGGGCGGGATTGTAAAGGTTCATGGCGACCATCTCGTCATTCTGCGTCGCGGCAGGCTTTTTACGGTCAGGGTCGGTGATAATTCGCTGCGTCCGGCATCTTCGGTTAACGCGTATCCGCCAGGCATCAATCCGAGCAGCGACTGGTATGACGAGATGCTTGTTTCAAATAACACGATCATCGTCATCGGCTACAGCTACGGCCGCGGCGGCACCGAGATCAATCTCTTCGATATAGATTCGCGAGGTGATCTGGCGTATCGGTCGACGTACCATTTGCGTTCCGATGACTACTATTCGTCGAGAAATTACGCCAGCCGCCTGATCGGCGACAAACTCGTTTTCTACACACCGCAATATTTTGACTATGGCGACCCGGCCCAACAGTTTCCCGCCCTGCGCAGATGGCATAAGGGAGCGAAGGACTCGGAATTCCGCCCAGTGGTAGCCCCAACGAGTGTCTATCGCCCCGAGCGGCCCGAGGGTCGCGAGTCAACCACGGCTCTGCACACTGTAACGGTCTGCGACCTCTCGACCCGCGACATGGCCTGCAAGGGTACCGCCGTGCTCGGAGCGCCGGGACGCGTATTCTACGTGTCGCAGAAATCGGTATATGTATGGACAGCCGACTGGAACTATCACGACGGCAAGGCGAGCACCGACTCGATGCTGTTCAAAATGCCGCTCGACGGTACCGCACCGAGTGCTCTCGGCGTCGAGGGGAGCCCGGTCGATCAGTTTTCGTTTCTCGAAACCGACGACGAACGGCTAAACGTCCTCGTCCGGGCCGATGCGCACGGCGACCAGATGTGGAGCAGCGAACAGGTCAATGGCGATATGGCGCTCTTTCGGATTACCGCCGCGGCCTTTTCCGACGGCTCGGAACTGGCCCCCAGCACCAGCTACCGTAAATTGCCAAAAGCAGAGGGCTATACGTTTCAGAATCGCTTTGTCGGCGACTATCTGATCTATGGCAACGGCAACGGCTGGGGCCGCCAGCAAAAGGTTGACGGGGCCAATCTCTTCGCCGTCAACTGGAAAACCGCCGATGTGACCAACCTGCACCTCGACCACAGCGTCGACCGCATCGAACAGATGGGCAGCGCCGCGGTCGTCGTCGGAACCAACGGAACCGATTTATATTTTTCGCCCGTGAGCCTTGATAGAGGCCCGTCAGTCCGGCCGAGCTATATCCGCAGAAAGGCGTCGCAGGGCGAATTGCGGAGTCATGGGTTTTTCTACAAACCCAGCGACGATGACAGCGGTTTGCTCGGTCTGCCGATCGCGAGACAGGGTCGCAGCGGTTACCGCCACCTAATCGAAGACTCGGCCGCCATTCTGTTCCTAAAAAACGACGGCCTCGAATTCGAACAGGTCGGCGAACTCGGAGCAAAAAACACGTCGTCGAATGACGGCTGCCGCGCCTCGTGCGTCGATTGGTACGGCAACGCCCGGCCAATCTTTCTTCGCGGCCGCATCTTTGCATTGCTCGGCTATGAGATTGTCGAAGGCCGACTGGCCGATGGCCGGCTAATGGAATCGCGCCGAATCAACTATTCGCCCGGACACTATGTAGACGATCGATCCGAGGACGAGTAACGTCCACGGGCTAAGTCGGCGTGATCAAAAAAGGGCAAAACCGGAGGTAAATTCCGGTTTTCCCTTTTTGTTTTACCTTTTTACTTCCTACTTCTTATTTGCCGGGGCCGGAGGCGGCGGAGTTCCCGGTTTTGCCGTGTCGGCCTTTTTCTCATCAGCCTTAGCCGGTGGAGTTGCACCGGCCTTAATGTCGGTCACTTGAGCGTTAGTGAACTGCCAACCCTTGTCCTTGGTTTTAACGACGACCCACGTAACCCTCGAATTCCTATCTTCGCTCTTGCCGTCAACCATATTCTTGCCGGTGACATGTCCTACGACCACCGCTGCATCGCCGGTCGGGTTTACCTTAAACTTCAGATCTTCGGCCTTCATACCTTCAAATTTAACCTTGCCCAATTTGATCATCTCCATCCGAGCAGCCTTAGTAGAAACTGCACCATTCTGATCGACAAGTGTGTAGTCATCGGTGTAAAACTTGTCGAGCCCGTCTGCGTCGCCTTTGTTAAGTGCAGCGACAAAATCGTCGACCATTTTCTTTAAGTCGGCCTCAGTTGCGGCCTTGTCGGCTGTCGGTGCCGTGGCCGTGTTTGCCGCGTTGGCTGGCTTGTTGCCGTTGTTTCCAGCCGCATTGTTGGCCGCCGGAGCTCCGCATGACGTAAATGCAAACGATCCAACGATCAACATCGAGATCGTCAAAAATAGACTTTTCATATCAATTCTCCTTTTCAAAAAAAGATGCGTTTCTGCGAGATTGCACAGCATATGCCGCATCGATAGACATCCGCCCTCGCACTATTTAACCGCTTGATATATTTGGGATTACGCGAGTAGTTATACTTGTTTTCGAAATGCGAGTCAAGACAAGAGAAACGGGCCGACGCTCGTTTTTCTTATTTTGATTTTTGTCAGATTTTTAGATCACTTTATTCTTTTCAGGCTGCCCTCGCCGCTGATCTTTCGCGTGCCGATCTTTGCGACCGATTCCATCTGCGCCATTGCACGAAGCAGATTTTCGCCGAGGACCTTTCGAATATCGGTCTCGGAGTACCCGCGTTTTAGCATTTCGTAGGTGACGAGCGGCAGGTCTTCGGCGCCGCTCACCCCGGCGGGCAGCATCGGCACACCGTCAAAATCCGAGCCGAGCCCGACATGGTCGATGCCCGCAATCTTTTTGATGTAGTCGATATGGTCGACGATGCGTGTATATGGAGCAATGTAGATCGGGCTAGCGGCGAATAGCTTGCGTTGGGCTTCGTCGAAGCCTTTTTGATCGTCTTTGTATTGCTCGTGGAGGGCGTCGAGCTGGGGCTTTAATTTAGCGGCACGCTCGTTCTCCTCTTTGTTTGTGCGGGCATCGAGAAAGGACGGATAGAAATTGACCATGATCACGCCGCCGTTTTTCGCCATGCGGGCCAAGACATCGTCGGGGACGTTTCGGGTGTGGTCGTTGACGCCACGGGCACCGGAATGTGAAGCGATCACCGGAGCCGTCGAGACATCGAGCACGTCCCGCATGACCTTTGCCGAGACGTGTGAAATGTCAATGAACATCCCCAGGCGATTCATCTCGCGGACGACATCCTTGCCAAAATCGGTGAGCCCGTTGTGCTTTTCATCACGATGGGCGTCGGCCCAGTTGGTCGCCACATTATGCGTCAGCGTCATATACCTCACGCCCAGGCGATACATTACCCGCAGGGCCGCCAGCGAATCTTCGATAACGTATCCGCCCTCGATACCCATCAGGATGCAGGTTTTGTTGTGTTTTTTCGCAGTGCGTATCTCGGCGGCCGTTATGCACGAAACAAAACTATCGGGGTTGCGCTCGACCTCACGATAGGTCGCGTCGATCATATCGACCGCCCGATGCATCGCCCCGCCCGTTTTCATCGTCGTTCCGGAAACATAGATCGCAAAAAATTCGCCCGTGATGCCGCCAGCCTTGAGCCGGGCAACGTCCGTATGAAACGGGTCACCGCCGAGATGAAACTTGCCCACGGTGGTGTTACGCAAGTCATAGTCTTCGTCAACAAGCGGGGTCGTGATGTCGTTGTGACCGTCGACGACGATGGCCTTTTTGTGTATCTTCAGGGCCTTTGCCCACAGGGCGGGATCGCCGTCCTTTGGCATTGTCTGACCAAAAGCAACAAGGTTGAATGAGAGGAACAGTAAGACCGCGACTACTTTTTTCATATTTTTCTGATAAATGAATGGATTTCAAAGTAGTTTAGCCTGTTTCGGCGTTTTAGGTAAACCCAGCCATTTATTTCCAGCGACCTTGCATGTTTTGGCCCGAACGAACGTTCCCCAGACCTAAAGTTTAGGACGAAAAAAAGGTAGCCTCCGATCGCCGATGCATGATAATATAAATGAGCGTTAAAAGATATTTAACGCATGTGCAATGCGCTAGGATCGCTGATCTTATCGTGCTCACCAGCCTTAAGCTGTTTGTATTAAATATTTACCCGCCCCGCGCACCGCCCATCACGAATCAGCCATCGTAAACAGCCAAACCATGGCAAGAAAATCACCGATAACTAAAACAGAAAAGGTCTCGCAAAAGACAACCTCCCGTCGGCCTATCGACGAGGGCCAGTTTCAGAGTTTCATCGAAAACCTGCCGGTGATGTTCTACGCGGTCGGGGCGACACCGCCGCACACACCGATCTACATCAGCCCGACGTTTGAAAATTTTGGCTATCCGCTCGACGTTTGGATGACCGACCCAGACATTTGGGATCGCGTCGTTCACCCCGACGACCGCAAAAACATTCTCGATGCAACGCGTGCCGCGATGCGAAAGGGCGAGAGTATCGATTTTGAATATCGTGTTGTCTGTAAAAACGGAAATGTTGTCTGGGTACGCGACCGCAGCTGCTTTATTAAGGGAAATGACGGTGAGCTGCTCTGCTGGCAAGGTATAATCCTCGATATAACCGAACGCAAGGCCGCCGAGCAGGAGCTTGAAAAGCGTGAAAAGCTCTACCGAACGCTCGCCCGCACGATACCCAAAACGGCGGTTTTGTTATTCGATCACGATTTCCGCTACACGCTTGCCGACGGCGAGCAGCTAAAACATCATAATTGGTCCCATGAAACCTTTGAAAACCGCACGCTGACCGAGGTTTTCCCGCCCGAGATCGCCGACGAATGGGCCGTTTACTATCAGCGGGCGTTAGACGGCGAACATATGGCTGTCAATATGGAGGCCGACGGCAAAGCCTTGCTGATTAGCGTTCTTCCGGTCCGCGACGACGACGGCGAGATTTTCGCCGGGATGGTGACGTGGCAGGACGTCACGGATCAAAAGAGGACAAGTGACGCCCTTATCGAGAGCGAGGCACGATACCGCCAATTGTTCGAAAACGCCAACGACGTCATTTATGTCCACGATCTCGATGGTAATTACACATCAATAAATCAGGCTGCCGAACGCGTGCTGGGATACACCAGAGAAGAGGCCCTGTCATTGAATATTGCGGATATCGTAGCTCCAGAGGACCTGAAACTCGTTCGGAAAAAACTGTCGAAAAAAGCAACCGGGG
>JANYIL010000005.1 GCA_025362075.1 Chloracidobacterium sp.
CTGATACCTTTGTTTCAGGGTAAGCTGCTGATACTTTTTCATGGTAACTCTTCGATGTCACCATCAAAGAGCGAAGATGCTATCTTCAGCTTGCCCTCCTCCGGTGACCTTCCGAGTTGCACTTACTACTTGAATCCAAGAAAAATACTGTTTCATTTCAGAAACGTTGTATCGACGTTACCAGAATGATAAGATTGACATTGTGGAATTAAACCAAAAACTGACGATCTTAGCGGATGCGGCAAAATACGATGCCTCTTGTGCATCGAGCGGGTCGAACCGCGAGCGAAAAAAGAATGGGCTCGGAACACCGAGGGAATGGGCATCTGCCACAGCTACACCCCCGACGGACGCTGTATCTCACTGCTCAAGCTGCTGTTAACCAATATGTGTATTTGGGACTGTTCGTATTGCATAAATCGCAAATCATCGGAAGTAAAACGCGCTAGGTTTACGCCCGAAGAGGTCGTTCGGCTGACCATCAATTTTTATAAACGCAATTATATCGAGGGGCTTTTCTTAAGCTCGGGCATTATTCAAAATGCCGATTACACGATGGAGCAGCTAATACGGGTCGCCAAATTGCTGCGCGAAGAAGAATTATTCGGCGGCTATATCCATCTTAAGGCCGTACCCGGAGCTTCGAAGGATCTGCTGCTGGAAGCCGGCAAATACGCCGACCGTCTAAGCGCGAATATAGAGATGCCCGTGCAGGAAGACCTCGATAAGCTGGCGCCCGAAAAAACACTTGTCGAGATCGAAAACACGATGGCGGATGTAAAATTCGGCATCGACGACGCAAAAGACAGAGGGTAAAAAGGGACGTTTGCCCGTGCCGGCCAGTCGACCCAACTGGTAGTCGGTGCGAGTGACAGCACCGATACAACGATTCTCTCAAAGGCCGAGTCACTCTATAAAAAATTTATGCTGAGGCGGGTGTATTATTCAGCATTCTCGCCGGCAAATTTTACCGATCCAAATCTAAGAAAGGAAAGAACTCCGCCGATGCGCGAGCATAGGCTGTATGAGGCTGATTGGCTGATCCGCAATTATAATTTTGCCGCCCACGAGGTGACCGAAGGTTTGGATGGCGGCAATCTCGACCTTGAAAACGATCCAAAACTGGCCTGGGCGCTGCGTCACCGCAGCCTTTTCCCGGTGGATGTCAATCGAGCTTCGAAAAGTTTACTGCTTCGAATTCCGGGAATCGGTATTCGAAATGTGACACGCATCCTGAATATTCGCCGCTATCAGCGATTGAGGCTGGAGGACCTTATACGGCTTAAGGTTATAATATCGCGGGCAAAATGGTTTATTACCACGGCCGATCGCAACTCGGATGTCTTCAAGCTCGACCAGGCAACACTACCAGACGCTTTCAAACGACGCATCGTGCAGCCATCGCTGTTTGAAAACATGGTCATTCCCACGGCTGTCACCGGTGAATTCTAATAATGATTCAGATCGCGATAGAAAATAACTTCGAAAGCTGGCGGCAAGCGGCGAGGTCGTTGGTGATGAAAGGTGTCGCTTCCGGCGACATTATTTGGACGCAGGCTGGGCAAGGTATGTTATTTAGGAACGAGGCTCAGACCATTTCGAAAAATGAAATGCGCGTACCGCCTGCTTTTATCGCCCTTGCGACCGCTGCCTCGTGTTTTGACGACGACGCGGAAAAATGGCGGGTGCTTTACAGCTTGCTGTTTCGGCTGATCCATGAAAATCGCGATCTGCTGTTAATCGAGTCCGATCCCGACATTCGCCGGGCAAAGCTGATGGAAAAAGCAGTCAATCGCGATGTGCATAAGTTTCACGCGTTTGTCCGTTTTCGACGGATTGCGTGCGAGTCGGATGAGATATTTGCCGCCTGCACGAGCCGCAGCACTTTACCGTCGAACGAGCCACGCCATTTTTTGGACGCCGGTTTGGGTCGATGAAATTTTCGATCTTTACCCCGAAAGGCTGTGCTCATTGGGACAAGGAACGCCTGACCTTTAGCCCTGCGGTGGAGAAAAGCTCGGCCCCCGCACCTGACGAAATGGAAGATTTTTGGCTGCTCTATTACCGCTCGATCTTTAACCCGTTTCGCTTAAAGATCAACGCCCTGAAAAAGGAATTTCCCAAGCGGCATTGGCCGACTCTGCCTGAGGCCGTTTTGATTCCGGAACTGATAAGAGAGGCACGGGCGTAATCGGAGGCATCGGCTATGCGTCGCCATCGCCGTCGGATCGGGCTAGGGGACGAGGCCATTTTAGCAGCCAAAGTACGCCGATCATTACGCCGCCGCTCGCTATATCGAGTAAAGCATCGCTTGCCAGCCCCGTGCGTGCCGTGTCAAAACTCTGGTTGATTTCGTCCACCGAGGCAACGATCGCTACCAGGATGAAAGGCTGTAGATATTGTAAATACCCGCGAAAATTATACGAGGATCGTGCTATCGCTCCCACCGCAAAAAATGCTAGGAGCGAGTATTCGGTAAAGTGGGCCAGCTTTCGGATGACGACATGTATCGATCGCAACGTCTCGTCGGGCGCGTTAGGCAGAAAAAATTTCACGAGCGGGCCGATAAACCGCGACGTTGCGGCCATCGAGGCGTTTGAGCTCGAAAGAAATGCGACGACGCCAATCCACAAAATAAGAGGCGCGAAGGTTGTGAACCAATCGCGCCATTTTTTGACAGGTGTATATTTAGCCATCAGGGCGTTGTAGGCATATTACCAAATGAGTAATTAAACCCTCCGCCGGCAACTGTTAATACAATTCCGACTATCATCAGAATAAGTGGGATAAGTCCCTGTCGCTTAACAATAAAAAAGATGATACTGCCCAACGGACTACATAAAAAGCACACTAACCCCCAAATAACCTTTTCGCTAGTGTCCTTCCCGGTCTGAATTGCAGTTACGATCATCCAGATAAAACCTACGAGATAAATTATTCCACCAAGAGCTACAAGCATAGTGTTCCTCCGAAAAATATTTTATTGTCTAAAAAGTAATCAAGGAAAGAATATAGGAGGACGGGTATAAAGTCCAATGCTAAAAGTCCGGATCTTGCACATTTCTCCTCAGTTTCAGTTTCACATTGTACGTCGCCTCGTTGGTCGCCGAGGCATCCTATTGGAGCTTTCCAAAGGGCTTACCGTCGAGCCATAAGATCCGCCCTCCCTTAACACAGGAAAAAAACGCGTTGAACATTCTAGGCTTGCCTTCGATATCAGAAAAGGAAACTTGCCAGTTGCTCGGCACGGTAAATTTACCGTTTGATTTCACGCTCTGAAATTTAATACTCCCGACAAACCCGCTCGCAACGCCAATGTCCCACTTGTAGATATTGCCGGGGCCGAACACGAAGTTTTCTACAGAGGCGTGTGTGTCTGTCCCGGCGCTGGCTCCTGTGTAAGCGTTTACATACGAAAGCGTGCCGGCAAAGTCATTTGTCCATTTACCCTTAAGGTCGGCAGGAGCTACGCTGAACTTGTTGTAAGTAGCCATGTTCTCCATCTTTTCCCAGCCCGAAGTAGTCTGATGATAGGCTCCGAATTCCCGCTCGAAAGCACTCTTATTCGGTGTGATGAACTCCATATATCTCCCGCCGCCGCTCGAGTAATTCATTTTGAACAATACAACGTGAACAGTTTTGCCCGTCCCTTTTTCCACGGCATCCGCCTCGGCAAATTCGATAGCTTGCCAGCCCGTGATGGGCTTAAATTCAAAATTGCTCGCCGTACTGTATCTGGGCGCAACCAGAACATCCCACGCGTTTTTTAATCCGTCCATCACTACCGAATTGTATGCGTCCGCTCTCTTATTGGGGTAATGGATCAAAACTCTGATGTTGCCTTTTGCAACCTGCACCCAATCGTCTTGAACGATGCTCGTCCATCCGTCGTCAAAATTGGTAGTGCCAAACCCGTAACCGTTAGCCGAAGCAGCCGTTGAAGGAACGGCAGGAGCCTCCTTGGTCGTCGCGCCAATCTCGGCAACCGGTTTTTTTAGGTTGATCGATTCAAGGAAACCCGTTATGTTTTGCTCGTACGCCTGGGTATTGGTGAGAATTAGAACATTTACCATTTTCCCAAAACCGCTGCCGGTCACGAGCATTGCGATCCCTTTTTCGCCGCCTTTCTCAAATGGAGAGAAGCCACTTTGTATTTCCCAACCGTTCTCGTTGACGGGGCTCGCCATTTGCGGAGCGGTTGAAACGGTTACGATGCCCTTGACGACGGTTTGCCATGCGGAATCAAAATTTTTCGTGGAATTAGCCGTGCCGGGAATAGATTTGAACAAAGTGATCAGGCAGTAAGTTCCCGCCGCCTTGTCCTCAGTCGAGATCTGAATTGAGCTTTGACTGGCTTGCTTGTTCCAGCCTTTTGGTGGTTGAAACGTTGCAATATCAAACGTTTCTGAGCTTTGGGCTAACGAAGAAATGGGAACAAACAAAAGGCAGATGATCAGAAAAAGTATTTGTTTCATAACAATTCCATTACCGTTCCAGTCTATCAGGGTTCAATTGACCGGGTCTATCTTACTCGATCTTCCGAAGCTAGAAAGTATAGATCACGCGAATAAAAAAATAGCGGCACGTAACGTACAAAACGTTCGTGCCACGTGTCTTGTTGATCCTGACTTTCTGACGCTAAGCCGCCGCTGCTCCGCTAACGACTTCGATTATCTCCTTGGTAATCGCCGCTTGCCGGATACGGTTCATATTTAAAGTCAAAGTATCAATTAACTCGCCGGCGTTTTTCGACGCTGAGTCCATGGCGGTCATCTGCGAACCAAAAAAGGACGCGACCGACTCGATCATTCCGCGGTACATCTGCGTTTCGATCTGCTTGGGTAGCAGCTTGCCAAATATCTCGTCCGCCGGCTGCTCATAGATATATTCGGCCTGAACACCCGTTTCTGCGTCGCCATCAACGGCTGTGCGCGGGATCGGCAAGAGCTGCTGGATGACGGGTTTTTGTGTGAGGACCGTCTTAAACTCGGTAAATACTACAAATACCTTGTCAATCGAAGTATCTTCCGTAAAGTTTGAGATTATCTTTTGGGCGACCTCGACGGCGTCGGCATAATTTATCCGGCCGGTACCCATGAGGCCGATGTATTCGTCGGTGATTTGGACACTGCGGCGTTTGAAAAAATCACGTCCCTTGCGGCCGACCACGATCAGGGTTTCGGCCTTTTCCGCATTTGCCTTCAAAAACGACTCGGCAGCCTTAATGACGTTTGCGTTAAAAGCCCCGGCCAGCCCCTTGTCGCCGCTGATCAGCACGACGAGATATTTTTGATCTCCGCGCTCGTCAAGCAGCGGATGAGATATCTCATCAGCAACCTTGCCGCTCAGATCGCCGAGGATCTCAGACAATTTACCGGCAAACGGTCGCGACGCTGTCACGCGGTCCTGCGACCGTTTGAGCTTGGCTGCGGCGACCATCTTCATCGCCTTGGTGATTTGCTGTGTGTTCTTGACCGACTTAATTCGCCGGCGCATGTCTAGAAGACTTGCCATATTATTGAGTTACGGGTAACTGGGGACAGGTGACGATAAGAACCGGTCTTCCTATCACCTGTTACTTGTCACAGTTTACGCGACCGCTGTCGCAGCCGTTGTCCACCGTGTCGCCTTAAAATCCTCGACCGCTTCTTTCATCTTCGCTTTGAGATCGTCGTCGATCGATTTCTTTTCGCGAAGGGTATTGAGTACGCCGGGATGAGATTCCTCAATAAATTTAGTGAGTTCGGTCTCAAAACGCTTGAGGTCCTCGACCGCGACGTCATCCGCCAGGCCGTTTGAGACCGTCCAGATGATGAGCACCTGTTCGAGCACGTCCATCGGCTTGTATTGCGGCTGTTTGAGGATCTCGGTCAACCGTTTGCCGCGTTCGAGCTGCGACTGCGTCGATTTGTCGAGGTCGGAGCCGAACTGGGCGAAAGCCGCGAGCTCGCGGTATTGTGCGAGGTCGATACGCAGCGTACCGGCAACCTGCTTCATAGCCTTGATCTGTGCCGCACCACCGACGCGTGAAACCGAGTTACCCACGTTGATCGCGGGACGCACGCCTGAGTTGAAAAGATCGCTCTCGAGGAAGATCTGTCCGTCGGTGATCGAGATAACGTTCGTCGGGATGTAGGCCGAAATATCGCCGGCCTGAGTCTCGATGATAGGCAGGGAGGTCAATGAGCCGCCGCCACGTTTGTCCGACATCTTTGCCGCACGTTCGAGCAGGCGTGAGTGTAAGTAAAAAACGTCGCCGGGGTAAGCTTCACGGCCCGGCGGACGTCTCAAAAGAAGCGAGATTTCGCGGTAGGCGGCAGCCTGTTTCGACAGATCGTCGTAGATCGTCAGAGCGTGGCGGCCGTTATCGCGAAAATATTCGCCCATCGCGCAGCCCGAATAGGGAGCCAAAAACTGCATAGCTGCCGGATCAGACGCCGAAGCGTTAACGATGATCGTGTAGTCCATCGCACCAAATTCCTCAAGCTTTTGACGAACCTGGGCGACGGTCGAGGCCTTTTGGCCGATGGCGACGTAGATACAGATAACGTCTTTGCCTTTCTGATTGATGATCGTGTCGATAGCGACGGCGGTCTTGCCCGTCTGACGGTCGCCGATGATCAGCTCACGCTGGCCGCGGCCGATCGGCACCATCGAGTCAATGGCCTTCAAACCGGTCTGAAGCGGTTCTTTAACCGGCTGGCGGTCGATAATTCCGGGAGCGATCTCTTCGACCGGCAGATAAGTATCGGTCACGATCTCGCCTTTTCCGTCGATCGGATTGCCAAGAGCGTCGACCACCCGGCCGATCATCGCGTCGCCAACCGGGACGCTCATGATGCGCTTTGTACGCTTAACTTCGTCGCCCTCTTTGATCGTCTGAAAATCTCCGAACAGCACTGTTCCGACCTTATCTTCCTCAAGGTTGAGGGCGAGGCCGCGAACGCCGTGCGGAAATTCCAAAAGCTCGCCGGCCATGACCTTTTCGAGGCCATAGACTTCAGCGATACCGTCGCCGACCTTGATGACCGTGCCGACCTCGGCAACCGTCATGCTCGCGTCAAAATTCTCGATCTGTGCCCGAATGATCTCGTTGATCTCGTTTGCTTTAATTGATTCCATGTCTTTGTAATGGTGAATGATAAAAGGTGAATGATGAATGGCTTTGATTCACCATTCACAATTAACCATTTATTAACTCTTCCCGAAGGTTCTCTAATTTAGTTCTTATGGAGCCGTCGTAAACGATTGAACCGATACGGGTTACGACCCCGCCGATAATTTCTTTATCGACTGTGTAATTAATATTGACTTTTTTGCCGGTCAGTTTTTCGAGATTTGTCTTAAACTCGGCGCGTTCGTTTTCCGGCAGGTCGCGGGACGATGTGATCTCGGCCGCGACGACGCCACCGCGTTCCTGCAGCACCGCATCGAACCGGTCGTTGATCTCGCCGATCTCGGTCAGCCGGCCGTTCTGCAACAGGACGCGGAGAAAATTGGCGGTCGCTTTCGACGGTTTCGCTTTCGCGATCAGGCCCTCGAGCACGTTCTCTTTGCTTGAATGATTTATTGCCGGATTGCTGAAAACGGTCTGCAGATCGGTACTCGTATAAAAGAGGTCCGTCCAGGCCGCAAGCTCGGTCTTGACCGTTTCGGTCTCGCCGCTCTGCAAAACAACGTCGGCGAGTGCGGCGGAATATCGGCGGGCGATCGTCTCTCTGCTCATATTAATTTAGCCCTCCGATCTCTTGAATCCCAGCTTTTACAAGCCTCGCATCCACGCTCCCATCGATCTGTGCACGGAGTTTTTCCTCAGCCAGGCGGATGCTCTGCTCGGCTGAAAACCGGCGAAGCTCGGCACGCGACTGATTTGAAAGACGTGTGAGTTCGGCGGCCGATTGCTGCTTGAGACGGTCGGCCTCAAGCTTGGTCTGCTCGGCAAGGCGTTTCTTCTCTTCGGCGGCCTCGTCCCTGGCTTTCTGCAAAATGTTCTCTTTTTCGGTTTCGAGTTGGGCGAGCTTGCCCTCGGCGATGGTCAATTTGTCGAGCGCAGCCTTTTTCTCCGCAGCGGCCTTGATCAGCTCGGACCGGATCGCGTCGCGTTTTGTCTTAAACGCCTCGCCGAGCGGCTTTTTCAGGACATAGACCATCAGAGCGATGAAGATCGCCAGATTCAGGAATTTCCAGGCCTCAAACCCCGGTATATTGAAATACTGGTTATAAAATTTCGTAAATCCGCTCTGGGCGTGAGTGGTCTCCGCCAAAAAGAAGATAAAACTTGTAATTAAAGCAAACATAATTGCTAACGTTTTGAGTTCAAAGTTTGGAGTTCCAACTTTAGTTGGCTCTTAGCCGACGAAGAGGCCAACTAAAGTCGGAACTCCAAACGTCGG
>JANYIL010000015.1 GCA_025362075.1 Chloracidobacterium sp.
GATCGGAACGATCGAACAGGTATTGGATGTTTCAACTCAGAGCGGCTTGGAATCGCAGCGGCTCACAGTCGAAGCAAAAAAATTGGAAATCAAGAATAGCATTCTCCAGTTACAGGCGCAGCAAGCCGATCAACGCGCAAAGGCACAGCAGGCGCGGACCCGCCTCGCTCAGGCCCAGCGGGAACTGCGTCGATCACAAAATCTGGTTGACGTTGGGGCAGTGCCAAAAAAACGGGTCGAGGAAGCAAACACCGCCGTGAAGGTCGAGGAGCAGGAAGTCGCCTCAGCCGAGCAGCAAGTGCAGCTTTTAAACAATCAGATCAAACAAACCCAAGCCGGTCAGACCATCTTCAACTCGCCCGGCCTTAACCGCCCGATGCTCGTTTTTCCATTGACCGCTCCGATTACGGGCATTATCAATGAAATTAAAGCCACAAGCGGCCAGCAGCTTGAAGCGGGAAAGGACATTTTGTCGATCGTCAATCTTTCCAGCGTTCTGATCGAAGCAAATGTATTCGAACGCGATCTATTGACCGTTCGGGACTCAACCCGGGCCAGTTTTACGTCACCAGCACTGAACGGCGAGGTTTACACGGTAGGAACAAAGGACGGCGACGGAAGGCTCGTTTCGATAGGACAGACGGTCAACGAACAAACCCGTACCTTTCCTGTAATTTACGAGATGAAAAATCCTGCGGGAAGACTACGCGAGGGAATGTTTGTAGATATAACGATCGACACGAGCGGCGAACGTCAAGTTCTCGCTGTTCTGAAAAAGTCGGTTGTAACTGAACAAGGTCAAACATTTGTATACGTATTTACCGGCGGAGAAAATTTTGAAAAACGCTCCGTGGCGCTTGGCGCGGAGGGCGCCGACTATTGGGAAGTGAAAACCGGTCTGAAAGAAGGGGAACGTGTCGTTACCGAAGGATTGTACCAGCTG
This sequence comes from Chloracidobacterium sp., assembly GCA_025362075.1. Classification (GTDB taxonomy): domain Bacteria; phylum Acidobacteriota; class Blastocatellia; order Pyrinomonadales; family Pyrinomonadaceae; genus OLB17. The sequence goes on from JANYIL010000015.1 coordinate 944, forward strand.
CGTTCAACACAGCCTGGAGCCTAAGACCATTAGAGAGGAATAGGGGAAAAATACTAATTTTTATTACGAGTGTCTGTTTAATAACTGCTGGTCTATTTTTGATAGCCTGCGGTTAGGTTAAACAAGTAATGCTTTGAAAAACGGGAAAGTTATAGTGCAGTAAAAATCAGAAAAAGGGGACTTAAAAATGAAAAAGGGAATTTTATTGGGAATGGTTTTGACAGCCGCATTGGCAGTTTTGGGAGCAGCGTGCAGCCAGACGGCTAACAGCAATGCAAATGCCGTGATGAATCGTAACGCGAGGCCGATGAACGCTAATTCGATGCCGTCGAATATGTCGAATATGCCGATGAACGGCAACTCAAATATGTCCGGGATGATGGATATGAAGTCGTCGCCAAATGCGGCAAGCCAGCCGTACGACTTGCAGTTCATAGACACGATGACCCACCACCATCAGGGGGCCGTTGACATGGCAAAAATGGCTCTAGCGAAAACGAGTAATGAGGAGCTGAAAAAGTTCGCTCAGAAAATCATTGAAGATCAGAACAAAGAGATTACCCAGATGAAGGATTGGCGCGAAAAATGGTTTGCCGGTAAGGCGATGGCGATGAATATGGATATGCCGGGGATGTCGGACTCAATGAAAATGATGTCCGCCGACGGGATGAAGAAGATGGAGGCCATGGGCGGAAAAGAATATGACACCATGTTCCTCGATATGATGACGCCGCATCATGCCGGTGCGATCACTATGGCAAAAGAAGCCCTTACAAAGGCCGAACACGCAGAGATCAAAACACTGGCCAATCAGATCGTTAAGGCTCAGGAAGCTGAAATAAAGCAGATGGCGGACTGGAAGTCGAAGTGGTCAAAATAGTCGCGGAATAAACACAAATAATGAACGCGATCATCAAATGGGCTCTGCAGAACCGGCTAATCGTCGTGGCGATAGCGGCTCTCCTGCTTGTGTGGGGAGCTTACGTTGCGATCAACCTGCCGGTTGACGTTTTGCCCGATCTCAATAAGCCGACGGTTACGATAATGACCGAGGCGAGCGGACTCGCGCCGGAGGAGGTTGAAACTCTTGTCTCATTTCCAATCGAAACCGCAATGAATGGGGTCCCGGGTGTTTCGCGGGTTCGCTCGCAAAGCGGTATCGGGCTGTCGATCATATACGTGGAATTCGACTGGGGAACGGACGTTTACCGCAACCGGCAACTCGTTGCCGAAAAACTCTCACAGGCGAAAGAGCAGCTACCGCCAAACGTGCTTCCGACGCTCGCCCCGATTTCGTCGATCATGGGCGAGATAATGCTCGTTTCTGTTAGTTCCAAGTCGGGGAAAACGGACCCGCTCGATGTTCGAACGTTAGCCGATTGGACGATACGGCCCCGGCTGTTGACGATTGGCGGCGTTGCGCAGGTCATCAACATCGGCGGCGGAGTAAAGCAATATCAAGTCCTGGTCACACCGGAAAAGTTAAAACAATTCGGCGTGACGATAGAGGAAGTCTCAAAAGCTCTGGAAAAGTCAAATTCCAACTCTACGGGCGGCTTCGTCGATGCTCAGTCGCAGGAATACCTCGTTAGAAATCTGGGTCGCTTCTATTCGGTTGACGAACTAAAGCAGACTGTAGTCGTTTATCGCAACAACACGGCCATCAAAGTTGGCGACGTCGCTAATGTAGAATTTGGAGCCCGGATAAAACGGGGTGACGCCGGTGCGAACGGTAAGCCGGCTGTCATAATGTCAATCCAAAAACAGCCCGGCACATCGACGTTAGAACTTACGCAAAAGGTTGACGATGCTCTAAAGGAGCTTCAGGCATCGCTGCCAGAGGATGTGGAAATCAACGCTAACCTATTCCGCCAGGCTAATTTCATTTCCACTTCCATCTCAAATGTTATCGAGGCGCTGCGCGACGGATCGATACTCGTTGTAATTGTTCTTTTCCTATTTCTTCTGAATTTCCGCACGACGTTCATCACGTTGACGGCGATCCCTCTATCTTTTGTTATTACGTTCCTTATATTTTGGGCATTTGGTGTCACGATCAACACGATGACCTTAGGCGGTTTGGCGGTTGCGATCGGTGAGCTGGTTGACGATGCGATCGTTGGTGTTGAGAATGTTTTTCGCCGCCTCCGGGAAAATCGTCGATTGGAGCGGCCCCGGCCGGCATTGACGGTTGTTTTCGAAGCCTCGCTCGAAATCAGATCAAGTATTGTCTATGCCACGTTTATTGTCGCACTCGTGTTCATTCCGCTTTTCATGCTCACCGGAGTTGAAGGTAAGTTACTCGCTCCGCTTGGCCTCGCTTACATAACGTCGCTTGTAGCTTCTCTGGTAGTCAGCATAACCGTAACCCCGGTATTGTCGTACTATTTGCTCCCCAATATGAAGGGGATGCACGAGGAAAAAGATGGTTTTGTCGTCCGGTTTCTAAAAAAATGGGACGAAAAACTTTTGCGCCGCACGTTGCATCATCCGTGGCTTGTCATCGGTGGTGCGACGCTTGCTTTTGTAGTCGCTGCGTCCACACTGCCTTTTCTCGGCTCGTCATTTTTACCTGAATTTAATGAAGGGACGCTGACGATCAATATTCAAGCCCAGCCCGGAACCTCGCTCAGTGAGTCCAACCGAATTGGGCAGGTCGCGGAGAAACTTTTGCTTCAGGTCCCGGAGGTAATTTCAACCGGCAGACGTACCGGCCGGGCAGAACTCGACGAACATGCCGAAGGCGTTCACTACACTGAGATAGACGTAGATCTTAAAAAAGAGGGGTCTCGGGGACGGGAAGTAGCATTAGACGATATAAGAGATAAGCTTGCCCAGATTCCGGGTGTCACCGTGAATATCGGCCAGCCGATCTCGCATCGCATCGACCATTTACAATCCGGCGTCCGTGCTCAGATCGCAATCAAACTTTTCGGCGACGATCTTGGCATTTTGCGTTCAAAGGCGGAGGAAATCCGAAACGTAGTTGCCGGGGTCGAAGGCTCAACCGATGTTTCGATTGAAAAACAAGTCCTGATCCCCCAGATCCGGTTCAACGTTGATCGCACAAAAGCCAGCCAGTACGGACTGTCGGCGGGTGAAATTACAGAGACTCTCGAAACGGCGCTAAACGGGAAAAAGGTATCTGAGGCGGTCGAAGGCCAACGCCGCTTTGATGTAGTGGTGCGTTTTGCAGACGAGGCTAGAAACAGTCTGGATGCTTTGCAGAACGTAACCGTCGATACCCCAAACGGCACTCAAATTCCAGTTTCCGCAGTAGCTACGATTGAAAATCTTCCCGGGCCGAATCAAGTGCTGCGCGAGAATACAAAACGCAGGATCGTGATTCAGTCAAACACGGCTGGCCGTGATCTGGGATCGGTCGTCAGTGAAATGCAGGACCGTGTCAAGGCCCAGGTCCAGTTGCCGGAAGGATACTTTCTTGAATACGGCGGTCAGTTCGAGGCCCAGCAGCGTTCGACTCGTACACTTTCGGTTTTATCGATATTCTCACTAGTCGCCATTTTCTTCATTCTGCTCAAGGCTTTGGGCGACTGGCGCAGCTCATTGCAGGTGATGATAAACATCCCGCTTGCTCTAATCGGGGCAATTATCGCCCTTATTCTGACTGGCGGCGTGTTCTCGATCGCGACGCTGGTTGGTTTTATTTCCCTCGTTGGAATCACTTCACGAAACGGGATAATGATGATCTCTCACTACCTCCATTTAATAAAGGAAGAGGGCGAGGACTTTACGGAGCACATGGTCATTCGCGGCTCGCTCGAGCGGCTTGTACCGGTTCTAATGACGGCCTTGACCGCGGGTCTTTCGCTTATCCCGTTGGTGATCGCTGCCGGAGAACCGGGCAAGGAGATACTCCACCCGCTCGCCGTGGTCGTATTGGGCGGTATTCTGACCTCTACTCTGCTTGATCAGATTGTGACACCGGCTGTATTTTTCAAATTTGGAAAGCCCGTAGCCGAAAAAATTATAGCGGAACGTGCGGCTCGTGCGGCAGGAGAAGAAAAATCCGATTTTGACGACGAAAATGATGCGGACACGCCCCCTTATGGGCATCGGATGCCAGAGCCGGTTGGCGAGTAAGAGGGAGGCGGAATAAAAGCTATGAGGATTGCAGGGATCATTATTGGAATTTTCGGGGCGATTCTATTCGTTTGGCACGCGGTAAAAGTCGTAATGGGTACGGACGTCAATTCCGGGTATATGGACCATAAGGTCTTGTCACTGGTTGGCGGGTTGATGATGTTCGCCGGAATTTGGCTCTACATCGTCGGACGCAGGAGGCCGCGACACTGATTTTATAGTGTGCGGTGAGATGACCCCAATAACGCTCTAAGTTGACCTAATCAGGTATTAGTTATGAAAACTGGTGGAATAGTTGTTGGAATAATCGGTGTAAGCCTGTTTCTTTGGCATTTGGTCAAAGTTATGTCTAATCCGAATTATGAGGGATATGCGTCACATCAGGTGATGTCCATTGACGCGGTTATTCTGATTATCGTCGGAGTGGGCCTTTACGTTTTCGGAAAGCGGCGGCTAAAACGAAAACGATCGGCAGCTGATATAGGCGATCAGTGATTAGTCTGAAACAGAAGACCATTATTTTTTCAAAATTAAGGAGGATCATTTCATGATAAAGAAAGTAAACGTTTGGGCCCTTACAGTGCTGGCTATGGTAATTGGGACTATTTTTGCCGGAGTTGGGTTCGTTGAAACGGTGTCGGCTCAATCCAACGACGAAAAGCAGGTTCGCGAGGTCTTGACTCAGAACATGACCGCTTTCGCGCAAAACGATATACCGACGCTAGATAAGGTATGGGCAAATGATGAGGCCGTTACGGTATTTGAAAACGGCCATGCAAATTACGGCTGGCTCGATTATCGCAACAACCATCTCGCTCCGGAAATGAAAGAGATGAAAAACGTAAAGTACGCTTCGTCTGATCTGAAATTGAAAGTTGCCGACAAAATGGCGTGGGCGACATTCAAATACACTATTTCAGGCGACTCGGACGGCAAACATTTTGAGAGCGGAGGTTTGGGAACTGCGATCTTAGAAAAACGAGGCGCGCGTTGGGTAATCGTCCATTGGCATTCGAGCGCACCTCGTAGGCAACCTGTCGTACAGCCGACACCAAAAACTGAGTTATCGAAAATTTTCGGAACGCCGTCTACAACGCTGAATAGTTCAGCACATATTGGCGTTCCAGTTAAAGCAACTCAGAGTGCGTGAACATTCTGAGTAATTACCTAAGGAGAAAAAATGGCTACACATAAAGATCCGGTCTGTGGAATGCAGGTCGAGGAATCGGATGCTGCGAGGGAAACCGAGCACCAAGGAACTACATATTATTTCTGTTCGACAGGGTGTAAGGACAAGTTTCGGGCAAGTCCTGAAGATTATACGAGTCAATAAGCAAAAGCGTCGCCCCAAAGCAGTTTGTCCGACGCTTTTTTTGGCTCGCTTAAATAGGAAGCGAAGGCTTTCGCGAGGTAAGAATACTTCATTAAAAACGTTTAGATGATTAAATGATAAATGTTGCGGTAATGAACGAATTTTTTGATTTTAGGCTAAAGATTGGGAAACTTTTAAGTGAAGTGTGGTCTTGGTTGCCGATTTAAGGAGAAAGAAGAATTGAGACTTTATCCCTATTACCCAAAAGTTCTGGCACTCGGCGGAGTTATTCTAGTTGGCATTGGTCTCTATTTTATCTTTTTACGTCCGCCTCTTTTGGCGGAAGACGCCAGTTATATGGATATGACCTTAGCGGAGATTCAAGCGGTGGCGCCGGATTTAACTCGCTGGCTGCAAAAAGTTTTTTGGGTGATGGGCGGATTTATTTTTACCGGAGGTTTGCTGACCGTTTATATTGCCTTTTCATCCTTTCAAACACGAACGCGGGGAGCGTTTCAAGTGATTGCATTTGCAGGGTTGAGTTCTATCGGCTGGATGACTATTGTAAATTTTATTATCAATTCTGATTTTAAGTGGCTCCTTTTAATGTCCGCGCTTCCGTGGGCAGCCGCTTTATTACTTTATCGAATAGAAGGAGAAAAAAAATGAGTTGTCATAGTGATGTAATGAAACCAGTGGAAGCGGCTTCGTGCTGAACGCCGCGAGACACGGCGGCGAGTGCCGCACAAGCAATGAAACATTCAGGATGCGGGTGCGCACCCCTCGTTGAGAATGTCGACCTGGTCGGAGTCGTAACCGAACGCGATATCTGTCACAACGTGGCTGCCGAAGACCTTAAGGCCTCGGATGTAAGCGTTAAAGATATAATGCGGCCCGCATCCGGTTGCTGCGGCATGGACGATTCGCTTGAAGAAACTGAACGGAAGCTCCACGAACATAACGTAACGAGTTTGCCCGTCATTGACACGGAAGGCTCATGTTGCGGCACGGTCAGCTTGCACCAACTCCGCCGAACTTAGATTGATATATTCATCGGATTTCCGATTTGAATTACGCAGTTGAAAAATACCATGGAAAAAATAATTGACCCGATTTGCGGAATGACAGTATCTCCAGAAGTCGCGGCCGGTGAATACCAGCATGACGGTAAAACGTATTATTTTTGCTCGAAGAATTGTTTAGGGAAATTTAAGTTAAACGCCGAACCAACAACAGAGTTGGAGCTGATTCAGGCAAAAAAGGCAGGTATTTCTGATGGCGAAATGCTCTCCTCGATGCCGCTCACAGCGGAAATCGATCCTGTCTGCGGGATGTCAGTAAATCCTGCAACAGCCGCGGAAAATATTGATCACGACGGCAATATCTATTACTTTTGCTCGAAAGGCTGTTTTGAAAAATTCAAGGCCGCCCCGGATTCTTTTTTGCATCCGAAAATATTGGTCAAAGCTGTAGAGAATGACGTCGAATACACATGTCCGATGCATCCTCAAATTCTTCAGATCGGTCCCGGCAGTTGTCCGATTTGCGGTATGGCATTGGAGCCAAGAATTGTGTCGCTCGATGACAAGCCCGACTTAGAGCTTAGAAACATGTCGCGGCGATTTTGGCTTTCTCTGCTGATGACTGTTCCTGTCTTTGCTCTCGCCACAGCGGAAATGGTCCCGAGCTTACAGAATCTCATTCCCATTCGGATTTCGCTCTGGCTTCAATTTCTGTTGGCTACTCCCGTTGTTCTTTGGGGTGGTTTCCCGTTCTTTCAGCGCGGTTTTGCTTCGATAAAAAACATCAGCCCGAATATGTTTACGCTTATTGCGATCGGAACTGGAGCGGCATGGACGTACAGTGTCGTCGGATTGTTCTTTCCTGATCTTTTTCCGCAGTCGTTTCGCGGGCACTCAGGCGAAGTGCCATTGTATTTCGAGGCTGCGGCGGTTATCACAACTTTGGTTTTGCTCGGTCAGGTTTTAGAGCTTCGGGCTAGGAGTCAAACAAGTTCGGCGTTAAAAGCACTTCTCGGGCTTGCTCCAAAAGTCGCGCGCTTTGTTTCGGATGACGGCGCGGAAACAGAGATTTCGGTCGATGAGATTCAGGTCGGTACAAAGCTCAGAGTGCGCGCAAATGACAAGATCCCCGTTGACGGCATTGTTCTCGAAGGCGAGAGTTCCGTTGACGAATCGATGATCTCCGGCGAACCGATCCCTGTATTGAAGGAAACCGGTGCCCAGGTTGTCGGCGGAACGCTGAACGGCACGGGCAGCTTTATCATGCGGGCCGAAAAGGTCGGACGCGACACTCTGCTTGCACAAATCGTACAGATGGTCGGCGAGGCTCAGCGAAGCAAGGCCCCTATTCAGAACCTTGCGGATCGAGTGTCGCTTTATTTTGTTCCGGCCGTGATCTTAGTTGCTGTTTTGACCCTCATTGTCTGGGCAGTGCTTGGCAATTTTGTATTCGGCTTTGCCTGTGCAGTGGCCGTTTTGATAATCGCCTGTCCATGTGCTTTAGGTCTTGCGACTCCCATGTCCATCATGGTCGGCACAGGACGAGGAGCACAGTCGGGGGTATTGATAAAGAAGGCCGACGCTTTGGAAGCTCTGGAAAGGATCGACACGCTTGTAGTTGATAAAACGGGAACCTTGACCGAAGGCAAGCCGCGGCTTCAAAAGGTAGTCATACTAACCGAGATGGAGGAGAAACAAGTCCTCGCAATCGCCGGTGCTCTCGAACAAATGAGCGAACATCCGCTTGCCGCTGCGATCCTCAAGGGGGCAGAAGGGCTATCGCTTCCTAAGGTCGAGAACTTTCAATCCGTAACTGGTAAAGGCGTGACAGGTGAAGTCGATGGCAATAAATATCTTATCGGAAACGGGCCGCTGATTGAAGACAATAAGCTGAAATTATCCGAAAGCATTCAAACGCAAGCGGAAGAATTGCGAAACGACGGCCACACCGTAATGTTTGTGGCTTCTGCTAAAGAGGTCATCGCACTGCTTTGCCTCGCTGACACGATCAAAGAATCAGCGAAAGAGGCCGTCGAAAACCTAAACCGTGAAGGCATCGAAACGATCATGCTGACCGGCGATAATCAGACAACTGCCGTGGCTGTTGGCAAAACCCTCGGCATCACCAAGATATTTGCCGAAGTCCTGCCCGAAGACAAAGGCAATATAATCAAGAGCCTTCAGGCAAAGGGAAAGATCGTCGGAATGGCTGGCGACGGTGTCAATGACGCTCCGGCGCTCGCACAAGCAAATGTGGGAATCGCGATGGCGACGGGAACCGATGTCGCGATTGAGAGTTCCGACATCACCTTGATACATGGTGATCTTCGCGGGC
>JANYIL010000041.1 GCA_025362075.1 Chloracidobacterium sp.
CCATTATTATTTTTGAAAGGTCGTCGTCTCGATAGTCCTTATAAACCTGAGTAGGAACGTTGTTTTGATCAACAAAACCTAGCCTCTTTAGGAGCGGAATCATTGCCCGATAGCTAGTGGACTTAAGACCCAGCACCGTGTAGATGAAATCCGTGGTGAATTTCGGTGGAACCGCTGCTTCTTTTATTGCTTTGAAGACGTCCGAAATTTTACCGTATGCGTTAACAAATGGGGGGTATTTTGTTGCCATACTGGCCTCCTTTTAATTCAGCCTAACAATTAAGGTCAGATCATATCCTCAGCGGCATGACGATGTATTTGTAGTCGTAGGTGTTTTCGCCGGTGATGGACATTTGGGTTTGGGCATTGGCGTCTCCGCTCTAATTATTATTCAGTTTCTGACCGTCCTTTAGAATCTTTTTGGATTCGCTCGCTAGTTTTCTTTTAACCTTGCCTGCATCCTCGGCCGCGGGCAATCGCTCAGGTCGAACTCCCCTTTCATCAAGAATTTTTCGAACCGCTGTATTGTTGTCAATATGTTCCTTTGAAATCTTGCTTTCACCGTGAAGGTCCTTTTCAATGACATTATGACTTGTCAGTTCCGTGGCGAAATCTTTTGCTTTAATTGTGAGGGTTGGAAGGAAATCTGCCAAAGCTCTTCCCGGCGGAACTGCTAGCTTTCGTTTCATGTCACCGGTCGTATAGCCGCCGAAAAGGGCTTGGTCGCCCTTACTTCTGATAACCCCAAATCCTTTTGTATCAACTCCCCGCTGATTAATTACTCCTGACAGTTTATTTTCAGAATTAGAAAGCTTTTCACGGGCGATTATTCGTTCGACATCCAGAAGATGCTGTTCGATTAGTTCAATCTTTCTGGTTTGCACTGCAAAATAGCCTTGAGCAAACGCTATTTCATTTTTTGAGGAGTCGCCGTTCTGGGCGATTAGATAACAAGCAAACCTTGTGAGAGCTATGTCTTCAATGTCTCTCGGTGTAGCGTTTCCGATCTCGACAGTCTTATAAACATCTGCGAAGTGCTTTTCGACGTCCGCTCCAATATTTTTGCAGGACACTTTGGCCCGATCAATCGCTTTCTGAAAACCCTGCCAGCTTCCGTATCCCAAGATTTCTCGTAGTTCCCTCGCACTCCAACACTCCGTTCCTTTCAAATCATGACAGGCTGATTCAAACTTATCCAATAGATTTTGAATGATTTCTTTTTTCATCACTAGTGCAAAATGTGTCAAAACGAAACAAGTTATTCGTCAGAATAATATGCTCTTCGATTTCCCAGTTGAAACACTCCCCTATCATATCCTCAGCGGCATGACGATGTATTTGTAGTTGTAGGTGTTTTCGCCGGCGATGGACATTTGGGTGCCGGCGTTGGCGTCTTTGAATTCGAAGGCGATGCGGGTGCGGCCCTCTCGGGCAGTAGCAGTGGCAGTAGCAGCGGCAGTGGAAGAATCTCCTGCTACTGCATCTACGGCTGCGGCTGCGGACTCGCCTCCCACGGCCATTTCGCCGGCGCCGACGTTGTTTAGGAATTCGATCAGGTATTGCCAGTTAAAGCCGAGTTGGATCTCTTCGCCGGTGTAATCGGCCTGGACGATCTCGCTGCCGTCTCCCTCCTCGGTGGACTGGGCGATGACCTCTATCTCGCCGGTCCGAAACGTGAGGCGGATCGAGCGGTTGCGTTCGTCGGCGATGAGCGACATGCGGCGGACGGCGTTACGCATTTCTTCGAGGTCGAAGACGGCGGTGTGGTCGCTGTCCTTTGGCATGACCATCTCGTAATTTGGGAAGTTACCGGAGAGCTTGCGGGTGATGAGCAAGCGGCCCTCGGTCTCGAAATAGATGTGGTTTGTGTCCTCGCCAAACGAGACCTCGCCGTCGCCGCGTGAGATCTTGACCAGCTCAAGCAGGGCCTTTTTCGGGATGAGCGTGTCCATCACGCCGTCTTTGTCGTCGATCGCACGTTCGACATAGGCGAGACGGTGGCCATCGGTCGTTATCATCTTGGCCGATCCGTCGCCGATGATGAATTTTGCACCTGACAAGGTGAAGCGCGACTGCTCGTTGGTGATCGCAAAAGCCGTGTTGCGAATCATGTAGCCGAAGACTTCCGCCGGCAGTTTCATCGGCGTGCTCTTAAACTGCGGTATCTCGGGGAACTGGTCGCGGCTTACGCCGGCGAGACGAAAATTGGCGCGGCCGCACTTCATCGTCACCCACTCGTTTTCTTCTTTTTTGAAATGAGCGTCGCCTGGATCCAGCGCCCGTGCGATGTCAAACAATTTGCGGGCCTGGATGCAGATCGATCCCGGTTTGATAATCTCGGCCTCGGCGTCGCAGCGGATCGTCACATCGAGGTCCGTGCCGACGATGCGGATCTCACCATCGCCGATCGATTCGATGAGAATATTTGACAGCACCGGTATGGTGGTCTTGCGTTCGACGACGCCCTGTATAAATCCCAACTCTTCCTTGAGAACGCTCTGCTTGATCTTGAATTCCATAATAAATGCTCCTGACGTTTGGTCAGTACCGAGAGCGGTAGCGACCGGGGTTTGTTTTTGTATACCGGATATTATATCCGATTAAATTCCCCACCCGCTACCGCAGGTGGTACTGACATCTTCCGACGCGTTGAAAGCGTCAACTCTCAAACTCGCTGCCTTTTCTAATACTAATACAAACAATAATTGATTAAGAACTAGTAGTAAGAAGTAGGGCCTGTGCATATGTGTAAAAGCGTCTTAAACGCTTATAAAAACAGGGAGTTTTCCTTCCACAGCCATCTGTGGAAAATTTGTGGAAAATTACTGCATCCTGCGGATAACTCTTTTTACCCCTTGTTTTCCACCGCCATCCACAGGGACGTATAGCCGTGTCCTGCGGAAATGTGGATAAACTTGATTCAAATATCAGTAAATAAACAACTTACGCCTACAATAACTTTCGCTTATATGTGGAAAAGATTTACTTGATTTCAGCGTCTAAAAAGTTTTAATTAGCTGCAAATACTATCCGTTAGCTCTTCGATCTCCCTGTGGAAATTGCGGTCGTCTTTTGTCAACGTTTCGATCTTTTCGACCGAGTGCATCACGGTCGTATGATGCTTGCCACCGAACTCGCGACCGATCTCCGGGAAGCTGTGACGGGTCAATTGTTTACACAGATACATCGCCACCTGACGCGGCATCGCGATGGCCCGCGAGTTGCTTTTTGCCTTCATTTCCTCGACCGTTAGATCGTAATGCGCGGCGACGGCCCGGGCGATGCGGTCCATAGTCAGGCCCATCGGACGGGCACTGTCAAGGATGTTTTTCATCGACTCTTGTGCCAGCATTTTTGTGATCGGCACCCCGCGCATGGAAGAGATCGCGACAAGACGGACCAAGGACCCCTCGAGCTCGCGGACGTTACTCTTGACCTTGCCGGCCATGTACATCGCGATGTCGTCGTCCAGATGTATGCCGTCCATATCGGCCTTGCGTTTGAGGATCGCGACCTTGGTCTCGAGATCGGGCGGTTCGATGTCGGCGATAAGGCCCCACTCGAACCGCGAGTGCAGCCTTTCTTCTAAAGTAGGTATCTCACGCGGCGGACAATCGCTCGATACAACGATCTGCTTCTGGCTGTTATGCAGCGTGTTGAAGGTATGGAAAAACTCTTCCTGCGTCCGTTCCTTGCCGGCCATAAACTGGACATCGTCCATCAGCAGCACGTCGATAGAACGGTATTTGTCGCGAAACGCCGGCGTCTTATTAAACCGGATGGCGTTGATCAGCTCGTTCATGAACCGCTCGCTGGTGATATACGCGACACGCATGTGAGGGCTACGGGCCTTGATCGAGTGGCCGATGGCATGCATCAGGTGCGTCTTGCCGAGGCCCACCCCGCCATATATAAAGAGCGGATTGTAGGTCGTGCCCGGGGCCTCAGCCGCGGCCTTGGCGGCGGCGTGGCCAAACTGGTTGCAGCTGCCTACGACAAATTTTTCGAACGTGTATTTGGGGTTTAAGGTGTCCTCGGCCGGCTCGATGTCTAAAAACTGAGGCCGGTATGTGCTCTGCGGCATCGAGGCCGGTCCATTTTGCGTGATGAAGATAAGCGGAGCGTCCTCTTTGTCTTCATCGACCGGAAGCTCGGCAGCGGGTGCGTCGGTGACGAGCCACTCGATCTCATGGTCGCCGAGGCCGACCTCGACGAGCGTCTCATTAAGCAGCTCGGTGTAGTATAGGCAGACCCAATCTTTGGTAACGTGGCCGGCTGCCAATTGCAGAACACGGCGATCCTCGTCTATGCCATCGAACCTGATGGGGTGAAACCACGTGTTAAATACATCTTTACCGAGGCGTGTCTTAACGTGTTGAAGTGTGTCGTCCCAAACTGTAGTTTTTTGCGAAATCTGTTTCAAAGTAGCCTTAAAAAATGCGCTTAAAACGGAGCGTCCGTTATGCGCCGGTGCGTGTTGGATTTTCCGTATCTGAGATTTGTCCTGTGATAAAAATCGTCCGGCTACAAGTCCTTTGGTTTTGGTGCTTTCCGCCCGCTCAAATACAATACGGGCAGAGGATTATTCACAGCCTTTTCCACAATCGGCGGCTGTAAACGCATAAAACCTAATGTAATTCTTTAAGCCGTTTCTTATCAACAAGTTACAAGGGCTCATTTCTTGGAAACGGGTAACAGACTAACATGAAAAAAAGCCCTACGCAAACCGAAATCCACAGCTTTTTTTCGGACCGTTTAACACGAATTTAACTCCCTTTTGTGACAACAATTCGACTCGATTTTCGAATGTGTTAGGCTAAGAAAAACCATCAAATTTGCTAAAAACTGACCCGAAAAAGGGCAAAAAAAGACGATTTTTTTTCAATATCAAATAAAAAATTTCCATCGTCCGCCGGACGCACAACGCAACGATCGGCATCATCAAAACCGACGCCACATTCCATCGTATGAATACCTGTGAAGTGTCCGGGAAAACCATTGTACAGAAAAGAGAGCTATTCGTGAAAACTCCGGAAATATTTTTGCGTTCCGAAGGAACGAAAAAAAAAAGGCGAGCCGCGGGGGGCCCACCTTTTTTTGCCGGAGCATGGGTTATGTTACGCAGGCTTAACCGGCGTGCCTTGGAGTTTTATCTCTTTATTGACCGGTTTCTTGTCGTCCGTCTTTTTATCGTCGGTCTTTTTAACCTCGGGCGTTGCTCCGGGCTTTCCGGGTGTACCGGCGGGCGATGCGACGGGCGATGGGGCCGGGTTGGCCGTCGTCACGGGTGCCGGGGTTGGAACCGGCTTATTCGGAGCTACGGGCTTTGCTTCGCAGGCACCCAGGACAGCGGTCGAGACCGCCAAAGCTGACGTTAATATAAATGATCTTCTCATTGTCTTTCTCCTAAAAACGTAAAAACATGGACTCACGCCGTCCGCTGGCAGACATCCGCAGCCGGAGGAATAGTGAACGGTTCTTTCACGGTTGCCGTAAGATCTGAATAAAAATTTGCGGCTCGCCACCGAACATATTCAACGCTGCGTCCGATAGAACGCATTGGCGCCGTAAACTTGCGACTCAATGGAGAAAATATTCCAAATAGTCATCTTTTGCACTATAACGGCGCTGAAACGGCAAATTATGGCCAAAACCACCGCGTTTGGCGGCTGGAACGGATATTGCGTCTCGTTAGCTTATATAAGCTGCATTTTTATTGTGTTGTTTAAAAGGGGGATTTATATGTTGAAAAAAAATATTGTGAAATTAACGACGACGTTTGGTCTGTTGATTATGCTCGGCGCGGGTTACGCGTCCTATGGCCAAAAAGATCATGGCAATGGAAACGGAAAGGGCAATGGCCATGGCAACGGAAACGGAAACGGCAAGCATGCCGAAAACGGTGGTGACCAGGGTCGGGGGAATGGCAATCGCGAACGCCGTCAAGAGGATGTCCGGGTTTACCGGCAGCAGGATGATAACGGCCGCCGGTATGAGAGCGGCAATAAGGGTTGGAAGGGCGACAATGGCGGGCGAAGGAATGAAGATCGCCCCGTCTATAGAGTTCCCGTTTATCAGTCTGCGCCGTGGGGCGGAGGCCGGGTGCCGCCAGGACAGATCCGCAGCCAGCAAGTTCATGAACGGAATGCGGAGCGAAAGGCGATAAAAGACCAGGAAAAGGCCTATCGACGGTCTTATAAAAATGAGTCAAATGACGAACGCCGCTATTATCAGCTGTCGGTCGCCCCGCAATGGTTTGATCAGGCAGGCCGCATTTTCGGCAACGGTTATGCAAATCCCGACCAGCGCCGTTATCAAGATCGCCGACGTTACAGACAGAACGCCAACGTCCGCCCATACGCACCGGGACAGGGCTATTATCCGCAAACGAACGGCTACTATGCCGACTCGAATGGCTATTCGTACGACCAGAATCAACAGTATCCGTATTCAAACAATGGAACCAGCTCGAAAACAAATATCCTGCGGGCGATAATCGGCAGCATTCTGGGTGGTTTTGGCGGCCAGGCAAATGGGTATGATAACGGGTATCAGGACAACGGTTATTATGATGCCAATGTTTATAATTCAGGGTACGCGAATGGTCCGGTTCGTCATACACAGCCGTCATATTACGTCGGGGCGTATTCGCCTCGGTACACCGGCTACAGTCCGGTCTACACGCAATACGCGGGTTACGGGCAGCCGCAATATGATAATTACTCGTCATACGACGGAGGATTGTTGAATTCGATCCCGCTTGCCGGGTTGTTCGGCCAGCGCGGCGGAGCCGGCGGGTATGTTACCCAGATACTGAGACAGGTTTTGACGCAGGGTTATCTTGAGGGGCTGCTCGCCGGGCGAAACGCGCGGCAGAACGGCAGTGGCAACCAATATTACAACGACCCATACGTAGGCGCGGACGGAAATTATGATCCGTACTCGTACACCATTGGGGAAAATAGACGTGTCCTGAGCGAAGGGTACGGTCTTGGCTTCGAAGACGCTCTCAGCGGTCGAAGTCAATACGATCAGCGTTCGGCGGGTAAACTCAATCTGGTAAATTTGCTGTTAAGTAACGTGTTTCAAATTGGCTAGTGCCGACGCCGGAGACTTAATTAATCAGATTTCTTATTCCGTTATTCGTGCATTCGTGGCTAAAATTTAGCCACGAATGCACGAATATGATAAAGACGTAAATATCGACACAAAAAACTCGCAAACGAAAGTTATTAAAAAAAACCAGTTTTTCCAAGCACCGTTTTATTTGTTTTCGGGAGCTGTTTTTGAGACTATGGTCGATTGCCAGGCGACGGCTTGCCAGATGCCTTTTCGTTTGACGAATGTGCCGGTGTTGAGGTTATAACTTACGATTTTTGTGCCGTCGCTTTTGGTGTTGGTTATAACGAGACGAAAAGCCACAACCGCCGTTTTGCCGTATTGATGGATCTGAACCTGGTCGCCTGTGTAGACCGTGACGGGATCGGTATCTTTGCGTGGCGGTGCGGGCGAAGCGGATCGCAGCCCTTTCATTATCTCTTCTTTATTCGTGCGCACGCCGGTCGAGCGCGTGTAGATCAGGTCGTCGGCCCAGAAACGCTCGTGGACGGCGGCGTCATTGCGTCCGGCACCGGCGAGGAAATCATTGAGTAATGCGGTCAGCTTTGCTGCGTCGGGAGCAGTTTGAGCAAGACCGGACAAGGCTGTTGCGGCAAAAATGACAAGGATAAGGGACAGTCGTTTCATTGTTTAACTCCGTTTCGCTTCGATACAGATCATGGTCGCGAGCATTGTCGCACAGATAGTTTCTTTATCGCCATCGACGGCAAAGGCGTCGGCGGTGCAAACGGTGAGCCGCTTGCCCGAACGTTTTACTTCGGCCCGGACGCGGATCATCTCGCCTTTGGCGGGTGCCAGTAGATTTACCTTAAATTCAACGCTCAGTACGCCCGAACCCGCCGGCCACATCGACAACGCCGCGTAGCCGCAGCCGCTGTCGAGTATAGTCGTGACGATCCCTGCGTGTACGTAGCCGTTTTGCTGGGCCAGGTCGTCACGCGTCGGCATCTCGATCTCCGCCCGTCCGGCCTCAAGCTGCGTCAACCGCGCACCGATCGTGTGCATGACGGTCTGTTCGCCAAAATTATTACGGACGCGGGTGTCGAAATCGGGGTCTTGTGGTTTTGCACGCATTAGTACCTCCGAGATGGAACAGTGTCTTGTTAAAAAAAATGAGTCCATGCCCTCGCATAGTCCGCTGCGGATTTGGAGGCTCGAAACTAATTGCGGCAAGCCGTGAGAGGCAAGCGGTTACGACCTGTTAAGGCTTTTTCGACCCGTTGTTCTCATGCCATGCACGGCGGCTCTCGCTGGCGTCGCTGTCGGCGACACGGCTGTTTTCGCGGCGCTCGGATATCCAGCCCTTGACGGCAGAGGCGAGTCCCCGGTCGTCCTCAGCCTTGTCCTGAATTTGCTGATTAAGGATGGCTTCGGCGGACGGAGCGGGGGGCGCAGAATCCTCCGCTCCGGGCTTGATGACCTTGATTAGGCGCTTTTTCATTGATCGATCTTTTTTAGAAGAAAGGTTACTGTAGCATTTTTGGCAAAATGGCGCCTTAAAAACGGCCTCGTGCGGAGACCATTTTGATCATGAGCAAACGGTCCGATATTTCCTATTCATTCGGATAGTCGTAATTGACCATCCAATGGACACCGAATTTATCCGTCAGCATTCCGAAAAATGCTCCCCAGAATGTCTTTTGCAGCGGCATTTTTATGGTGCCGCCCTCGGCGAGGCCGTTGAAAATGCGGGTCGCCTCGTCCTCACTCTCGGTCCCGACTGAGACCGACAAGGCGTCGCCCTGAGTTACCGATCCGTATGAGCTTGGGCAATCGCTCGCCATCAGCACATAATCTTTGCCGATCGGCAGCGACGCATGGAGGATGTTGTTCTTCTCGTTCTCTGGCACGGGCATTCCCGAGTCCATGTCGCCAAAACGGCTAAAGGTGACGAATTCGCCGCCAAAGACCGAGCGGTAGAGGTTCATCGCGGCCTCGCAGTTTCCGTTGAAATTGAGATATGGATTAATTGTTGGCATGATCTGCTCCTAAGTTTTTTTATTTTATACCTCAATTATAATGTATGGTTTCCGGAAAAACGATTGCCATCCGGTCAAAAGTGAATTATAAATAGCAGTAATGAAACAATGCCCTGTCTGCAAAAACAGTTACACCGACGACACCCTCTCGTTCTGCCTTTCGGACGGTCAGCAGCTCGTCGCGCTGCCGGACGATTTCCCGACGGTTGTCGGTCGTACCGGCGAACCGACGGCGGTTTTTGGCCAGGGCGACAAGATGCGGGTCGAAATACCCCAGCCTGTAATCTCACAACCCGCAGCCGCAGCGGCTTCTGTACCCGCCCCGGCTTCCGGCGGCGGATTTAAGGTATTTATCGGGGCCCTCGCAGTGATCCTCGTTCTTGCCGCGATCGTGGTCGTCGCGGGCTTTGCAATTTACTTTGGCAGCAGGGGAGGCGATGTTACGGCGAAGAATACCGATAACCGGACAGCAACACCTACTCCGCAGCCATCGCCAACAACCGACGACGGCGGGGAGCTTCGCAAACAGATCGCCAATCTCGAAAAGCGGCTAAATGAGCAAAAAACCTCAAACCGTCCCGCTAATATTCCAAACCCGATACCCAACCAGCCGACATCGACCCTCACCGCACGGGTCAATTCACCCAGCGACGGTTTTTTGGCTCTGCGTTCTCTGCCAAGCAGTGATATCGGTGAGCGGATCGCGAAGATACCACACGGAGCAACAGTCGCGATCGGGGCTTGCGGACCGGTCACGAGACCTGCGAACCGTTCGGGCCGATGGTGCCAGGCAAGCTATAACGGCTATTCCGGCTGGGTGTTTGACGCGTATTTGACCTATTAAAAAGAGAAAGAGTGCGGTATTTTTGGTAAACCGCACTCGGTAGGTTAATTTGGTAGGTATTAATGAAGGGTATTTATGAATTCGCTCAGTTACGGTCGAGCGAGACCGACGGGGGATAGTAAAACGTCCCCAATGTTTTGAAGCTCGTTATGTCAAACTCCTTGCGTGCTCCACAATTCAGACACGCCCGGTAAGATCCTTTTTTACTAGTGAACGGCCTCGTTAATTCCTTGTGCCAGCATCCGAATAGCGAACCGATCAGGCCGATCCTTTTTCCGAACGCTTCATTCGTTCTATCTATCACACGCTCGGCTATCAAATTTTGTTCCAAAATCCCTTGCATATTTTTCTCCGCTTAAAACATCAAAAACGTGATGCGGCACTCCCTAATTTCAAGAACGCACGACCGGGGAAAGTTTGCATAAGTAAGATGAGCAGCATGGCGAAAAGGTTTGATAAAATTTTTCATCTGCAAAACTCCTTACTTTCTCTTATCCCTTTAATTCGTTAGAATCTTCCAAATAGATTCAGGAGTATCAAATGTTAAGACTAATTGGCCATTCTCTACTGTTCGCTATCGTACTTTTCTCGTCGTTTATTCCAACTTTTGCGTGGGATGAGGTCGGACACAAGATCACGGCCTACATCGCCTGGCAGCGGATGACGCCTGATGTCCGCGAAAAAGTGATCAAAACTCTGCTTGCGGCGCCTGAGGATTCGCAGATCGGTGCATTTTACGCGTCAAACGGCTCGCGGACGCTCGATTCGCGAAAACGTGAGTTTTTTATGGTTATGGCAACTTGGCCGGACATCATCCGCGATGCCAGATACGAGGTGCGCAACAAGAAATATCACAATGGCACATGGCATTACGCCGACACATTTTGGCAGTGGAAGGACGGCAAGGTAGTTTTTATAGACAGCCAGGAACCAGGCGGCCTGGCGATGCAAAAGCTGGTCGATTTTGACAAGGTGATTCGCGGCATCGCGTCTGATTCTGAGAAGGCAATCGCCATTACATGGCTTGAGCATCTGATCGGCGACATTCACCAGCCGCTCCACACGTCCGGCAAAGTAACCGACGGAAATCCAAAAGGCGATCAGGGCGGAAATCTTTTTCTGCTGACCCCGAAAGGCACACCCCGCGATAAGCAGGAAAATCTGCACTGGTTTTGGGATTCGATAGTCGGCCGCAACATCCCGAACGCTAAAGACCAGTGCGACGCCGACTACCTCGATCCGCTGGCCCAGGACATGATGAAACTGTATCCATACGACAATATAAAGGCTAAATTAAATGCCGGAAAATTCGATGTATGGGCAAAGGAAAGCCTCGACATTGCCACCACCGAAGTCTACAAGGACCTGAAATGGTTTGAAACGCCAACGGATCAATACCGGAAACACGCGTTTGAATTGGCACAGGAAAGGCTGGCGCTTGCCGGTTACCGGATGGGCGATCTTTTTAATGAGGTTTTCGGTGCGAACGCGGATGTCGTCTCAACCAACGCGAGTTCCTGCAAGGTCATCCGCAAGGTGATGTATCCGGTAACGCAGACAAGTTCGGTCAAACAGACGCTTGAGATAGCACTACTGGATTTGTGTCCCACGCAGCCGGCGGCTCGCCCCATGTTTACCTTTATGATCGACGGCAAACCGGTGATGAAGGAATATGATGTAGTAAGGGTCTTCAAAACCGAGGCCGAGGCCCGTAAATACGCTGCCGAGAATAAAATTACCGACTCAGTTTTTTAGTCCCGGTCAGCAAATGACAGCATCCGAAATACTCCAATACTACACTGATCGCCAGTCCGCAATTGTCGATGCGATCCGCGAGATCGTCGATATCGAATCGCCTTCGCATGACGCGTCGCGGAGCCGTGCGGTAGGCGATTGGGTCGAGCGACAGGCACGTGCTACAGGTGTCGACCTGACGGTCGAGCGGATCGGCGCCCACGACGGCGATCATATTGTAATTCGGGCATTTCCGGGCGATGGCAAACATACATTGTTGCTCGGCCATACGGACACGGTTCATCCGGTCGGCTCTCAACAGCAAAATCCGACGCGGATCGAAGGCGACAATTTTTACGGCTGCGGCGTTTTCGACATGAAATCCGGCGTCGTGCTAATGCTCGAGGCATTGCGTTATTTTGCCGTGACCGGGACGCAGCCAGTGTTGCCGATAACGATCCTCCTCTCGTGCGACGAAGAGGTCGGCAGCTACAGTGGAAGGGCCTTGGTCGAGCGCGAGGCCGCCAATGCCGCCCAGTGTCTCGTATTCGAGCCGTCTGCCGACGGCAAGGTCAAGACGGGGCGTAAAGGCACGGGAATGTTTACCCTTCGGGCCCATGGTCGCCCTGCCCACGCCGGCCTCGAACCCGAAAAAGGTGCGAATGCCATTGTCGAGATCGCTCGTCAGATCGAGCAAATTCACGCCATAGCAAACGCCAATCTCGGCACGACAGTCAACGTCACAACTATCAAAGGCGGGACCACGTCCAACGTTATTCCCGAACATGCGGAATGCGAGGTAGATGTACGATTTAGCAAGATGGCAGAGGCCGAGCGAATGGATAGCGAATTTCATGCTCTCACTCCTTTTGACGAACGAGTCACGCTTGAGCTTTTAGGCGGGATAAACCGCATGCCTTTTGAGCGAACGGCAGAGGTCGTTGCGTTTTACGAAAAAGCACGCGACTTGGCGGCAAGTTTTGGCTATGAACTTGGTGAAACTCAGGTTGGAGGTGCGTCGGATGGTAATTTTGTCGCGGCGTTGGGTGTGCCGACACTTGATGGTTTAGGTATCGCAGGTGCCGGAGCTCATATGCTGACCGAGCATATTTTGGTAAGTGATATTGCGCACCGAGCGACTTTGGTTACATTGTTGTTGATTTCAGAATAGAAGAATGGAACACCGATTACGCGGATTAAACTGATTGACACCGATTTTGATGAAAAAATTGGTGGTAATCCGCTAAATCTGTGTCAATCCGTGTTCCAATCTTCTTACACGGAGGCGCAACTTGTCCGGTGATGGGCGCGGTCTTCAAAACCGTTGTGAGGGCGCGAGAGCGTACTCAAGTGGGTTCGACTCCCACACGCCTCCGCCAATTTAGTGAATAGTGAACAGTGAATAGTAAGAAGACGATTTTCTTATGATTGCTTGGATCTCGTTAAATATGACTCCGGGAGTCGGGCCGAGGGCTGCGACCAAGTTATTGGAGCGTTTTGGCTCGGCCGATGCCGTTTTTCATGCGCGGCGGACTGAGCTTGAATCTTTGAGACTTAAGCCCGAGACGGTCGACAGCATCATTAAGAATGAGTTTCATGGTAAGGCGTCGGTTGAATTAGACCGGGTCAAAGAGATCGGTGGCGATGTCCTAATACTAGATGATGGCAGTTATCCGGCTTTGCTGCGGGAGATCGACGATCCACCGCCCGTGCTGTATGTAAGAGGCGATTGGCAGGCGTGTTTCGATTTGCCGGCGGTCGGTGTGGTCGGCTCGCGGATGTGCTCGACGTATGGCGAGAATGCTTCGGAGATGTTGGCGCGTGATCTGGCGTCAAGGGGGATTTGTGTTGTCTCGGGTCTTGCTCGCGGCATTGATACGGCAGCTCATCGAGGTGCCATGCGGGGACATGGCAAAACTGTTGCGGTGATGGGTACCGGCATTGATGCCGTCTATCCAAAAGAAAATGCGGGGCTCGTTCGCGAGATCCTGGAATCGGGAGGAGCAGTCGTTTCGCAGTTCCCACTCGGCACGCCGCCGTTAAAGGACAACTTTCCATACAGAAACCGAATCATAAGCGGGCTTAGTTTCGGTGTTTTGCTCGTCGAGGCGTCCGAACGCAGCGGATCTTTGATAACCGCCCGGCTCGCGATGGAGCAAAATCGCGAGGTGATGGCCGTCCCCGGTAATATCACATCTGGAAACTCGTTCGGGACGAATTACCTTATTAAGAGCGGTGCAAAATTGGTTCAGCAATGGCAGGATGTAGTTGCGGAGCTCCCGTCAGAGATTTCGGCCGCGATATTGCCGCCAAAGATTGAAGGTGAAAAAGCGGAGACGGCCCGACGGCAGCCCGAGCTTATTCCGGCCGATATGACCGATAACGAGAGCAAGGTATGGGGACTTTTAAGCGGCGACGAATCAACCCATATCGACAATTTGCTTGAGACGAGCGGCCTTTCATTTGGCGATCTTAACAGCGTGCTCGTCGCCTTCGATATCCGCGATATTATACGCGTCCTGCCGGGGAAACATTACGCCCGGCGAACTTAAAATCGCGTGCTTTGACATTCGCCAAATTTCGGATATGCTCTAGCCTCGCATTGACAAGCTCAAGAGCGAGGTGTTAGAAGTCTTAAGCGTCAGCACAATTGAGTGGCTGACGTTATTTTTTTCGCTGGTTAGTAATAATGGGTAAAAGCTTAGTAATAGTAGAATCACCGGCCAAGGCCAAAACGATCAACAAATATCTCGGGTCCGACTACAACGTCATGGCCTCGATCGGGCATATCAAGGATTTGCCGATGAAGGACCTCGGTGTCGATGTCGATAACAATTTCGAACCCCACTATGAGGTAATTCCGGATACAAAAAAGCGTAACAATAAAAAGGTAGTTTCCGACCTTAAAAGAGCCGCTAAGGACAGCGACGCGATCTATCTAGCCGCCGACCCCGATCGCGAGGGTGAGGCCATCTGCCAGCATCTGGCCGAGGAGATCGTGCCTAAGAATGGCAAGATACCGGTGTTTCGCGTAATGTTTAATGAGATCACCAAGAATGCGATCCAGGACGCCTTCAAGGAACCAAAACAGGTAAACACTGACCTTGTAAATGCTCAGCAAACGCGGCGAATTCTGGACAGGCTCGTCGGTTATAAGGTCTCGCCGATCCTCTGGAAAACCATCGGCGGCAAGCTGTCCGCCGGTCGCGTGCAGACGGTCGCCACGCGTCTCGTTGTCGAGCGCGAACGCGAGATCGAGGCATTCGTCCAGACCGAGTATTGGTCGATAGTTGCAAATTTAACGGCCGCTTTGCCGCCCAGGTTTGACGCGAAACTCAGCAAGATCGGCGGCCTTTCGGTAAAGCTGGGCAAATTTGACGAGGATGTCAAGGCAACCGAGACGCACGTCAAAATCGTGAATCAGGCCAGTGCAATCGTCGCCGAGGCGGAAAAAGAGGCCTTTGTAGTCGATTCAGTAATCACAAAGGAACGCAAACGCAACGCAACCCCACCATTTATAACGTCGAAACTACAGCAGGAAGCGGCACGAAAACACGGTTTTTCGGTTAAAAAGACAATGTCCACCGCCCAACGGCTTTATGAGGGAATCGAGGTCGGATCGGAAGGGCTGGTCGGTCTCATAACGTATATGCGTACCGATTCGACACGCGTATCGGACGCGGCGCTCGACGAAGTTCGTGGATTTATCGCCGGTTATGGCGACAGTTATCTGCCGGAAAAACCGAATTTTTATAAGTCGAAGAAAGGAGCGCAGGACGCTCACGAAGCGATCCGTCCGACCGATGTCAACCGCACGCCGGATTCGCTTGCCAGCAAACTCGGCCCTGACGAGTTAAAGCTTTATCGCTTAATCTGGCAGCGTTTTGTTGCGTCGCAGATGGCCCCGGCGGTTTTCGATCAGACGACGATCGACATCAAGGCGGGACGATTTATATTCCGCGCAACAGGTTCGGTGCAGAAATTTGACGGTTTTCTAAAAGTGTATCAAGAGGGTCGCGACGATAAACCGCAGGAAGACGAAGAAGACGACGAGGACAAGAATTTACCGCTCGTCAAACAAGGCGAGACGCTCAGATTAAATGCGATAACGCCAAATCAGCATTTCACCGACCCGCCGCCGCGATATTCAGAGGCGACGCTCGTCAAGATGCTTGAGGAACAGGGCATCGGCCGCCCGTCCACCTATGCGGCCATCATGACGACGATCCAGGATCGCGAATATGTCGAAAAGGTCGAGGGACGTTTTCACCCGACGCCGCTCGGCATGACGGTCAATGATCTGCTGATCGCAAATTTTGATGATATTTTCAACACGGCCTATACGGCCGGGATGGAGCTAAAGCTAGACGATATCGAGGACGGCAAACTCGATTGGCGTGAGGCATTGCGAGACTTTTACGGTAAGTTTTCAAAGGACCTCGAAACCGCGATCGAGGCCATCAAGACGATGAAAAAGACCTCGATCCCGACGGACGAGGTCTGCGAAAAATGCGGTTCGGGAATGGTGATTAAGTTTGGACGTTTCGGCCAGTTTCTGGCGTGTGCGACATACCCTGAATGCAAGAATACGAGGGAAGTAGCGAAGAAGCCGTCAGCAGTTAGCGGTCAGCAGTCAGTAGACGGGGAAGAGGAGAAAGCCGAAGAGATCCCGGTCTGCGAGCTTTGCGGCAAGGAAATGGCCCTGAAAAAGGGACGCTTTGGCTCGTTTTACGGTTGTACGGGCTATCCGGAATGCAAGAACATTCGCAAGATCGCCAAGGGAGACGAAAAACCCGCGCCGCCGCCCGAAATTCTTGACGAAATCTGCCCTAAAGACGGGGCCAATCTGGTAAAACGTCACGGACGTTTTGGCGAATTCACCTCGTGCTCAAATTATCCGAAATGCGATTACGTCAAACGTGATGTTGTCGCCGGGATCACGTGTCCCAAAGACGGCGGCGATATCGCTGTCAAAAAATCGCGCCGCGGCAAGGTGTTTTACGGCTGTGTGAACTATCCTAAGTGTGACGCCGTATACTGGGATAAGCCAGTCAAGGAAACTTGCCCGAAATGCAGCATGCCCTTTCTCCTCGAAAAGACGACGAAAAAAGACGGCACCGTCAGGTATTGCCAAAATGAGGGATGTGATTATAAAATGGCAGTCGAATAAAGGATGTAACAAACGACGGCAAGGCTGCTGAGGCGGTCACGGGCGAAACTCGCTAATGAACGAGAATCTTCAATTCCT
>JANYIL010000063.1 GCA_025362075.1 Chloracidobacterium sp.
CGCCGCCGCTCAGGGCAAATTTGATTATCCTAAACCGCGCCGCGGGGATCAGGTAGATAATTACAGCGGCACAACGGTCGCCGACCCGTATCGCTGGATGGAGGATACCGAGTCAGCCGAGACCAAGGCCTGGATCGAGGCCGAAAATAAGCTCACCAACTCATATCTCGCGTCCATCCCGCAACGTGAAAAACTCAAGGCTCGACTGACCGAGCTTACTAACTACGAAAAGCTGTCCGCTCCGTCGAAGATCGCGGACAATTTCTACATTTATTCAAAGAACGACGGCCTGCAAAACCAAAGCGTCCTCTACAAGACAACTTCCATCAACGATCCTGGCACCGTATTCTTCGATCCGAATAAGATTCTTGCGGACGGCACCGCTGCTCTCAGCGGCTCGTCATTTACGGACGACGGAAAACTATGGGCCTACGGTGTGGCGATCGCGGGCAGCGACCGCACGGAATGGCACGTAATGGATGTGGCAACCGGAAAGCTCTTACCGGATACGCTCGCCCCCAACCGTCAGGGGATTGACGCATGGGCGAAAGACAATTCGGGTTTTTACTATAGCGGATATGCCCCGGTTGAAAAGGGTTCCGAACTCAAGGCGACGACAAAGTTTCAAAAGATATTCTTTCATAAAATGGGTACGCCGCAGTCGGCCGACTACGTCGTATATGAGCGGCCGGACAACGGCGACTATTTCAGCGGCGTCGAGATCAGCGAAGACGGCAAATGGATGCTCATCACGGTCGGCAAGGGCACCGAGCGGATGAACATGGTCTATTTCAAGGACCTCGCGAAACCGGACTCGGCCATTCTCCCGCTTGTCACCAACCTGAAAAATAGCTGGAATTTCCTCGGCAACGACGGATCGGTATTTTACTTTGAGACCGACAAGGACGCCCCGCTCGGCAAGGTGGCAAAAGTCGATGTACGCCTCCAGGAGCAACGCTGGAGCGACGTCATACTTGAGGCGGCCGATACGCTCGGAGGTGTTAGCTTTATCAATAACCAGTTTGTCGCCAACTATTTGCACGACGCCTACACCAAATTCAAGATATTTGAGACCGACGGCAAATTTGTCCGCGACGTCGCGCTCCCCGGCGTAGGCACGGCTGACGGCTTTGGCGGCAAACGGTCGTACACCGAGACCTTTTATAGCTATTCGAGCTTTAACGCTCCGCCGACAATCTATCGCTACGATATGAAAGCCGGCAAGAGCACGCTCTTTCGCGAAGCAAAGGTCAAATTCGATCCCGCCGAATTCGAGGTCAAGCAGGTCTTTTATCCGAGCAAGGACGGGACAAAGATACCGATGTTCCTGACCTATAAAAAGGGCCTCAAGCTCGACGGCAAAAATCCGACGATCCTTTACGGTTACGGGGGGTTTAATATTCCGACAACTCCCGGCTTTTCGGCCTCGCGGATCGCGTGGCTTGAGATGGGCGGCGTTTACGCCTCGGCCTGCCTTCGCGGCGGCAGCGAATACGGCAAGAAATGGTGGGAAGGCGGCTCGCGGCTCAATAAGCAGAATGTTTTCGACGATTTTGCGTGGGCGGGAATGTGGCTTATCCAAAACAAATACACATCGACGCCAAAGCTCGCGATCAATGGAGGCTCCAACGGCGGCCTGCTCGTCGGGGCAACGCTCAATCAGCATCCCGACCTTTTCGGAGCGGCCGTGCCGCAGGTCGGTGTGATGGACATGCTCCGATTTACCAAATTCACCATCGGATGGGCGTGGACGAGCGATTACGGTTCGCCGGACGACGCGACCGATTTCAAAGCGATGTACGCCTATTCGCCGTATCATAACGCCAAACCGGGCACGAAATACCCGCCGACATTAGTGACAACGTCGGACCACGACGACCGAGTATTCCCCGCCCATAGCTTCAAATACACGGCCGCAATGCAGGCCGCTCAAGCGGGTGATTCGCCGGTACTGATCCGAATACAGGTGCGCGGTGGGCACGGAGCCGGGCTTCCGACCGCACTCCAGATCGAACAGCAGGCCGACATTTATGGCTTCCTGATTAAGAGCCTCGACATGAAATAGCTGGATAGCTATTGCGCACAAACCCCAAAAGCACGAACCGGCGTAACCACGCCGTTCGTGCTTTTATCCGTAAATTCATGATTCGTATAATTTTAGCCTTGCTATTGAGCTAGGTAACGTGCATTATAGCTTCTGTTAATCCTTCTCTCGCGTCTTAAGGACGCGCTTTCTTTAACGGTTTTTGGATAAGTTTGAGAGCAGGCCCCGTTTAGTTATTAGAAGTAGCTCTCGTTTTTTGAGTATCCGAAACCCGGCCTTTATCCATTGCGGATTACCGATCCGGTTCGAAACTTCTTTAGAATCCCCAAATTAGGGAAAGGTAAAATAAAATGTCAATGAAACTCTACGTAGGAAATATTTCCTTCTCAACAACCAATCAGGATCTTAACGACCTTTTTGGTGCGATCGGCGCGGTCGAATCGACCAACATCATCGAAGATCGCGAAACCGGCCGCTCACGCGGATTCGGATTCGTCGAAATGGCCAATCAGGCCGACGGCGAAGCAGCGATCGCTCAGCTTAACGGCAAAGAGGTCGACGGACGCGCTCTGAAGGTCAACGAAGCTAAACCGCAGGAAAATCGCAGTGGCGGTGGCGGCGGTCGCGGTGGCAATCGCGGCGGCGGCGGCGGCGGCGGCGGTTATGGCGGTGGTGGTGGTTACGGCGGCGGCGGCGGCCGTTGGTAGTATCTACCCCTTGTTTTTTCGAAAAGATGCCTACTGCAATTGCAGTGGGCATTTTTTTATACAAAATCGCCCAAAAAATGGTATGCTCAAGCTATGTCATACAGTCCACTATCGCTATCACGCCGTCATGTCCTCGGCGACCTCTACGGCCGCTGCGACCCGATCGGCGAAGGTGTGCCCGTTTATCTCGAAGGTGAGACGCCCGAATTATTAGGCCAGGCGGACCAATGTCTTGGACATTATGCTGACGCCGTGTCTTTCCACTTACCCGACGACTACTGCAAAAAACTCTCGGCCGGGCATTTTACTTATTCTTTTAATTACGAACACACCGACCCGGAAAGCGTCGGCCGCAAGCGAATCAAGATCAATTCGATCACGCTCATAGCCCGCAAGGCCTATCAGAAACCAGTCCCCAAGAATGCCTCAAAAGCTAAGGCAGCCGTTGCGGTTGTCGAAGCGGAATAAAATCGCGCGTTATCGATGAAATGTGCAGAAGTCTTTCGGCTCACTGCCGGGGCGGAATGATTTCGCCTCGGGATTTGGACAGCGCGACGTGGCCCGCATTCCTGTCAGCGGGCAGATCATAATAGTTACAGCACCGCCCTTGTCGCCGGCACGCGGTTTTGCCTGGGCCGACGGCTGCGGCATATCGGGCATTTCCGGTATCGGCGGCGGTTCGGCGCGATCCTGCCAGGTGCTCGAAAGCGGTGTTGGCGAAGGTGTCGAATGCTCTCCCTTGTTCAACTCGGGATTACTGTCCGGAATTGGCAGCAAAGATCGATTTGGCACTGTTCCGGAAATAAAAACCTCAACGCGGCGAAATTCCGGCGGCACATTGGTTACATAAATATCCTTTGGTTCGGGTGGCGGCGCTTCGTAATAGGGATCTGTGTCCGCTCCTTTCGGCCTCGTCGGTGTCGGGATCGGCGTCGGTGTCGGCGATGGCTCGGCGGCATCGAGTTCGCGAATCAGGGCACCGTTGCGGATATCGATCTCGGCCTTACGGACGTTTGCCGGGATAGTCCAATCGCCGTTCCAGTCCGGGTGCGAGGCGAGGGCCTCCTTAATAAAATCCGCCCAGATCGGCATCGCTGATTCGGCGCCCTTCATATCGAGATCGTCGCCATTGTCGAACCCGACATACACAACGCAGACGAGGTCCGGCGTAAATCCCGCAAACCACCCGTCCCTTGACGTTCCGGTCTTTCCCGCAAAGGCCGTTTTGCCAGCAACGTTCTGAAATCCCCAAGCTCTGGCCTGCGCCGCCGTGCCGCGATTTATGACGTCTTTCATGATGTCGTCCATCACGTAGGCAACGTCGGGTCGGACGACATTTTTTCGGTCGGGCGACGGGGCCGTAACCGTGCGCCCATCGCCCGCCGCGATCCTGGTGATCGGCATCGGTAGAACGCGGTCGCCGAGATTTGCAAACATCGTGTAGGCCGTCGCAACCTGTAGCGGCGTCGCCTCGGCCGTCCCGAGCGCCATCGACGGATAGGCCTTTTCGACTTTTGGCATTCCCGCTTTGTTCGCAAGGTTCAGCACCTTGCCAACGTTTAGCTGCATTGCAAGATCAACGGTTATGACGTTCTTGCTCTTGACCAACGCATCTCGCAACGTCAGCTCTTTATTAGAAAAAGTGTCGCCGAAATTGTTTGGTGAGTAGCTTTCGGTCCCGTACGTAAAGGTCTTTTTCTCGTCCTTAAAGATCGTCGCTGCCGTAAATTGCCGTGAACTCGAGTCGTACGCCGAATTGATCGCCGCCGTGTAAACAAAGGGCTTAAAGACCGATCCGGGCTGCCGCATCGCGTCCGTCGCACGGTTAAATTGATTCTGTTGGTAATCTCGACCTCCCACCATGGCGACGATCTCGCCCGTTTTGGGCCGCATCGCCACGAGCGCGGCGTTCAGGTTGCCCTTCGGCTTTTTGGGAAAGTTTTTATCTAAGGCATTAAGCCGCTTGGCAACCGTTTCGTAGGCCATTCGCTGCAGATCGGGATCGATCGATGTATAAACCCGCAAATGCTGGACAGCTTCGGGATCGGCGACCAGCTTCGGAAGCTCCTCAATCGCGTACTGCGAAAAATAGGGCATTCCCTGCAAGTCTTTGGTGTTTGCGATCTCTTTGAGCGTGATCGGGGCCTGGCGGTATTCCGCAAGCTGCTGGGCGCTGATCTCGCCGGTTTCGGCCATCGATTCGAGTATCTGATTTCGGCGTTCCTGAACTTTGTCAGGATGTTTGTACGGATTGTAGCGGTTCGGGCTGCGAATGATCCCGGCCATAAACGCAGCCTCGGGTAGCGTCAATTGAGATACATCTTTGCCAAAATAGGCATTCGAAGCCTCGCCGACGCCATAGATCGAAACGCCGGATTGCTGGCCGAGATAGATCTGATTCGCGTACAGTGTGAAAATGTCCTGCTTCGAGAGCCGCGTTTCGAGGATCACCGACATGTAAGCCTCGGTCAGCTTTCGCGACAACGACTGTTCGTTGCTCAGCAGCAGATTTTTGATCAACTGCTGTGTTATCGACGAGCCGCCCTGATTATTGATCCGCGACCCTTCCTCCGGATCGTACCGACGCCACAAGGCACGAGCGATACCACGAATATTTACGCCGTAATGTTCAAAAAATGCCCGATCCTCGGTGGTGGTGATCGCCTTAACAAGATATGGGGGGATGTCGTTGTAGGTGACTGTCTTTCGCCGCCCGTCACCCTCGGCGGCGATCGAACTAAGTATTTTTGGCTCAAGCTTTGTCTCGTTGACCTGCACATTTGCGTCGCGGTCGCCGATCGCGGCGACGGATTTTTGGTCCTTTGAAAATTTGACGGTCAGCGCCGGAAAGACCTTTTTGCCGTCGATCGTCCCGGTTAACCCAGGCTCGATCGCGAGCTGGTCTTTATCGACCGAATATCGGCTGCGTGATGCATCGGCCCGACTGTTTTTTTCGATATAACCGGCCGATTTAAGATAATCGATCAGATCGGGCATCGAGGTTGTTTCGCCCACCTTGAGCGTCTTGGGCGCCGAATAGACGCCCGCCGACGCCGTATAGACCTCGCCGCTAAGCAGCTTGCGGTCGATGCGGTCGGAGAATTCGAACCAGTAATAGGTCAGGATGAGGAAACCTCCCAGCATCAGGATCGCCGCTGCTGAGATTGTCCAGCCGTTAAAGATCAGCCGCAGAAGACGCCGAAAACGCGATTTCGGCGGAGCCGCGTAAACAGCCGGGCGCCGTGCCTTAACCCAGCCCTTGGGTGGCATCTTCGATCTGTTGCTCTTTGCGGTTGATTGTTCGGACATCAGTGGTTGGACAGCGGCGGATACGCGGGGATTTTTGTCGCCAATAGAATTTTATAGAGTTTTACCTATGTCTGTCTAGCTATTTGATGCCAACTTCTCCATGTGAAACAAAAAAAGCTAGACAAATCACGGGAGCCGTCCTAAGCCAAAAAAACGGCGATTGTGTACGTTAGCCGACAATCCCGCCGTTTTTCCCTGCGTACTATTTTCATTGTGCAATGTCATCGACTTGGCAATGCAAATTGGAGGCGGGCGGTTCCACTTCTTAAGCTCAGGTGAGGAAACATGCCGCTTCCAGGCAAGGTTGGGCGCCATTCGCATGTGATGGGCGAGTGGCGAACGCCTTCCCTTTATTTCACGTTTACAATTCTTTACGAAATTCGTTACCATCACCGCCATGATAATGCCAACTATTTGTGGCCGAGCGTCGTCAGATAAGTAAGGAGAAATGCATATGTCACCACTACATTGCCCGAAGTGCGGACGCGACAGATCACAAAACGCCCGAACGTGCCCGAATTGCGGCTGCCAGGCGATTGATTCGTCATCGGTCACCATACCCGAAAACGGACGTGCTGACGGCGGTTTCCCCGGGTGGACGTTGCTCCCGATCGGAATGCTTGCGGTTATTCTGTTAATGTTGGTCTTTGTGCTCGTCAAGCGTAACGAGGAAATAAATGCCAGCCAGGTCGCAACCTTAGACGTCAGCGCGAATCAGGAAACGATAACCACCCGTACGAGTGAACCCATTGCGATAAAAGCCCTGCCCATACCTATTTCCGCACCGCCGATGCAGCCGGCTGTCGCCGAAACGCGTAACAAAGGCAAGGTTGCCCTCGTCCCGAAGGTCTCGTCGCGAAACGGATCTGCCAGGGTCGTGCGAAACGAGAAATTCTATCTCCTGGACCAAGAGGTCGAGGCGATTCTGTCGGCAGCGGGCGTAAAGCCGATCGACGGACACTCATTGAAGGATAGTCTGGGCATGTCGATCGTATTTCCGGATCGCTACCGCGATTTCAACCACGCCGCGTTAGACGCTATCCAAAAGCATATAAAGTACAGCGGCAAAACCGACGGATTCGGCAAGGCTCAGCTTAACGGCATCGAGCCGGATGGCTATTTTCTTTTCGGAATGACAAGGTCCGGCCAGAGCTTTTCCGTTTGGAATTCACCTGTTTCTGTGGAGATTGGCGAAAACATCCTAAATCTCGCCCCGCAAACCCTGACGGAGATCCAGGATCCGGCAGGTTAATTTCAGTCTCGCTGTTTAGCCACCTCGAATCCTTAAAGATCGCTCACACGTCTCCTTTGCGGTAGAATTCTTAGTATGAAGATTCTGGTTACCGGTGGCAGCGGTTTTCTTGGCACACACGTCCGTAATTTTCTTAATGCTGACGATTTTTCCCGTCGGGCGGGTTACGACATCCTGAATTTTCAGGACGTAACTCGTGTTGCCGAATACGATGTCGTAATCCATTTGGCGGCTCATCTGGATAAGAATCCCGCTTCGGCCGGCCATGTTTTTCTTACCAACGTCGAAGGCACTGTAAATCTTCTCCGCGAAATGAAGGAAAACGCGGTACTTATTTTCGCGTCAACTAAGGACGTTTACGGGCGTTTTGCGGATGGTTTCCAGGAAGTGCCGGAATCATGCCAAACGCTCTATGCCGGCCAGACAGCCTTAGAATGGTCAAAGCTAATAGCGGAAAGGTATGTCGAGTATTACGCAAACGCCAGAAACTTCCGCTCATGCATCTTTCGTCTTTCAACGGTCTATGCCCCGGCGAGCCCGGACAATGTCCCGAACTTTGTCGGCCACTACGTCCACTCCTTAAACATGGGCGAACGCCTCGCCCTGCCCGCAAAAGGCCTGCCGCTGCGCGACCTCTTGCACGTCGACGATTTTTCCAGGGCATGTCAGGCGTTCATCGATTCAGTGATCAGGCACGGCCTCTACAACCTCGGCGGCGGCATTAAAAATGCCCTGACTTTAAGAGAACTCGTAACCAAGCTCGAAGATTTGTCGGGTTTACAGGCAGTCATCGACGCTGAAGTCGAGGTTCCGCCACCTGTTCCGATGAATTACGTCACCAACCTCAGCCTGGTCACTCAGGAACTCGATTGGTCACCGCAAACTCCGCTTGATGAGGGGCTAAGAACGCTTTTTGGCAAAGGATAAACGCAGATCGGCATGGATCGGACCAAAATTTTCCGAATCCGTTTTATCTGTGTTATCGGTGGCAAAATTCCTATGAAAATCCTCGTGCGAGGCACAAATTGGATCGGTGACGCCGTGATGTCGGTTCCCGCTTTACGGGAGTTGCGGCGGATATTTCCGGACGATCAGATCACGCTGCACACGCGGTCGTGGGCGGATGGCCTGTTTCGCGATGCCGATTTTATTGACGAATTGGTTACTTTCGATAAGCATCGCTGGAAGATCAAGGACATTTACGACAATTCCCAATTTCTGCGTGACGACGGATACGAATTGGCAATATTGCTGCCAAACTCATTCGAATCGGCGATCACATCCTACCTTTCGCGTATACCGCGTCGCTTCGGCTACAACAAAGATGCTCGAGGACTCCTGCTGACCGACCCGATCGCCGTCCCGGAATGGAAAAACCGGCGACACGAGGTATTTTATTACCTCGGACTCGTCGCCGAGATCGAAAAACGGGTACTGGGGCGTGAAACTGTTTCGCAGGCCATGCCGGATCTAACTCTAAATGTCTCAGACGAGCGAAAGACCGCCGCCCGTGACGTTCTGTCCCGCGCCGGTGCCAACCTGTCAAAAAAGACGGTCGCTATGGGTGTCGGATCGACCAATTCCCGTGCAAAACGCTGGCCCGCGGATCGTTACGCGCGGCTGAGCGACCGGCTTAAAACTGAGCTCGACGCAAATGTCATCCTTGTCGGCTCTAAGGATGAGAAGGATGTCTCGGCAGCCGTAGCTGAGTTGTGCAGTTCGTCACCTATTAATCTCACGGGCGAAACCGATCTCGGCGAGGCGGTCGCAATTTTAAGCGTCGTCGATTTGCTTGTTTCAAATGACATGGGCCTCGCTCACGTCGCTCCGGCGGTCGGTACGGGTACGATAGCTATTTTCGGCCCGACAAACCCCGAAACAACACGGCCATTTGGCGTAAATGCAGAAGTTATTAGAAAAGATGTAGAATGTTCACCGTGCATGCTGCGCGATTGTCCGATCGATCATCGATGTATGACGCGCATATCGGTTGAGGAAGTTTTCGGGTCAGCAAAAGAAAAATTAACGCAAAGTCGCCTAGACGCAGAGACGCAAAGTTTTTTGGATGAGATCAATTAAAAATAGCTTTCTTCCCTTTGCGTCTTGCGATTTTGCGTTAAAAAATCTTATGAAAAAACCAGCCATATTTGTCGACCGTGACGGGACGTTGATCGAGGAGGTCAATTATTTATCGCGTGTTGAGGATCTGCGAATATTCCCGTTCACCGGCGCCGCACTCAAGCTGCTCAAAGCGAATGGCTTTTTGATAATTGTCGTCACCAATCAGTCCGGCATCGCCCGCGAGGTCTATACCGAGGCAGCAATGCAAACCGTTCACGACCAGATACAAGCCGAGCTTGGCGGGGCAATCGACGGATTTTATTTCTGCCCGCATTTGCCGGACGCGGGATGCAGTTGCAGAAAGCCAAGTTTAGGGATGATCGAGGCTGCACGGAGCGATTTCGATATCGAAATGGAGCGGTCGTGGGTAGTCGGTGACAAGGACCTCGACGTTAATCTCGGAAAAAGAGCGGGGACGGGGACCGTGATGGTCATGACCGGATATGGCCTGAAACATAAGCCTTTTCTTGAATTCGACCCCGATATCTTCGCCGAAGATCTCGGCCAGGCCGCAGAGCAGATCGTCGGGACCACTTCTCCGGCATCGGTTACCTTGGCCCCCTAGTTTCTTCCAAAATCGTCTTCGAGCCGGACAATGTCGTCTTCGCCAAAATAATCGCCGGTCTGGGTTTCGATAAAAACGAGTAATTCCGAGCCTTCCGGATTCTCGACACGGTGTGCAGTTTCGCGTGCAATATCAATGGCCTCGCCGGAATTGACTAGTTTTTCAACACCGTTTAATGTTACCTTAGCAATGCCGCTTACGACGTACCAATGTTCGGCGCGGCGGGAATGCCGCTGGTAGCTGAGGCGTTTTCCGGGCAAAACTTCAATTCTTTTAACTTTATAATTTGTTCCTTCGTCGAGGACCGTAAAGCTGCCCCAGGGCCGAACGTCGTAGGCGGGTGAATTGTTCTGATCATCATTAGTATCCATAAGGCACAAGGACAGAATGTTCAGTTTAGACGAAAAGGAACCGGCAGCCAATTCCAAACTAATGCAACGCATCCAGACGCTGATCGTCGGGCGTCTGTTGGTCATTTTTCTGCTGCTCGTAACGAGTTGGTTTTGGAATAGCGGGACATTGCGGCTGTCTTTCGAAAACTTTCCTCAAGGCCTGTTTCTCGTGTTTTTGATCTCGGTCGGGCTCACAATCGTCTACTTTTTTCTGCTGCGCCTGAGCAAAAATTACTCGCTCCAGATCCGCATCCAGTTCATTCTCGATTCGCTGTTGATCACTTGGCTGATATGGCGAACGGGCGATCTTAGCTCGCCCTATATTACGCTTTATATCGTTCTGATCGGCGTTGCGAGCTTTTTCTTAAAACCGCTCTCTACATTATTGATGGCGGTCGAGTGCTCATTCCTGTTCATCTTTCTCGCGATCCTCACCGGAAACTCGATCATCGACACATTCGGCACACCTCAGGCAGCCGGCAAGGCGGTGCAGATCGTCAGCTTTCATCTCGTGGCACTGCTTGTCGTCGGCTTACTTGCATCGAGGCTGTCTGACCGCCGTTCGTCGGGTGAAAAACTCGAGGAGACCGCCAAAACGCTGGCAAACCTTCGCGTCTTGCACGAACGCATCGTGGAATCCATCCGCTCAGGGCTCATAACTACCGATCTTGAAGGCATGATCTATTCGTTCAACGCCGCTGCGGCCGAAATTACCGGTTACAGACTCGATGAAGTTCAGGGCCAGTCGATCAATTCACTATTTGGAGACATCAAAGAGCAGATAGATATTTCGCTCGCGGCCGTGGGCGATGGAGAGCAACTGCCGAGATTTGAGGCCGATCTCATCACGCCGGACGGATTTGCCGTGCGCATAGGTTTTAGCGTTTCACTGCTTTTCTCGGAAACAAACGAGGCATCGGGGCTGATCATCACTTTTCAGGATCTAACCGAGATCCGCTCCATGGAGGATAGCGTCCGGCGCAAGGACCGGCTGGCTGCAGTCGGACGTGTAGCGGCTGGGCTGGCACATGAGATCCGAAATCCGCTCGGAGCAATGCGCGGAGCGATCCAGGTGCTCGAATCTAATATGCCGCCCGACTCCGTCCAGGCCAGCCTAATGGATATCATCCTCAGAGAATCGGATCGTCTGAACAGCATAATCACGAACTTTCTCGGCTACGCCCGGCCCGCTGCGGCTGATTTTACCGACACCAACGTTGGCGAAGCGATCAAGGACACTCTCACGTTGCTCAAACACAGTCCCGATGTTCGCGGCGACCACATTCTGGTCGACGATCTGGGAGACGAGCCGATAGTCATATCGGCAGATGCGGCCCAGCTCAAGCAAATATTCTGGAATCTGACACGCAACGCCATACAGGCGATGCCCGAAGGCGGTCAGCTGCGTGTCGGCCTCGAAACCATTCCAAACAACCGCATTCGAATAGTTTTTGAGGATTCGGGTAAAGGCATGACATCGGAACAGGTCGAGCAGTTATTCGAGCCATTTTCGAATTCGACAACCGGCGGCACCGGTCTGGGTCTGTCAATCGTATATCAGATCGTCAAAGATCATAACGGCGTGATAAACGTCCGCAGCCAGGAGGGCAAGGGGACGACCATCACTCTCGATATGCCTCGTGATAATCGCCGAACCGCCACCGAACCTGTACGCAAAATGGATGATTCGGTAGCACCTTCAAAACTGACGGATTTTTTGAACGTGGGCATCTCGAAAAATTCTTCTTGAATAATCATTCCCTTATCTGTGACAATATAGGTTGGGATCGTTTCGCGAGATGGTTCCATTCCTCTCGAATTTCACCTGACGTTTCTAATGGCAAACATATTAATCGTTGACGACGAGCAAAGTTATCGCCAGTTGTTGACCCTTGTTTTCCAAGAACAAGGCAATAGCATCCGCACGGCCATGAACGGCCGTCAGGCGCTCGAAGCTCTCCAAACAGAGTCCGCCGACGTTATCATTTCCGACGTCAAGATGCCCGATATGGATGGCATCGAAATGCTCCGCTCGGTTCGCGAGACGCTGCCGGATGTCGGCGTAATACTGATGACTGCGTTTGCCTCGGTCGAGACCGCCCGCGAGGCCTTCAAGCTCGGAGCGGACGATTTCATTCAAAAGCCGTTCGATGTCGAGGAATTAAAGCTGATCGTCCGCAAGACGCTTGAGAAACAGGCGCTGATCGACGAAAACCGTGCGTTCAAACGCGCCCAGCGTGAACGCGGCAGCATAAAAAATATCGTCGGCACGTCCGCCAAGATGAACGCGATCTTTCAGATGATCGAGACGGTCGCCGAGGTCCAGTCGACGGTTCTCCTGACGGGCGAAAGCGGTACGGGAAAAGAATTGGTCGCCCGGGCC
>JANYIL010000132.1 GCA_025362075.1 Chloracidobacterium sp.
CTTCCGAACAAGCCGGTTGTGCATGGCCTAAAAGACGCAAAAAACCTAGATGCACTCGTTGTCGCATCGGGACCGACAATGGACGCATTGACGTATTTCTCATCCAATTCATCGACAATTCCCCTTATATTCGCGTAGGGAAAACTTTTCCAACCAGCGTCATCTATTGACGCAAGAACATCAAGGTAAACGTAAACGTCTGGATCGCTGATCTCTTGAGAGAATGCTCCTCCGTCCAATTTCTTAATTTTGACGGCCATTCGTTTCTTTATGAAATCAACTGTGGGATATTCGGTACGTCTTATCTGTTTAAGGACTTTCATGAGATCTCGGTCGGGGGTGGCCCATTCGTGCGAAATAGCCTCAGCCCTCTTAAGAATGAGCGGTACGACATCCTTCACATGTCGCGCCGCTAGGTATTGGATAGCCCGATCAAAGACCAAACCGTTTGCCGGTGGATTTGCCGCGACCTCTAAAAGATATGTTTCTAGCGCCTGCTCACCTATTAGATTTTCCAACTCAGGAATGGCACTACTCGTGCCGCTAAGTAAATCGGCCTTGAGTTTATCTTCCAGCACCTTTGTGGCGGATGGAGGGTATGGCCT
This sequence comes from Chloracidobacterium sp., assembly GCA_025362075.1. Lineage (GTDB taxonomy): Bacteria > Acidobacteriota > Blastocatellia > Pyrinomonadales > Pyrinomonadaceae > OLB17. Next base: position 606 of record JANYIL010000132.1, read on the forward strand.
TTGCCAAAAAGTATTAAGATCGTCGACCTGAAATACATTCTCTACAAGATTACTTCTTAGCTCGAATTTGAGCATTGTGCTTTTTAGAAATTTTTGACCTAGTAGCGGAGGAACCTGCATTCCTTCTTTAAGTGGATACTCTACCATCACATATACTGTTACCTGAGCGAATCGTTCCAGATTCATATTGGTAACAGTGTCGTATCTTGTTTCCGAAATCTGCCAGCCGCTCCATTGGGGCAGGAAGGACGTAATTATTCTAAAGTTTTGAGCGGGATCACCCGTCAAAGTTCCGAACCCTAGGCTATAGTTCCCCCAAAAACTTGACTCCTGAGTGAGAGTACCAACCTTCTTGTGATAGAATTCTTGCGTTTTCCGTTCCCAAAGTGCCCGAGGATTTTGCTGGCGAATAGCATCTAATTGCACCTGATAGCTGTACGTAAGATCAACTATCGTTTTGAAATCTTTATTCTGCATGGCTTTGATAAACCGTGAGATAACAACCGAGGTTGCAGATGCGGGGCCTTGCTTCGACACCGCTCGTGTTTTGGGTTGAGCGAACCCACTGTTCGACGCCGATATGGATACAACGAGTATCGAAGCGACCATAATCAACCGGGAATAATGAAAGACTTTATTCTGATATTGTTTTTTCATTTCACCTCTTTAGCAAACCTCTGTATCACTGCGGATAATTGACACTATCAACCCGGCCCGAATCTGAAATGGGCGATCCTTGACTACTTAATTCCTACTACCTTCGAATTGCCATGAATCACAATGACTGTCGACCCGATCCTTTGCTATCCTAAGTAAGCCACTTCTTTGATAACCCGATGACCACGCTACTCACACGAACGGGAACACGTTGCCCGTGATCGAACGAGTCCGGTTTATAGAAAAACCTTTGACTCAGCGGAAGCTAACGAATCAAATAGTTCCATACGGAACTAGAATAAGAGAGAATGTACTTCTCAATAAAACATTAGTCAACTTTGAGCGGAAATCTCTTTCAGGAGGAAGCTTCTGATGGGAACCGCGGGCCGAACCAGACCGTTACACCTTTCCAAAAAGCTTCTCGCAATCCGACATCGGCTTGATCTAAGTCAAACGGAGATTGCACGAAAACTGTCAGACGACAAGATAACTCTGCGAAGATCGGACATCTCCCGTTATGAGATTGGACTTCGTGAGCCTTCGCTCATCGTTATTTGGGGATATGCAAAGCTAGCGGAAATCGCGATTGAAACGCTGGTTGACGACTCAGCAACGTTTTAAAAGTTGGCAACGCTTATCGAGCGTTGAGAGACGTGACTAGATGAAGAAAGTTGCATTGTGATCCGAGACGGCCCGGCATTGGCCCAACGCTTCCTTTAAGACGACGCTGTTTTTACATCGCGTGGGAGACGCAGGGGTACGAGAAAAACCCGCTCTTCTGAAGCATATCTTTTTATTTTGAAAGAAGCGTCAATTCAAAGGTTGCGGATGCGGATTTCGCCCGACCACTTCAAGAGTATCCGAATTAATGATCCGTCCACAGCCGAAGCATACGTATAGATTTTCCCAGTCACTGCCAATACTCGGCTCCATTTCATCTCCGTCCTTGTCGCATGGGGAAAAGCCATCGTATATAGGCCTATTGCCGCATACGCACACCCAGGCATCTACGTCTTCCAGTAGGTGTTTAATCCGTTCTTTGAGAATTTCCATTGGTAAATTTAAAAATTTGTTTCTCGACCCCCAAACCCTAGCGCCAGCTGCCACACCTGTCCAATAACTACTGTTTTTGGACAGTTCTGCTAGACTCCGTTTGAGCCTGTAAAACCGAGCCTTTTTAGGCCAGATTTTAAGAGGGTTTTTGGACACCTATGCAAGTCGCACTATACGCCAGAGTTTCAACCCACGATCAGCAGACGCTTCCAATGCAATTGAAGGCGATGCGTGAGTACACCAAGAAACGAGGCTGGAAGATCAAGCACGAGATTCAAGAAATAGGATCAGGAGCAAAGACGCGACCAAAACGCGAGGAACTTCTAAAGGAAGCCCGCCGCCGTCAGATCGATGCGATCATAGTTTGGCGGTTAGATCGCTGGGGACGCTCCGTATCCGACCTAATCGGCACAATCCGCGAACTAACGGACACCGGCGTCGGGTTCGTCTCTTTAACCGAAGCATTTGACTTGACCACTCCAGCGGGCAAGGCACTTTCGGGAATGCTTGCGGTCTTTGCAGAATTTGAGCGGGACATATTACGGGAACGGGTGAAAGCGGGTATCGCTCATTCCCGCTCTCAAGGGAACGCCCACGGACGACCGGCGACCGCTTCCCTAAAAACCGATCATATAAAGAAGCTCAAAGCGAAAGGCCTGAATAACTCAGAGATTGCCCGGAAGCTCAGGATCGGTCGGACATCCGTCATTCGAGCGTTGAATACGCAAAAATGACGCCACGCCCATGCGGAAAGGATTTACTCTTATCGAGCTATTGATAGTTACCGCGATTAGGTCATGGCTCTCTATGACGGCACTCGATAGCTTTCCGTGTACCCCTTCCCATCCCCGATGATTTTCTAAGCCCTGCTAGTCCGTCATAAGAGACGAACGTTTCAAGGCCAAGTCCCCGAGCAAACTTTGAGAATGAGTCATAGGCGCGGTAGTCGTCGCTCAAAATCAGTCCATCAGCCTGCATCTGCTCATAAGCCGCTCTGTATTCAAAGAGCATGTGATCTTCGGTATGCAAGCTGTCATGGAAGAAAATATCGACTGGCGATTCACTGAGAATGGGTGGCAATAACTCTCTCGCATCGCCAAGCAATAACCGATGCCTTGCGCGAAGTGAATCGGCGATGATCCATCCCGGCTCTTGTCCTTTGGGCAACGAAGTGTGAATCGAGTCGATGACGGCCACTGTCGCCGGAAGATCGATGGACACAAGTTCTCCGTGGTCATTCTTGTCGAGTGCAAGCAGCCAACAGGCGCTCGACAGCCCGTCGAATACCCCCGTTTCCACAATCACTTTCGGTCGTAAAATGCGAGTCAGCGCGTAATGGATTTTCGACCATCCGGCGAACACGGCTGGAACACCTCGGTGAGCCATCGAGAGTTCGTTTGTCTCAGCTATAAAATCTGAGTTGTTCCCTAACTCATCGAAAAAGTGTCGGGCATCTTGGATCGTTGCCACACCGCCGAGGAGTTCGACAATAAACTCCTCTGCGGATGGCATGGGTCGTTCCCCGGTAGCCTAAGCCGGATGCGATTTTGCACTGACTTGGCGATTTGTCTTGGCGTGTTGTGTAATCCGTCGGCTAGCGACCAGCTACGAGACTTTGTACCCCTTCCGAAGAATGGCATGTGTTAATAAATGCCGTGCGGGACGGGTAATTCCGCTGTTTTTGTTACTTTTCCTGATGTGTAGGTACGCATAGCTCGTATAATACCCGCCGGTACTGTAACTATCTACCCGTCTATACACCTACTCAGGTAGGCGTATAGTTTTCCTCAATGTACCCTCTCCCCATCGGCTACAAATTAGGCCCGAAAGACAACCGCGCAGACGGTTATTTAATCCCCGAAGTTCGCACCCGCCATACCGCACTTTTTGGAAAGAGCGGCGTCGGCAAAACGACCCTCATGCGGAACATGATCCTCTGGGACATTTGGAACGGTTCGGGTGTGACCGTGATCGATCCGCACGGTCAACTCATAGACGAAATTCTTGAACATATTCCCCGTTCCCGGACGAACGATGTCATTTACTTCAAACCGGCCGATCTTGCCCGCGTAAGCAGCCTTAACATTCTCGAAAAGGTGCCGAGGGCGTACCAACCGCTTGTGGTTTCATCGATCGTAAGTACCTTTAAGACAATTTGGGCTAATGCCTGGGGGCCACAGAGCGAATATCTGCTTACGAACTTTTGCTTTGCGCTTATCTCACAAAACGAGCCAACGTCCCTACTCGACCTTCTAAGGCTTATCACGGACGCGGAGTTTAGAGACAAGATTTTTAGAAACGTGAACGATGGCGTTTTGCAGATGTTTTACCGAACCTATGAACACGAATGGGACGACGATCAACGGGCAAAGGCGTCGGCCCCGTTGCTCAATAAGGTTTCAGCATTTGCGACCAATCCCCTACTTCGGGCTGTGATCGGACAGCATCGCAGCAGCTTCAATTTTCGTGAGGCAATGGACAGCAAGAAAATACTGCTTTGCGATCTTGGAAAAGGAGCGCTTGGCTCCGATATTGCAGCCTTACTTGGTTCGCTTATAACCACGAAGCTCTATCTCGCGTCTCTTTCACGACAAGATACGCCGGAATCCCAGCGCGTTCAGCACTACTTTTATATCGATGAGGTTCATAATTTTACCCATGGCATTGATTTATCGGCTATCCTAGCGGAAGCTCGCAAATATCGCCTGTCGCTTACCGTTGCAACGCAAACACTGGCTCAACTTCGAAAACACAACGACGAGATTGTACCAGCCATTTTCGGAAACTGCGGAACGTTGGCGAGCTTTCGAGTAAGCGGCGACGATGCCGTAATTTTGGCCAAAGAATTCGCGTCCGACGTTATAGCCACGCAGCTTGAAAACTTGCCCGACTATGAGCTTTATCTGCGAACGCTTACGTTTGCCGAAGGCAGTACAGCACTCATGGCATCACAAGCGGAGCGGCATACCGCGTATCCACCCTTCAATAACAACAAGGATGCTCAGGACGGCCCCCGCGTTATACGGGCATCATTTGAACGCTACACAAGGCAGCGGACAGACGTTGACGTTTGGCTTTCGAAGCAGTTTGCAGGCGACGGACGAAAAGAGGTCATTCGGCAAAAGAGATCGGCTTCGAGACGCAGAAAAAGGTAGAACCGGCTATTGTGTGACTTGAATGTAATCGATCTCAATCGAATGATATAGCCACCAGCCCTCGGGATTGATTTCAAGCCTCAGCTTGTGTTCCGGCAAGTCGGTTGAACATTTGCCGACATTAAATTCCTGTCTCAGTTCATCATTTATAAACAATCTCATGCTGCCGCTAGATGGATCGTAGACAATCTTCTGATCAAACCATTTGTCCCAGACCGGCTCGATGCGCGGACTTATTTTTCCGCTTGCATAATCTATTGCCGTGAACGGAGAGCCGCCGTTCTTCACGAGAAAGAAGCCCTCGGTTTTTTGTTCTTTCGTATTTCCATTTAGGTATTTGGATTCATAATCATAATTTGTGTAATGGACTCCAAACCAGATGGTGGATCTGATTTCATCTTCAATGACCCGCGATGTTTTAGGACTCAGACCAAAATAACCGTGGAAGTAAACTTTATCTTTTAAGCTTTGGCTGTAGGCGACCTTAAGACGACTTTTGATTGTGATCGATTTTCTTGGATCAAATGAAAAATAGTTTGATAGAAGTCTTCCAGAATTATCGGTTGCTTCAACAACCAGCTTGGCCATTCCGTTCTCGATTTTTACCGTTTTCCCTCTTATCGTCCATCGATTTGGGTCAATCTCGGCGCCCGAAAAATCATCCTCGAAGATCGGGTTAGTTGTGCGACTCGCTAATAGGTCTGCACCTTTCCAGAGAGAAAGCCCCACGACGAAGATCGCGAGGATAAAATAAGGGGCGAATGATTTGAATTTTGATCTTGGTCCGGCGACTTTTCCATAGACGCTCGCCGAGGTTTCTTGTTGGACCTCATGGACATCGCAAACAAAGGAATATCCCCGACCCCGGTTAGTTTTAATAAAACGGGGATCATTTTTATCGTCCCCCAATGCATTCCTAAGCTCCGTAATTATCTTTTCAACGGAGTTATTGGAAACATGCGTTTCACCCCAAACGCCTTTAATTATGTCATCAAAGGAACGGACGGAGGGCGCTTCTTCTACTAAAAATACCAGCACTTCAAACGCACGGTCTCTCAATCGAATCTCGACATCGTTTTGAAAGAGTGTGCGTCTGGTCGCATTCAGCGTAAAATCCGCAAACCTATATATCTTATGAGCCTTCGGCATAGGGAGTATCGCTCTAAATTCTAAATCCCGATTTTCAGTAATGATGTCAAGAATTCAGGATTTTTCCAAGTTAAATCAGCCGAAAGGAAGGATTTTGTCTTCAAGAAAGGTGATCTTGTTGGTGTTTCAATTTTATTAAGGAAGGAGTTTTTATGTCTCAAACGTCTCTTGCCGTACTCTCGCACTGGGGCACGATGGTCGAAAACATGCAGGCGTCCCCGCTAGAGTTTTACACCTACGTTGAACATGCAATTAAAAAACGTGAGATCCCGGATGTTCGTATCGAACGGATAACCCTCAAAGAGAGTGGAATCCTTTCGGCGGATCGAGAATATCTGCGAGTTAGTAGAGGCCTATACCGTTATGACATTTGTGCTGCTCCTTTTGGCACAGGATTCTTTTTTTCTTCATGGATGGTTGAAAGGTCGCCGCCCCCGGTTCTCGCGCTCGTTGCCATTCTGATTTTTCCATTTGTGGCCCTTTGGCTTTTTATTCTTTTCGTTTATTTTGGCGGAGTTCTTGGCTTTACGATGTGGGGTGGCGGATTGGTTGCCGGCTTTATTTTCTTGATCGTAACTTTGGGCAGAGACGAGTCGGTCATCGCGGATCATATATTCGTTGTTCCCTATATAGGCCCGATTTTGCAAAAGGCGTTCAGGCCCGATACCTATTTCCGCAGCGACACAGAGGCGATGTTTCGGGCAATGGCGCATAACTCCGTTCTCGAAGCTGTCGATGCGACAACGAAGGAAAAAGGTGCGCGAGAAGTCACAGGCGACGAACGCAAACCGGTAATGCGCGATTTCTTCAAGCGTTGACCCTCCTGAAAAATGACGAAAGAAGAACTGATTTCTGCACAGTTTTACGCGTGGGAAAAGCGAGGGCGAGGGTGGCAAACTTGGGATCACCCGGTTGAGCTAGAGCCACCTTTCGAGCCTTTTCCCGGCTACTACCTGCCGACAGCCGACGATGGGCGCAGGCCCACCGGCCTAAGCTCATTTGTCGAGAAGCTACGGGGGGCGACAAACCTCGCAGAGCCGCAAAGTGAACTTCTTTTAGAAGGACTTGCCGAGCCGGAGCCTGCCGCCTTTTTTGATGACTCGCCGCTTATCGAAATACAAATTGCTCTCCCGACGAAAAGTAACGCCAATCGTGAAGTGGCGGAGCGTTTCCTATCGAGCCTACGAACGACAGAGCTGCCAGCCAGTTTTGAGGTCATCGGACTTGGCGACCAGATAGCCATGCAGTTCGTTTGTCGGAAAGCCGACGCCACACTTCTGCGGTCTAACCTACGAGCTTACTTTCACGATGCGAGATTTCAGGAAACGAACAACTTTTTGATAGATCATTGGTCGCAGATCGCGAGCGCAGGAAATATTCCTGTTATTGTCGATTTCGCTCTCTCGCACGAGTTTGTTATTCCGCTACCCGCAAACAATGGCCTTTCCATCGACACGTTGACAGGATAGTCGGGACGCTTGCCGACGTGAGGGCTGACGAAATAGCCTTACTCCAAGTGTTGTTTCATGCGACTCGGAACGAGTGGGCCAATAACGCACTCTGGGCGACGACCGACTATGTAGGTAATTCAGTATTTGATAACGCCCCTCAAATGGCCGCGCACGTCGGCCAAAAGATATCACAACCCCTATTCGCGGCCGTTATCAGAGTTGGAGCCATCGCCTACAACGAAACGCGCTCATGGGAACTTGCCAAACGTCTCGGTACAGCCCTGATAACGGTTTTCACGCATACCGCTAACGCGAGTGGAAATGAGCTTATTCCCCTCTCGAATGACGGCTACGATGAGACGGATCACGAAGAAGATTTACTTCTGCGACAAAGCCGCAGAAGCGGCATGATCTTAAACTGCACCGAGCTTCTTTCACTGGCTCATATGCCAGCGGCTTCGCTTAGATCGGAGAAATTCCAAACCGAAACGAAGATAACCAAGGCCGCTCCGGCTATGGCGGTTCGCACAGGAGAAGGAAGATTCGTGTGTCTCGGCGAGAACATTCACGAAGGCAAGACTCAAAGTGTTTCCTTATCGAACGAGCAACGGAGCAAGCATATTCATATCATCGGCTCGACCGGATCGGGCAAATCGACGTTTCTACTAAACATGATTAGACAAGACCTCGACATTGGCAACGGGTTTTGCGTACTTGATCCCCACGGCGATCTTATCGACGAGATTGTCGCGAATGTCCCCGAAAGCAGATTGAATGATGTAATCTTGCTCGATCCGTCGGATGCCGAATACCCAATTGGCTTCAATATCCTTCGAGCCAATTCAGAACTCGAAAAGACGCTGCTTTCTTCCGACCTCATTGCTACGTTCAGGCGAATGTCTACCAGTTGGGGCGATGTGATGGATTCGGTTTTGGCTAATACGATTTTGGCTTTTGTCGAAAGTTCCCGAGGCGGTACGTTATTCGATCTAAAACGATTTCTTGTCGAGAAGGGATTCAGGAATGAGTTTCTGCAAACCGTTCGGGACGATACCATCCGCTACTTTTGGGAAAACGAATTTCCGCTCATCGGCGGCAAAGCGTCAAGCTCGATCCTGATACGGCTCGATGCTTTTCTACGGCAAAAGCTGATAAGAAACATAGTCTGTCAGAAGCAAACCAAGCTCGACTTTCGTAAGGTTATGGATGGCCGCAAGGTTCTTCTGATAAAGCTCTCTCAAGGGCTTATCGGCGAAGAAAACGCCTATCTCTTAGGGACGCTCCTTATTTCCAAACTCTACCAGACCGCACTCAGCCGTCAGGATTCGACCGACCGGCCTTTCTTTGCCTGCTATCTGGACGAATTTCATCACTTTATAACACCGTCGATGGAGAATGTTTTATCCGGCGCCCGCAAGTATAATCTTGGACTCGCGCTTGCTCATCAGGAATTTCGACAGCTTCAAAGTCGTAGTCAGGAGGTTGCAAGTAGCGTCCTCTCGAATTGCTACACAAGAGTTTGTTTTCGCCTCGGCGATGCCGACGCCGAGAAATTCGCAGGAGGGTTTTCGGCGGTCGATTCGAAGGCGCTGCAAAGTCTCGGTGTCGGCGAAGCCGTTGCCCGGATCGAGCGCTCGGAATACGATTTCAACTTAACGACGAGCCGACCTGAAAAAATCCCGTCCGCGATTGCCGAGCATCGGAAACAAACAATTGTTCATCGAACGCGCCATGAGTACGCAACTCACATGACGAAGATAGAGACTTCGATTGAAACTGTGTTGCCTCAACCGAACGTGAGTACTTCATTGACAGAGGAAACCTCTTTGCCATTACAGAGTGAATCGAAAACCGCAGCAACCGATTCCGTGCCGGTGCAAGAAAGTCACGGTAAGGGCGGACAGCACCACAGGGAGTTGCAGGGCGTCATAAAGCGAATCGGCGAAAGTTATGATTTTAATGTTGCAATCGAAAAGTACGTTTTGGACGGTTCGGGAAGCGTAGATGTCTCGCTTGAGAAAGAAGGCCTAAAGATTGCCTGCGAAGTATCTGTCACTTCGCCCACTGATTATGAAACAAAGAACATCCTGAAATGCCTTGCCGCAGGCTACGATCATGTCTGCGTCATAGTCTCGAATCAAAAGAAAATCCTGGCCTTGAAAGTTCATGTTCGCTCCAATATACCTATTGATCTACAAAGCAAGGTAAAGGTATTCAGCCTCACGCAGTTCCTCGGTTTTTTGCGTGAGTTATCGGCGCCGGATGATCCGGTTTCTGTAAAGCGCGAGAAGCCAGCGGGACAGCGACTGAATTTCACCGAGGCCTGTGAGTTTTTCGGGGTTAAATCTTCGACCCTTTACCGGTGGGTGAAAGAAGGCCGTGTCCCCTGCTATCGCCCCGGACGCGAGTACCAGTTTGACCGCGAGGAACTGGTTTTGATCGGCAGACACGACCTATCAGGAAAGCTAAAACCATCGGTAATGCTCTCGCCTATTAAGATCGAGAAACCAAAATCCAAGGGCAAAAAGCAGCAGGACGACCGCTATAGGAAAATGCTCAAATTAGATTAAGATTGCCGCACCACTTTGCACACGGCGAAGGAGGTCATATGACAGTAAGCAGACGGAAGGACACGGGCCAATGGGTTTGTGACTTCTACCACAATGCCGAGCGAATCAGGAAAACCCTGAAATTCGTCCGCACGAAGAAGGAAGCCGAAGCCGCCGAAGCCGTGATTATGAATCAGGTGTTTCAGCAGGTTTACGGCTTCGAGCCGAAATCAACCAAGCTCTTTGAAGACTTCGTAGTAGAGAGTTTCCTTCCCTACTCCGAGGCGAATAAGAAATCGTTTTCTAGCGACGTGTATATATGTACCCTGCTGGTTTCCTATTTTCGTGGAAAGACAGTGCGGCACTTAACACCACCGATGATTGAGGAGTTTAAGCAGTGGTTCTTGGCAAAGCCAATTGTGTACGGAACGGACGAGAAGAAAAAAGAACGCCCGCGCAGCCTCGCGACCGTTAACAACCATTTGCGGGTTCTCTCGAAGATTCTCTCTCTAGCCGTGGACGCCGACTTGATCGACTCAAACCCGTGCTTTCGGGTTCGGAAGTTCAAGCCAAACAACAGACGATTGCGGGTGCTTTCCGATGAGGAAGAAGCCAAGCTGCTGACCACGTTGGAGGGAAACGATCTGATTCGTTGTATCGTAATCATCGCTCTCAATACAGGTCTAAGGCGAGGTGAGATCTTTAGCCTGAAATGGCCTGACGTTGATTTTCAACGAGGACGGCTAATTATTCGCAAAACCAAAGCAAGTAAGGAGCGGTTCGTTCCAATGAATGCTACGGTGAGGGAACTCTTACAATCGTTACCACGCCTTTTGAGTGACTATGTTTTTCCGAGTCCGAAGACGACAGGAAGACTGACCGACATCAAAAAGGGCTTTCGCAAAGCGGTGGATTTGGCCGGGATCGAGAACCTTCATTTCCACGACCTACGCCATACCTTCGCAACGCGACTCGCCGATGCCGGAACGGATGCCTATACGCTCATGGAAATAATGGGTCATGCCGATCTCAAAACGACAATGATTTATGTCCATGCGTCAGGAGAGTCCGGTCGCAGAGCAGTAGAGAAACTGGATGCAAAAAAGGTTTTTAGTCACGAGGTGGTCACTGAAAGAAAAATGGCAGATGCCAATCTGCCGTAAGTCATTGATTCTAATGGTGGCTGGAGAGTGACTTGAACACTCGACCTCGGGGTTATGAATCCCGCGCTCTAACCAGCTGAGCTACCCAGCCACGAACATTCGATTATAGGTTCACGGGCGGAAAAATCAAGGCGCGTGAATTCAACTCCGATGTCCTCACCAAATTTGGTGTCTGCTGATAAAATAGTAAGTTAGCATTTTGTCCGATAATAATCCGATGCCTATCGTACTAGCAGCAAGCGTAGAAAACGCCAGGATCCTTTTGGACCTGTTTATTATGCTTGCTGCGGCAAAGCTGATGGCGGAGGTTTTTGAGCGGTTAAAGCAGCCGGCGGTGGTTGGCGAGATATTGGCCGGTGTTCTTATCGGGCCGAGTTTGCTCGGCTGGGTCGCTCCGTCGGCGATCATTAATATACTGGCTGAGATCGGCGTTATCTTTCTGCTGTTTAATGTCGGTCTAGAGACCAAACCGCAGGCTATATTTCAGGTTGGAAAAAGGGCTGTAATGGTTGGCGTACTTGGCGTCTTGCTGCCGTTTGTTGCGGGATATTTTATCGCAGTTGCATGGGGAGCTTCGTTTGTTGAGTCGATGTTTATCGGGGCGGCTTTGGTTGCGACGTCGGTTGGTATTACTGCTCGCGTTCTTGGTGGAATGGGGCTGTTAGATGCTCCAACTGCCCGGATAATACTCGGTGCGGCGGTAATAGACGACATTCTCGGATTGATCATTTTATCGCTGGTCTCGGGGGTTAGTCAGGGCGGTATTAGTTATGCTGGACTCGCAAAAACCGCTGCGGCAGCAATAGTTTTCACCGCGTTTGTCGGACTGGTAGGGTCGCGGGTTATAAACCGGCTTGCACCTTTTATTCAGCGCCTTCGGCTCGGACGACCTTTTTTTACGTTAGGTTTGATCTTATGCCTGGGTCTGTCGGTTGCCTCGATCTATGTCGGTGTAGCAGCGATCATCGGGGCATTTCTTGCCGGTATGGCTATGGCCGAGGCAACCGAAGAAAATCATAAGATGCACCGAATGACGACTGGTGTCACCGAGTTTCTCGTGCCGTTTTTTTTGGTTAATATCGGGATGCAGCTCAACCTTTCGGTATTTAGCGATTCGTCGGTTATTATTTTTGCGGTCCTGCTGACGCTGATCGCTGTCGTCACAAAGTTTATCGGCTGTGGACTCGGTGCATTTGGCATGCAAAAACGCGAAATGGCCCAGATCGGCATCGGAATGGTGCCGCGAGGCGAGGTTGGGATCGTCGTCGCCCAGATCGGACTCGGACTCGGGGTGATCGGGCCGACTTTTTTTGCTTCGGTCCTGTTTATGGCGGTCGCGACGACGCTTATTGCACCGCCGTTTATTAAGGTATTATTTGCGAGAGGCAACGATGACCCTATGAAACCGGAAATCGAGATTGATATCTCCGATGAATTTTCGCGTATAGGCTAAATTTCGACACAACCTAACAGCCGGTTTGACCGTCGAAAAAATTAGGTGATCTTATGAATAATTATTTTAGGCAAAGAGGCATTTCTATCGCGGTAATACTTGTATTGAGTCTTTCAAATATCGCATTTGGTCAGCTAAAAACGGTTGCAACGGCATCGCAGCTCCGTTCCATCAGCATCTCGACTCAGCCGGATGCCGTCGTATGGATCGACGGAGTTCGTTTTGGGACCACCGATAAAGCGGGATCGCTCAAGATCAAAACGATCTCGTCAGGAGCACATTCATTGCGTGTCCGCGCCGACGGGTTTAAAGAAAAGACCGAGCCGCTGACCGCGATCCAGCGTGGCGAGATCAAGATCGTGCTTGTAAAAACCACTGACGAGGCCGAACTCGCCTATCAAGAGGCCGAACGCCTGACCGGCGTCGATCGTGAAAAATCAGCCGCCGCCTATCGCAAGGCCATCAAGCTCAAACCAAACTATCCCGAGGCCTATCTTGGGCTGGGACGTGTACTTTCCGATGCCGGCGATCTCGACGAAGCTTTAAAGGCAATCGCCACGGCCCGAAAACTCCGCCCCGCCTATGCCGAAGCCTCGGCAGTCGAAGGCCGCATCCAAAAAGAAAATAGCGAAGAGGCAAAAGCCGTCGCCGTCTTTAAACGTGCGATTGTCGAGGGCAAAGGCTTTCAGCCCGAGGCCTATGCTGGTCTTGGCCTGCTGTACAAAGAAAAAGCCGAGACATCAAGCGGCGGCGGCGATTTCGACGCCGAGACAGCAAACTACACCGAGGCCGCCAAAAATCTCAAGTCCACCATCAAACAACTCTCCGGCGCACCTGATGCAATCGTCATCTACCAACTCCTCGGCCTGATCTACGAACGCCAAAAAAAATATACCGACGCCATTGCCCTCTACGAAGATTTCCTCCGCACCTTCCCCGACACCCCCGAAGCGACAGCCGTTAGGTCCTTCATCGTCCAGATCAAAAAGGACATTATGAATCCGAGTGAAATTAAATAAGGGGCTGTCCTAGATAATACCTAAAAAGTATTATAGAGGGCAATATGAGGAAGAGTCGGTTAGGCAAGGTGAAGCAGAATAGATTGATAGAGCATTT
>JANYIL010000133.1 GCA_025362075.1 Chloracidobacterium sp.
CGGAATGCGGAATTTGGGCCGGATTTAATTCCGCATTCCGCACTCCGCATTCCGCACTCAGTTATCAACCGCAACCGAGCCATCCTAAAAGGCTGTGTCGAGGGCATCGGCCACTACGGCAACTGTTTCGGTGTGCCGACAGTCGGCGGCGAGGTAGTTTTTGACGAGTCGTACAGTCTCAACCCGCTGGTAAATGCTTTTGCTCTCGGCATTGTAAAAAAAGACCAGATATTTTTTGGGAAGGCATCGGGAATCGGCAATCCTGTACTTTACGCCGGGGCCAAGACCGGGCGTGACGGCATTCACGGCGCGACGATGGCGTCGGCCGAGTTTGACGACGAGGCGTTCGAAAAGCGTCCGACCGTGCAGGTTGGTGACCCGTTCCTCGAAAAACTTCTGCTCGAAGCGTGTCTCGAAGCCATGCGCAGCGGAGCGATCGAGGGCATTCAGGACATGGGAGCGGCCGGACTGACGTCATCATCGGTCGAGATGGCCGCCCGTGCAGGTACGGGCCTTGAGATCGACCTGACGCTCGTCCCGCAGCGGGAAACAGAAATGACCGCCTACGAGATGCTGCTATCCGAATCGCAGGAACGAATGCTGATCGTTGCCCGAAAAGGCCATGAAAAAGAAGTTGTCGAAATATTCAACAAATGGGACCTCGACTGCGTCGTGATCGGCAAGGTCGTCGAGGGCGACCGCCTAAAGATCGTCCACAACGGCGAACTCATGGCCGACTTGCCCGTCCTTGCCCTGACCGACGAAGCACCGAAATACAACCGGCCGATGGCCGCTCCAAGTTCAAAGTTCAAAGTTCGAAGTTCAAGATTGGCGGAACAACGGGGTCTTAACTTTGAACCTGGAACTTTGAACCTTGAACAAGGGCTGAAAGCCCTTTTGGCTTCGCCCAACATTTGCTCCAAACGCTGGATCTACGAGCAATACGACACGATGGTGCGAACTAATACGGCCATCACGCCGGGTGCTGATGCGGCGGTGATTCGCGTCAAAGAAACCCGTCGGGCGATCGCGATGTGCCTTGACGGCAGCGGTAAATTTACCGCGATCAACCCGCGTGCAGGTGCCAGGCTCGCGGTAGCCGAAGCCGCCCGCAATGTTGTCTGCGTCGGAGCCAAGCCGATCGCTGTCACCAACTGTCTAAATTTTGCTTCGCCCGAACGCCCCGAAGTGATGTGGAGTTTCTCGGAGGTTGTCGATGGCATAACCGAGGCGTGCGAGGCCTTTGAGACGCCGGTCGTTTCAGGCAATGTCTCGTTTTACAACGAGACTGACGGCGGCGGCATTTTGCCTACGCCAGTTATCGGCATGGTTGGCCTGATCGAGGATACGCGCAAGATCATTACGCATGGCTTCAAAGCAGAGGGCGATACTATCGCTGTTCTTGGCATCACAAAAGACGATCTCGCAGCTAGTGAATACGCCCAAACGATCCTCGGCCTCTCGACCACCGATATCATAGAAAATGGAGCGCTGCCGTGCGTCGATCTGAAATTGGAGAAAAAGGTACAGGAAACATGCCTCAGATTGATCGATGAATGCCTGATCCGCTCAGCCCACGACTGCTCCGACGGTGGCCTCGCCGTAGCCATTGCCGAAAGCTGCTTTTCGTCGCTCGGCCGTCGCGCGATCGGCGCCAAGATTAACATTGCTGGCAATGACCTCTCGCCGGAGGCCCTGCTTTTTGGGGAAACGCCGTCGCGAATCGTAGTCAGCTTTGCGCCGGAAAAGCTCGACAACGTTAACGCGGCTGTTGGCGACTGTCCGTTTGAGGTAATTGGAACGACCGGCGGCGAGAATTTGTTTATCTTCGTTGACGGAAAAGAGACGATAGCGTCGCCGGTCATGCAGCTTGAGGATGCGTGGAGCGAATCGTTACGAGAGCGGATCGAGAACTAGATCTTCACGAACGGGATCAGCCCCGGCACCTTTGCCCGAAAATCTTCAAATTCCTGTCCGAAAGCCTCATGCAGCAGTCGTTCCTCAAACACGGTCCTTATTCGCGTACCGACGACAAAGACGGCAACCGATACCAGCAAAACATACCATCGACCAAATGCGATGCCGGTTGCGATCAGCATCCCGAGCATCGCCGTGTAGATCGGATGGCGGACGAGTCCGTAGACGCCCGTCGTGACGAGTTTGTGTCCCTCGATAAGCCTCGCCTCGAGGCTCCATTGACGCCCAAGCTCCTGGACCGCCGCCATGACGAGCCAGACAGATACCCCCCCGAGAACAACCGCCACTATCTGGAGCACAATATTCAAGACATAGTAGCCGTCGATCAGGGGCGAAAACACCGGCATACGACGTATCGCCCACACGGGCATGTAGGCGACGCTTTGCAAAATTAGCCCGACCCATGATCGTGGAGCCTTTGCCGCATCTGTTGACGCCCCGTGCCGGCTACGTGTCAAAAAGGTCGCGGCAAATCCAAACCACAGCAAAACGATCGTCACGAATGCTCCGGCGGTCGCATAATACGAAATTTGTTCGGCGCTCATTATTTTTAAAGGGTTATGACCAGATAAGAGCTCCGCGTCAACCATCCATAATGACGGGTTTCGGTCTTATGATGGCATAGTCGATCTGGGTTACCAAAAGCACTGGCGTGTGAACCAGTCGGCTGATGAATTTGCCTTCGGAACCAACCTCATCAACGGCATCGAAGGCTTCTGGGGAGTTGCCAGGTCAGACTTGTAACGTTTCGCGGTATGCGAAAATCTACCTTCTACTTGCACCTTAAAGAATGTGAGTTTAGATTCAATTACAGAGATGAAAATCTCTACTCCATTCTATTGAAAATTATCAAACAACATGGTCGTATCTAGTCAGGACCATTGATTAATATCAACACAACGTAATTCAGGGAATTAAATGGTATGAGAAATCTGAGAGACGCCGACCGCTATTTAACCATCTTGTCACTATTACTGATTATGGTCTTTAGCGTTTCAGTAAAGGCGGAGAGTGGCACTATTCCAAGAGATTTTGCCACTCCGCCCGCCGACGCGCGAATAATGATGCGGTGGTGGTGGTTTGGGCCGTCGATCACAAAGGCCGAGATCGAACGTGAGCTGCGCGTGATGAAAGACGGCGGCATCGGCGGCGTCGAGGTCCAGCCGGTGTACCCGCTGCTGCCCGACGACGAGGCCAACGGCATCAAAAATCTGCCCTATCTCTCGGATGAATTTATCGACATGCTCAAATTTGCCTCGGCCAAGGCAAAGGAACTGGGGATGCGGTTTGACCTGACGCTGGGCAGCGGCTGGTCGTTTGGCGGAGCAAAGACGCCGATCACTGAGGCCGCCGGGCAGTTGCGGTTCGAGCGTGTAAAGCTCGACGCTGCGATAAAGCGGGTTCCCGTGCCCTCGATGATCCCCGCCGAAAAACTAGTCGCTGTTTTCCTCGCAAAACCAAACGGTAACACGCTCGCCGCCGTCGACTTAAAGGAGTTGACGGATATCCGCGACGACAATGTCATGCTCCCCGCCGACGCCCAAACCGGTTCCGAGGTTTACTTTTTCATCTCCGGCAAGAGCGGGATGCAGGTCAAACGCCCGGCCTTCGGTGCTGAGGGCTACGTCCTCAATCATCTTGATAAGCCTTCGGTCAACAGCTACCTGAAAAACACCGGCGACCGACTCTTTCAGGCCTTCGACAAAACGACGATTCCATATTCGGTATTCTGCGATAGCCTCGAGGTTTACAACCAGGATTGGACGGCCGATATGATGGCCGAGTTCAAACGCCGACGCGGCTACGAACTAAAGCCCTACCTGCCCGCCCTCGTGATGGACATGGGGCCGAAAACGGCCGAGGTCCGCTACGACTGGGGCCGAACGATCACCGAGCTTTTTAACGATAACTTTATGATCCCGGTGCAGGCGTGGGCAAAGAAAAACGGGACAAAATTTCGCGTCCAGGGCTACGGCCTGCCGCCGGCGTCGATCTCGAGTAACCAGTGGGCAGACATCTCGGACGGAGAAGGTGCTCAATGGAAGGTCGTCCGAGCGGCCCGTTGGGCTTCGTCGGCAAATCATATTTATGGACGTAATATTACGTCCTCGGAGACCTGGACGTGGCTCCATTCGCCGGTATTCCGGGCAACGCCGCTCGACATCAAGGCCGAGGCCGACATTCATTTTCTGCAAGGCATCAATCAATTGATCGGCCACGGCTGGGCCTATACCCCGCCGCAGGTCGAGTATCCAGGTTGGCGTTTTTACGCCGCCGGAATTTATGACGAAAAAAATCCGTGGTACATCGTGATGCCCGACCTCGCGAAATATTTGCAGCGAATGAGCTATCTAATGCGGCAGGGAACCCCGCAAAATGACGTTGCTCTTTATCTGCCGAACGCAGATGCATACGCACACATGACAGCAGGAAAGGTCCATCTCATCGACATGGAACGCGAGATGGTCGGTGAAAAGATCATGCCCGCCATTTTCGAGGCTGGGTACAATCTCGATTTCTTTGACGATGAAATGTTGCGAACCGTCGGTAAGACCGAGAAGGGGAATCTGGTTTTAGGAGCGAGTAAACATCGCGTCGTCGTACTGCCCGGCATCGAACGAATGCCGCTTGAAAGCATGAGGAAACTAGATGCTTTCGTAAAAGACGGCGGTATTCTGGTCGCCACCAGACGGCTGCCCGCGCTTGCTCCAGGCCTCAATGTATCGGATGCAGACAAGGCGGAATTCAAATCCACCGCGGACCGTTTATTTGGCGGTGGAAACCCTTTGGTAAAGTTTGTGGAAAAAGACGAAGACGCGGGGGCCACCATTAAATCTCTGTTAAAACCCGATGCCGAAATCTCGCCCTCGTCTGTGGAATTCGGATTTGTTCACCGGCAAAATTCGGATTCGGACATCTATTTTATTGCGAACACTTCAAATCAAAAGCGCAATGTTCAGATCACCTTCAGGAATTCCCAAGTTCCCGCGCACGTTCAATTTATCCCCAAAATATGGGATGCGATGAATGGCCGGGAAATTAGGGCGGATATTCGGAACCGAAGTGCGGATTCTACGTCAATCGTCCTAAATTTTGAACCCTACGAATCCCATGTCGTTGTCTTTTCGGCGGGCCCGGCTCCTGCGGCCGCTGAACGGATCGAGTCTGTTTCGTCCATCGATCTCAGCACCGACTGGAATGTTTCTTTCGGAAAGGGACAGCCGACGCCGATGAAGCAATTGCATTCCTGGGCGGACGACGATGCAACGCGTTATTTTTCGGGTACGGCGACTTATGAGCGGTCATTTGATCTGTCGGGTACTGGCGGCCGGATCATTCTTGATTTTGGCGAGGGAACGGCCCTTACTAACACCGGCAGTCGCAATGGTATGCAGACCTGGTACGACCCGCCGATCCGCGAAGCGGCGGTTATTTATTTAAATGGCATCAGAGCAGGTTCGCTTTGGTCCCCGCCATACAAACTCGAAGTGACCAAGCTCGTAAAGCCTGGCCGGAATGATATTCGCGTCGAGGTTGGAAATACGGCACTTAACTACATGTCCGGCCGCAAGCTGCCCGATTACAAACTGCTCACCCTGCGGTACGGCGAGCGTTTTCAGGCCCAGGACATGGACAAGATACAGGTGTTGCCGTCAGGCATTCTAGGCAGCGTGAAACTGGTTTCGCTCAGATAGTAAATGCTGCGTTATGAAATGAGGGCTACGGTTTATTACTCGTGTCATTTTACTATGGTTTGTTGGCGACTCGATATAGCCAGCGGCACCTAATGCTCAAGCAATATCCAAAATACAAGTTTGTCCTCGCCGCGTGCGACTATTTCCTACTGCTTGGTGCGTGGCTTGCGGCGGTGAACGTCCGATTTTACAACGTGTCTACAATGGACCTGCTTTCGCGGCCCTTGATGCGGACACAGGCGGCGCTTGTGATTTTGTATTCGTTGGTTTGGATCGTCATCTTTCAGCATTTCAACCTGTACAAGCTCAATCTCTTTATGTCGTTTGGCGAGCAGCTCATCGCCATCGCCAAATCGCTTTTGTACGGCCTGATCGGCCTCGTACTGATCACATTTATCTTTAAGCGGTTGGATTTTGTCGAGTCGCGCATCGTGCTCGGGCTATTTGTTTTATTCAGCGTGATCGGTATGATGCTGTTCCGCACGCTCATTTTCCGGCGGCTTTTCGCCTTCGCGTCGCAGAAAAAGCTTGTCCGCCGCAAAGTTCTGATCGTCGGCCACGACCGCACGGCAAAGATGGTCGCCACGCAGATCACGCTCGACGATAGCCATGGTTTCGACGTGATCGGTTTTGTGAACGACGACCTGCCCGCGGGTGAACGTGTTTTCGAAGATCTCGAAAACATCGGCCCTCTCAGCGACATAAGCGGGCTTGTCGACCGATACGAGATCGATGAGATCATCGTGGCCGAGAGCGACGTCACGCATAATGCCCTGCTCGATATTATCGATAAGGCTCAGGCCACAAAGGCGAACGTCCGGCTTGTGTCCGAACTGTATAACATCATTCCTGAAAAGGTGCTGCTTGAAAAATACCTCGGCGTGCCCATCGTCAAGATGCCGCAGAATTATGAGAATGTGCTTTTCGCGGTCTACAAACGTGTTTTTGATGTCGTGCTGGCCACGCTCGGAACACTCGTGCTCGGCGTGCCGCTGCTGATTATCGCCCTGCTCATCAAGCTAACGTCGAAAGGGCCAGTGCTTTTTACGCACACCCGCATCGGCAAAGGCTGTAAGCCATTTGAATTCTATAAGTTTAGGACGATGCTCGCCGGCGGAGATGACACCGCCCATCGCGAGTTTGTGGCCGATTTTATTCAGGCAGATGCAAAAGATAATCAGGGCGAAGCAATCAGGAAAATAACCGACGACCCGCGCATCACGGCTATTGGGCGTATTTTACGGAAAACGAGTATTGACGAATTGCCACAGCTTTTTAATGTCTTGAAAGGTGATATGAGCCTCGTCGGCCCGCGACCCTGCATGCCGTACGAGCTCAAACAATACCAGGAATGGCATCGCCGCCGTTTGTCTGTGATTCCCGGCTGTACCGGTTTGTGGCAGGTTGCCGGGCGCTCGGCGGTAGATTTCAACGATATGGTAATCTTGGACTTGTTTTATATCGACAATATGTCGCCGCTGTTCGATCTGCGGATAATATTAAGAACATTGCCCGTG
>JANYIL010000147.1 GCA_025362075.1 Chloracidobacterium sp.
TGTGCCGAGACCATTTCGCTTGCCAAAAGCTTGTCTTTTGTGGGGCCGGGCCAAATCAATAACACGACAATCGCGACGATAACGGCGACGGCCGCGAGGGCCGGTGCCAGACGCCACAGCCACTTTCCGCTCGGTCGCGACGTTTCACGATCTGCTGCACGCAACGTTTGCCGAATGCGATTTTGCAAATTCGGCAGTGCGTGAAAATATAGCGAGTCGGTGGCCATCGCGGATTTTAGAGCCTTTTGATTTTTGTAAACAATAGAGCACGACTGACAATCGCGCAAATGCTCCTCGATCTGCAGATGGTTGACGAGATCCATCTCGCCATCCGTATAAGCGTTTAACAGGTCCTGTGTGGTTTGACAGTTCAATTCAGTTCCCCTTTCAGACAAGAAATAAGACCGGTGTGCAACCGCGCCCGGGCCCGCGCGAGCCGCGACATGACCGTTCCTAGCGGTAGATCCGAGACACCGGCGATCTCTTTGTACGACATGCCTTCCAGTTCCCTTAATATGATGACCTCACGAAATTCGAGGGGTAATTCATCAAGCAATCGTTTGAGAATTTGCGCGTCGATGTTTTCGATCAAGACCGCTTCGGTGTCAAGGGCTGCAACGCTGTGCTGCTCCTCATCGAACTCCGCAGCGATCTCGTGTCCGCGATTCTTTTGAAGCCACGAATAACAGGTGTTGCGCACGATTTTCAAGATCCAGGCCCGCGCGTTGCCGCCGTGAAATCCGTCAAAAAATTTGAAGGCCCTTAAAAAAGCCTCCTGCACGACATCGTCGGCGTCGGCGGTGTCGCGCGTGAGCCACCGCGCCAGATTGTAGGCGGCGTCGAGATGCGGAAGTATTGTCTCTTCAAACTTTACGGTTTTATTCGGCAAATGCTGTTTCACACTCCCGCGCAGCCTATTTATCAAGACCGGCGTTTCGTCTATTTTATTCCCCTTGCCGAATTATTGCATCAACCGGGAATTTTTTGACTCGTTGCGCGGTCTCTATATTTGAAGGCCGTCGAAAGCGGAAACCCGCTAGTACACATGGGGCGCAGCCGCGTGTCTGTGTAATTCGATAGCCGGAAAAAATCACAAAGGAGAAATATCATTATGTTAATCAGCAAAATATGGCAATGGTTCGCGAATCCGCCGGTGGACGCGCCCGGGGCGGTGATTCTGCTTCGTCTCATGGCGGGCGGCGTGTTTTTTTGGGAAGGAATTCTCAAATTCGTTTTTGCCAATCAAGGCCCCGGACGCTTTACCAAGCTTGGCTTTCCTTTTCCGGAATTAACGGCAAATATTGTCGGTGTCGGGGAAATCGCGCTGGGCTTTCTTTTGATCTTTGGGTTATTTACGAGATTTATCACGTTTTACTTTATCATCCAGATGATCGTGGCGGTTTTATCGACAAAAATCTATATTTATCTGGGCATCAACCCGCTTCCGGCACCGCCGGCTCCCCCGATTACCGGGTTTTGGGCCGTGCTGCATGAGATACGCTCGGACTATGCGCAGATCATGACGTGCGCGTTTATGCTGATCGTTGGACCGGGAAGATTATCGCTGGATGCATTTTTCAGAAAAGGGCGGCATGAATGAGTTAGTATTTAATGTCGGCAATTAAAAATATTTGGCAAACAAACGGATTTGAGTCAAAATAATTACATGACAGACGAACAAACTTTAATATCGGAAATTCACAAACTACCTATGAACAAACGGGCCGAGGCCGTTGACGCCGCACTTCGTTTAGTCAAAAATCTGGCGAAGCAAACGGTCGATGAGCCAAAACGACGACACCGAAAAGCAGGCAGCCACCCCGGAATGTTCAATATCGGACCGAATTTTGATGATCCTATCGAGGGGTTTGAGGAGTATATGTAATAATGCGTGTCCTGATCGATACGCATGTTTTCCTTTGGTTTATCGGCGAGTCATCGCGCCTTAGTCTGGCGGCGCGTGAGACCTTGGAATTCAGTTCCTCGACCGTGCAGATCAGCATTGCCAGCATTTGGGAGATGTCGATCAAGTCATCATCGGGTAACCTCTATGTCGAAGGTGGTTTCGCGGCTATCGACCGGGTTCTTAGAGAAAACGATATTAACATTCTACAGATTGATTTTTCTCATACTTTAGCCAATCATTACCTCCAATTCCATCACAAAGACCCATTTGACCGCATGATCGCGGCTCAGGCGATCGTCGAGGGCATCGATCTGATTAGCGTTGATGACGCGTTCGATCCGTATTTTGCAGATACAGAGGTGAAACGGATTTGGTAGAATTAGCTGACATTGTTGAATTTCGATCCGTAAGCTATGCAATAGACGGTCTTACGATACTCGATGACCTCAGTCTCACAGTCAGAAAGGGAGAGGTCTTGGTTCTGCTGGGCGAATCGGGCTGCGGCAAGACGACAACGCTAAAGCTCGTCAATCGCCTGGTCGAGCCGACATCGGGCGAGGTGCTAGTTAGTGGAAAGGCGACTATCGATTGGGATGCTATCGATCTCCGGCGGCATATCGGCTATGTTATTCAGGACGGCGGGCTGTTTCCGCATTTTACGGTGGCGGAGAATGTCGCTCTTGTGCCTGGCCTCGAAAATTGGGAAATCTCGAAAAAACAAGTCCGAACGCGTGAAATGCTCAATCTCGTCGGCCTCGAACCGGCAAAGTTTGCGGACCGGTTTCCGCATGAGCTTTCCGGCGGCCAGCGGCAGCGTGTCGGTGTTGCCCGCGCGCTCGCGTCCGATCCCGATCTGCTGCTGCTCGACGAACCGTTTGGGGCACTCGATGCGATCACGCGGACGAATCTACAAAAGGAATTTGCCCGGCTGGTTCGGGAATTGGGAAAAACGGCGATCTTCGTCACGCACGACTTGCATGAAGCGATGCTGCTGGGAACCCGGATCGCTTTGATGGACAAGGGGAAGATTGTCCTACTTGCTGATCCCGACGGGTTTCGGCGGTCGGATATTCCGCTTGTCCAGGCTTATCTCGACACCGTTTTGATGCCAGCGTGATTGGGAGTATTATACAAACGCAAATTGATCAAAATTATGAATAAAATGAGTCAGACCAGACGTGAGTTTTTATTGACCGGTACTGCCGGATTGGCCGCAATTGCCTTTTTTCGAGACGCCGAGGGCGAGATAATCGCCGCTACGGCCGCCGATCCATACCCAGAACTGGTTGAGGCTACTATCAGCGACCTGCAAGCTCAGATGAAGTCGGGCAAGCTCACCTCGCGAAAGCTCACCGAGATGTATCTCGAACGGATAAAGCAGATTGACACCAAAACTCACTCCGTGCTCGAACTAAACCCCGATGCCCTCGCGATCGCCGACGCAATGGACAAAGAGCGTAAAAAAGGCAAGATGCGGTCGATGCTCCACGGCATCCCGGTTTTGATCAAGGACAACATCAACACGGCCGATAAAATGCACACCACCGCCGGTTCGCTTGCACTGCTCGACGCTCCGACGCCAAAGCAGGATGCCGCCGTTGCCGCAAATCTGCGAAAGGCCGGTGCAGTCATCATGGGTAAGACCAACCTCAGCGAATGGGCGAATTTCCGTGCCAATCCACGAAACGGCCGCGGCACAAGCGGCTGGTCGGGCCGGGGCGGGCAGACGAACATGCCGTATTTTCTCGATCAAAACCCAAGCGGTTCGAGTTCGGGTTCGGGCGTCTCGGTCTCGGCCAATCTGTGTGCCGTCGCCATCGGTACAGAGACCAATGGTTCGATCATATCGCCGGCCTTCACGAACGGAGTCGTCGGCCTCAAGCCTACTGTGGGCTTGGTTCCCCGCAGCGGCATTGTACCGATCTCGCACACGCAGGACACCGCCGGGCCGATGGCCCGCACGGTCACGGATGCCGCTATTCTGCTCGGCGCAATAGCGGGAAGCGACAGCCGCGACCCGGCAAGCGCCGACGCCGACAAAAGACGGGCTAAAGACTATACAAAATTTCTCGATCCAAACGGCCTAAAAGGAGCTCGCCTGGGCCTGCTGATGGTCCCGCCCAGACAAAACCCGGAACCGTTTAAGGCATACTGGCAGCCTTTCATTGATAAGCTCCGCGCAGCCGGAGCGACGCTTGTTGATGTAACGTTCCCCGATTACGGCCCCACACAGCCCGATCGCCTGAACATCCTGCAGTATGAATTCAAGACGAATATTGCCAAATATCTCGCGGAACGAGGAGGCCAGTACAAAACACTCGCGGATCTCATTAAATTTAACGAAGACCACAAGGACACCGAGCTGCAGATATTCGGCCAGGAGATCTTTCTCGACTCGCAAAAGAAAGGCGATCTGACGGATAAGGTTTACCTCGATGCTATCGAAAAGGTGCATAAATCGGTGCGCGAAGACGGCATTGACGGCCTAATGGCGAAAAATAACCTTGACGCTTTTGTTGGTCCGGGGGTTGCCGGCGTAGGGACTGCCGCCGTTGCGGGTTACCCGTCAATCATCGTACCTCTCGGCCTGCGTGATATACCGCCGTCCACAAATCAAGCCGGGGCTGTTGTTCCGGCAACTACCCAAACAACTGGTATGCTGTTCTTCGGCACTGCATGGTCCGAACCGAAGCTGATCAAATACGCCTACGCTTTTGAGCAGCTCACAAAAGGGCGCGTCACGCCGCAGTTTCTGCCGACGATACCGAAGAAGGCGTGATTCACCGATGTAGCAGCTCTAACGGATGGGCTTTCTTGAGTTCTTAAAACAAAACTGGCTCGAATTACTCAAGCTAACCCGCGAGCATATCTTTCTTGTCCTGATCTCGACGGGATTGGCGATAC
>JANYIL010000187.1 GCA_025362075.1 Chloracidobacterium sp.
TAAACGGTTTGTTGCCCGGTATGCGGATCTGCTCCTTGTAAATGCCCGGTTTGATAGCGATGACAAATCTCTTTTCATTGCCGGCCGCCACTTTATCGATCGCCTCCTGCACGGTTTTGACGTTGCCGGAACCATCGGCCGCGACCGTAATATCGGCTGCTCTCACAACCGAAGACACTGCCAATAGGAAAAGCAAAAGGGCGATGCGTTGGAATTTTTTCATTTCAGCGGAGCCAAAAATGCGTCACTCAATAACACCAGGACTCGTGTGACGCATCCAAATTAAAATGACAAATCAAGTTGACGACCTGAATTGGTAACACCAATTACCACATTCCCCATAAACTCTACCTCACTTTCAGATTCACGGATTCGCTCATAAAGGTCGTCTTTTACTATGCGTTGAATGCTTTCATATTATGCGGAAGGTATAAATCCGTGTCAAGCCAATTTGACCAATTACTAAAATCTGCCAGCAAGGGGTTTGACCAATCAGACGAATGGGATTGAGGATCAAAGATCAGCCGGGCATTGCCTATCATGGATCGCATTGGCTGATGCGGAAAGTATTTTTTGGTGCGGGGCCGGTGGGAGAATTTAACAGTATGAACAGGATAATTTTTCAAAAAAACAAAACCACTCCTGACTTCGATGGTCGCGACACGGATCGCACGAATTCTTTATCCTGTTTATCCCTGTTAAATTTTCCTGTGATATTGGCTACAAATATCTCATCGTCTTCGACGGTTTGACGAGACGTTGTTTAGCTTTTTATTTCACGACCGTCGTTTGTTTGACTGTGGGGTCGTATGGTGCGGCCAGGAATTTCTTGACCGATTCCTGGGCGTTGTCGTAATTGTCGCCGAGAGTTTCAGCCCTTTTGTAGGCGGCCACGGCTCGCGTACGGTCGCCTTTCGCGTCGTAGGCATTGCCCATTTTGATGTTTGACCAGACGGACAGCCAAGAGGGGTTGATGTTGCCAGTCAACGCTGCCTTGAAATTGTCGATCGCGAGATCGTAGTTCCGCTGTTCGAGAAACAGCAGGCCGAGGTGATAGTAGATCCACGAATTCGAACGGTCGAGCTTGAGGGCGGCCTCAAACTGGGCCTGGGCCTCGACGTAGTTTCCCTCTTTAAGCTGCTCGATGCCGCGCCTTGCGATAGACGAAACACGCAGATCGGGCGAGATGCGCAGGACCTTATAGTTCGGATCGATGATGACCGAGATCGGCTTGCCTGTCGATTCGATATTAAAATCGGCGCTTGCCTCCTGCATGTCGAGCGTCACTGTCGTCAGCCCCTGATCACCCTCGGAGCGGAGCTGGACATCGACCGGCAGTTTGAGGTTGTCGTAATTTTGTTTGATTGTGCCGCGGGTGACAAACTTGCCACCGCGCGTCCTGATGATCATGTAGTCGCTCGTAAATTCGGGAACGCCCGTACCCTCGACCCAGCGGGCAAAGAAATACCGCATATTTTGTCCGGCGACACGAGACGTGAGCTTTTCAAAATCGTCGATCGACGCGGCCTTGCCTCTGTACTGGGCAAGGTAGGCCCGCAACAGCTCGTCGAATTTTTGCGTACCCAGCGTGTCACGCAGCAGCTTGTAAATAAACGCGCCCTTGGCGTACATGATGTATTGATAGGCCGTGCTTTGATCGTCGAGATTGGCCGGGGCCCGCAGCAGCGAGGCGGTCTGCTCGAAGGTGAGCGATTTTTCAAGCAGTTCGCGGCGGACACCGTCGAGCTTCGCCCCGTCAAGCTGGCTTTCGCGTAGCGAGAAGGCACTGTATTCGGCCAGCCCCTGAGACAGCCATGCGTCGTCAAACGATTTCAAACCGATGGTCAGGCCCCACCATTGATATGCGGCCTCGCGTTGGAGCCGCTCCAAAGTCACGTCGCGGGCCTCTTCAAATTGGCGTGCGGCAATAAATAGCATGCCCGAGGACGAGTAAAAATCGAGACTTTCGTCGTCGATCTCGACCACGATAAGGCGTTTACCGGCCGCTGGCAGACCGAAACGTTTTGTGTAAAATTCGAGGGCCTTGCCGAGGGTTTCGCCGTAGTTCGAGATATTTGCGTCGTTGCCGGCCTTGGCATAAAACTGCAGCTCATAGTCGCCGAAATGCAGCGTTTTAGCCGCAAATTTTCCATACGCAAAATTTCCGATCAGGCCTGGCGTACTTTGAACAAAGCGATATTTCCCTCCGGTGTTGGTGACAGGAGATTCGCTATACCCGGTCATTTGAAAACCGGCCGGAACCGTGACACTTATGTCGGCAGCCGCCGGATCGGCGGCGTAATCATGAAACGGAAACCACCGGGCCGCATACATCAGATAGCCCTGATTGTCGCCAATAAAAGCGAGCCGCTTATTGAGCAGGGGCCCGCCAGCGGGCAGATCGAGAATACCACTGTATTTGAAACGCAATGTGACCGGCGAACCCTTAACGGCGGTTTCGCCGAGGTCGATCCGGACGTGCGGGCCGAGGTCGGTGCTGTTTGTCTGGTCCTGGACAAAGGTTATCGGATTGGCACTTGTGACAGGCATCGACTTAACAGGAGTTTTCCCTGGCATCGTGGCTGGGGATATCGCCGCCGAGGCCGATACGGATTTGTCTTGCCGCGTTACGGTGTCGACCTTGAGCGAACCGTTCAATTCAAAAGATACTGAGCGCGTATTCTCGAGCGGCACAAATGTTACGTCGACGGTTGCGTTCAGCTTGCGTTCAGCCGGAGCGAGCGCAACGTCCATTACATAATTCGTGACGTCAAAGGGAGCCCGCTTGACCTGCTGGGCAAAGGTAGGCAGCGTGAACAGCATCGCGGCCAGACCCATGTAAAAAACGTTTCTAATAAACTTATTCATTCTGTTATCCGCAAATAGTAAACCAATTAATATGCTCTCTTTGGATGTTGGCAAAACTCAAATCGTTTGCTCTTGT
The DNA here is from genome assembly GCA_025362075.1 of Chloracidobacterium sp. Classification (GTDB taxonomy): domain Bacteria; phylum Acidobacteriota; class Blastocatellia; order Pyrinomonadales; family Pyrinomonadaceae; genus OLB17. The sequence continues at coordinate 2,945 of JANYIL010000187.1, forward strand.
AAGGCCACAACCTGACTGGCGTCACTCCCCGTCGAAAAAATCCACCGAAACGACCTTTTCGGCTATCTCCCGTCCGAGGGCGGCAACGATTTGATGTTCCGGGTGAACGGTGTAATGGTCCAGAGCCTCGCGGTCCGGAAAATGGGCAACGAGGCCCGTGTCGAATGACCGGTCGAGATGCAGGACGTCTTCGCCAACGGTAAAGCTAACAATATTCGGTATTAGAGCCGGCAGGTCGGACAATTTGGCCCGGTGCTCGTTTCTGGTTGCTTCATCGGTCTCCGCTTTGTATTTCCAGCAAACTATATGAATAAGCATACCGGCTATTTTCGCACGAATAGAGACAGTTTTTTAATTATGAGAAGCAATAATCATTGTCGGCTATCAATAAAGCTATTTATGGACTTTCTTCGGCGACCACGACCGTAGAAATCGGGTAAATTTAACGAGGTTATAACCCTTTGCGAGTTCGAGATAGGATGTGTCCTGCGAACGGAGCAGCCTGCCCGTTTTGCTGAGAATGTAGAGATGGGGGTAACCGCTCGGCTCCGGATACGGCTTTAAAAACGATTTATTCTCGTTCTGCTCGCTCATATTCACCTTTACCCAGATAAAATTATCGTCGCGGATCTTTGAGAGCACCGGATTTTTTGAGAAAAATGTGTCCATATAAACGCACCACCCACACCACTCGCCGCCGACATCGAGAATGATGCGTTTGCCTGAATTTGACGCCGCTTGGACTGCGGTCGCGAGATCTGCTTTCGGGTCGCGGGTGGGATCGAATTTTTCCCTAACAAATACCTCGGTCTGCGGCTGCGCAGCAGAAATGGGAGATTCCTTTTCCATCGTTTTTACGTCCTGGCTATATGAGCTGGCGACAAACAGTATCGAGAGGGCGAGTATTTTAGTTAGGTTTTTCATAGCCCGACGACTAATGGTTAATGGCGGCCTTCAATCGAGTATTTAGTATTTTCCAGACTTTCGTTAGATGCCGCTCCTCGACGCGGATACTGCCTACCGAAAGGCGGAGGGTGTATTTTCCGTTGAGCTTGGTATGCGAGAGATAGGCCTCGCCGGACGCGTTTATCTCGTTCATGATCTGTTCGTTGATGTTGTTTAGTTCTTTATTTAGTTCCTCCTCGCTCAGCTTATCCTTGCTTACGTGCGGGCTACTGACACGCTGGCTACTTACACGGGCACGAAAACAAACGAGCGCAAATGGCACCGGTGCAAGCATTTCCCAGTCGTCACTCTCTTCGACCCAGGAAGCGAACAGGCGTGCGAGACGGCAATGGTCGCGTAGGCGCGCGATCAAGCCTTCGCGGCCAAAATAGCGGATGACGAACCAAAACTTCAACGCACGGAACCGGCGGCCAAGCTGGATACCGTAGTCCATGCCGTTTTTGACGGTTTGTTCATCACTGGTCTTGAGATACTCGGCAACGAGCGAAAATGCCTCTTTGAGAACGCTGAGATCCTTACAGTACAAGACCGAAAGGTCGAACGGCGTGAAAAGCCATTTATGCGGATTGACGACGATGGAATCGGCGCGTTCCCAGCCTTTGAAATATTTACGGTATTCGGGCACGATCGCGGTCGATCCGGCATAAGCCGTATCAACGTGTAACCAGATGCCGTATTTCTCACAAATATCGGCGATGGCATCGACCGGATCGACGCTCGAAGTCGATGTCGTGCCCACGGTCGGGATGACGCAGATCGGCAGATAGCCCGCCTCGATGTCTTCGTCGATGGCGTCGGCCAGCTTTTCGGGGATCATCTCAAAGCGGTCATTACACTCGATCTTTCGTAAACTTCGCAATCCGAGGCCGAGCGTGATCACGCCCTTATCTATCGATGAATGCACGTGCTCGGAGCAATAGACCCGCATTAGCGGAATATCATCGCGGCCGCTCATTCCCTCATCGCGGACCTTTAAATTTGCCTTTTCGCGGGCCGCCGCAATGGCGTGCATAGTCGAAACCGACGCGGTGTCGTAGATGATCCCTTCAAAAGGTTCGGGCAGGTCCATCATCCGCCGCAGCCAGTCGAGCACGACATCCTCAAGCTCAGTCGACGCCGGCGAGGTCCGCCAGAGCATTGCTTTCATGTCGAAAGCCGCCGTCAGCATCTCGCCAAAAACGCCGACGCTGCTGGTCGATGTTGAAAAAAGCCCGTGAAAATTCGGATGGTTCCAATGCGTCACGGCCGGAAGAATGAGCCTATCGACATCTGCCAGAATCGCGCCGAAATCCTCGCCATTCTCTGGAGCGGAAGCCGGAATCTGGTTTTTTAGCCAATCCGGCTGGACTTGCGACAACACGGGATATTCCTCGATGTGTTCGAAATAATTGGCGATCCAGTCCACGACCTCGTAACCATATTTACGAAACTCATCTGCGGGCATGTCGCCCAGTCTATTAGCTGCACTAACCATAATTAGCTTGAAATTAGTCAAATGCGATTCAAAATGCGCGTCATGCACTCGACAGTTTTTGTAATAAAAGTATAATAACACCTACGATTATCTCGCCAACGTCAAAAGTCAGAACCGTCCGCGGCAGCGGTTGGTTGAAGATCGGATTCGAGTGACGCCTGGTACATCTTGATCCCGCGTTCAACCACCCGCTATCGCAGGTGGTTCTGACAAAACTATGGCAACTGAGCCATCGGAAATGGAAGAAACTAAAGAAGGCTTTATACGCGGGCTTGGGCTGCTTGATTCGACGATGATAGTCGCCGGATCGATGATCGGTTCGGGCATTTTTATTGTCTCGGCCGACATATCCCGTCAGGTTGGTTCTCCGGGCTGGCTGCTGGTTGTCTGGATTGTTACCGGATTGCTGACAATGATCGGAGCTTTATCGTACGGCGAGCTTGCCGCGATGATGCCAAAGGCGGGCGGGCAATACGTTTATCTTCGTGAAGCTTTTTCGCCTTTTTGGGGCTTTCTTTACGGCTGGACATATTTTCTTGTCATTCAGACAGCCACCATAGCAGCGGTAGCGGTAGGCTTTGGACGCTACAGCGGCGTACTCTTCCCGTCGATCTCCGAGACAAATTACCTCATCGAACCGATCCGTCTTGGCTCGACGAGCTACGCTTTTTCACTTTCGACGGCCCAGATCGTCGGTATTGTTATGATCGCGTTTCTGACGTGGATGAATACGCGGGGCCTAAAGATCGGCAAGTTTGTCCAAAATACATTCACCTTTGCAAAAACCGGGTCACTTATTGCGTTGATCGTGCTTGGGATAATCGTCGGCCTCGCATGGCATGGAGACATTGCGGCGGTAAATTTCGGCAACATGTGGGGCGTTCGCGGCGGATTGCAGGACGTGGGCGGCGGCCTGACGGCGGCGGCGGGATTCGGATTGTTTGTCGGCATCTGCGTGGCCCAGACAAATTCGCTCTTCTCGGCTGACGCGTGGAACAGCATCACGTTTACCGCCGGCGAGGTCAAAGACCCGAAGCGAAACATTCCGCTCTCGCTCGCATTAGGTACGGGTCTCGTGATAACCCTTTATTTACTTGCGAATGTGGCATATCTGGTGACTCTACGATTTGAAGATATTCAAAAAGTAGCGTCCGACCGCGTTGCGACGGCGACAGCGGACGTGATTTTTCCCGGAGCAGGTGCAGCGATCATGGCGATTGCGATCATCGTTTCGACGTTTGGTTGTAATAACGGCCTAATTCTGTCTGGTGCCAGAGCCTATTACGCGATGGCTAAGGACGGCCTTTTCTTTAAATCCGCAGGCGAATTGAATAAAAACAGCGTCCCCGCGTGGGGTTTGGTCATTCAGGGCATCTGGGCTGCTTTCTATGTATTGCCCAAAACGGTAAAGACCGCGGCCGACGGCAAAATATCGTATGGCAACCTTTACGGCGACCTTCTGACCTACGTAATTTCAGCCGCTTTGATCTTTTATATCCTGACGATCATCGGAATTTTTGTTCTCAGGATGAAACAACCCGATGCTGAGCGTCCGTATAAAGCATTTGGTTATCCAATAGTTCCTGCTCTGTATGTTGTCGGAGCGTCGGTCATTCTCGTTGTCCTGTTTGTTTACCAAACAACCGCGACCTGGCCCGGCCTGCTTATCGTCCTTACAGGAGTGCCCGTTTATTTTATTTGGAAAAGTATGGCCGAAAAGACGGATTTGACAGACGCAAAGGCTAAATGATTTGGCAGACGCTACTCAAACAGACGGAGTTACTAACGTCTCGCTCTATTAAAATTCGTTGCCACTAACGGATAGTGGCGTTATACTTATTACGTGAGTCGTCACAAAAAACTTCTTGAACGATTTTTACGTTTGCCGAAAGACTTTACGTATGACGAACTAAGGAGATTTCTGGCTGGTCTGGGTTACGACGAATTGGGAAAAGGGAAAACATCAGGTTCCCGGGTTGCGTTTGTAAATCAGGAATCGAAACACATCATTCGATTGCATAAGCCGCATCCTGGCAACATCGTAAAGTCCTACGCTCTCGAACAGATTTACGAGGAGTTGAAAAATCGGGGGATAATATCATGAAAGATGTAATTATCTATAAAGAATACGTTGGCAGTGTTCACTACAGTGAGTCGGACGAAGTTTTTTTTGGCAAGATCGAAGGTATTGACGATCTTGTCACATTCGAAGGCCAGAGTGTTCCCCAACTAAAACAAGCATTTCACGAAGCCGTTCATGATTATCTTGAAATTGCGCGTGCCGCCGGTAAACAGCCGGAGAAAACATATCGGGGCAGTTTGAACATTAGACTTAAGCCCGAAATCCATAAAAAGGCCAACAGACTGGCCCTCATCAAAGGAAAGACCTTGAATCAATTTATTAATGACGCCGTCGAGCACGAAATTGGCATCAATATGGAAGTCTCGAAATAAGTCTTCCATCTGTGACGGCAGAGCCGATGGAATCGGCTGACAGGAACAGGAATCATAATTAAATCAAACTTTAGGAGGTTTTCATGTCACTTTTCGCGACTAAACCAATTTCAAAGATCATCGCCGAGGCCGAAGAGGTCGGTTCACATACATTCAAGAAAACATTGAGTGCGCTTGATCTGACCATGCTCGGCATCGGTGGGATCATCGGAACTGGAATTTTTGTTCTGACGGGCCAGGCGGCCGGTAAACACGCCGGGCCGGCCGTTATTATCTCAATGGTACTGGCTGGCATTGTCAGCGCATTTGCCGCTCTTTGCTATTCGGAATTTGCGGCCAGCGTTCCGATCTCTGGTTCTGCATATGCTTATGGTTACGGAACACTGGGCGAATTTGTCGCCTGGATCATCGGCTGGGACCTTATTCTCGAATATGCTTTCGGAGCAGCTACCGTTGCTGTCGGTTGGTCGGGATATGTGGTGAGCCTGTTTAGAGATACGCTGCACATAAATTTCCCGCTGGCCCTCGCCGCACCTCCCGGAATGGAGATAAAGGCCGCGGATGGGACGCTGATCGGTACAGGTGTTTTCAATCTGCCGGCGGCATTGATCGCGGTCGCAGTTACAATGCTGCTTATTCGCGGTATCAAAGAGTCGGCGAGCTTTAATACGATCATCGTGATGGTCAAGGTGCTGGTCGTCGTTCTCTTTATAGTCGCGGGCGTCGGGTATGTTAATACAAACAATATTGGCATCGGCTGCACCGTTGGAGCACCGGGATGTGCTCAATTTATGCCGTATGGATTTAGCGGTGTTGTGACCGGAGCCGCCGTTATCTTCTTTGCCTACATTGGTTTTGACGCGGTTTCGACCGCTTCGCAGGAAGCAAAAAATCCACAGCGTGATATGCCTATCGGTATCCTTGGTTCTCTTGCAATCTGTACCGTTCTGTACATTTTGGTAGCCGGAATCATGGTCGGTTTGGTTGATTACAAGATGCTTACAAATGCAGCCGCTCCGATCGCGGTTGCTATCGACGCCGCTCTCAAACAAGCGCAGGGAACAACGATGGGAACTATCCTTTACGCTTTCCCGACGATTATTAAGGTCGGTGCCGTTCTCGGTCTGAGCTCGACAATGGTCGTTATGACGATGGGCCAGCCGCGAGTTTTTTACTCGATGTCGAAGGATGGCTTGCTTCCGGCTTGGGCGGCCAAGATCCATCCAAAATTCCAAACGCCGCATGTTACCACTGCAATTACCGGCACTATCGTTGCTATCCTGGCGGGTTTTGTGCCGATTAGCCTACTTGGCGAACTAGTCAGTATCGGAACGCTCTTTGCGTTTGTGATCGTTGGTACGGGCATTATTATTTTGAGATCGTCGAATCCGGCGCTCCATCGCCCTTTCAAGGTGCCTCTTTCGCCGTTCATCCCGATTGCAACCGTTGTCTCGGCAGCATATCTGATGAACAGCTTGCCGCTCGATACTTGGATCCGACTGATCGACTGGATGGCCATCGGACTCGTAATCTACTTTGCATACAGCTATAACCACAGCAAACTAGGCATCGAGGAAGAGCGTGGCGGCGATGTGACCGAGTCAACCTACAAGCCGCCGATCGCTGCCATTCTGGCGATCGTACTTGCAATTGCATTGACGATATACCAGGTCCCGTATCTGATGGATCTGAAATCGGACATCCCGTTCAATCTAGGCATTAGATTGTTTGCCTGGGGCATCACAGGTGTTCTGGTTGGCGTACTTATGTACGGAAAAGGTGACCGGAACGCTGGCCGCAACGCAAAAACACGGAACATGGGCCTAATCCTTTCGTTGGCTAATCTGGTGATCTGGATCGGAATTACGATCTGGTATTTCACCTATATGCACGGTAAAGCAGGAACCATGTGATCGCCCTACGAATATAGGGGGCGATAGTTATCTCTGCCACAGAGAGCACAGAGTTTGCAGAGTTAGTTTTGCTCTGAATTCGCTGTGAACTCTGTGGCATATTTTTATGCCTTATTATGAATAGCAAGCTCGTAAAATGGCTGATCGTCCTCGGGTGCGGACTCGTGATCGCATTGATTCCGCGTCCTGAGGGCGTGACGCGCGAGGCGTGGACTCTGCTGGCGATTTTTATTGCCACGATCATTGGCTCGATCGTTCAGCCGATGACCGGGAGCGCTATGGTTTTGCTTGGCGTCGTGGCGGTCGCCATTTTTCGAGCGCTGCCAATAGAAAAAGCGCTGAGCGGCTACGCCGACAAATATGTCTGGCTCGTCCTCGCCGCTTTTTTTATCTCGCGGGCGATGATAAAGACTGGTCTGGGACACCGCATCGCTTTGATATTTGTCCGCCTGATCGGCCGCAAGACCATCGGTATCGGCTACGCTCTCGTTTTTACAGATTTTATACTCGCATCGTTCATACCATCGACCGGCGCACGTTCGGGCGGTATCATATTGCCGATCGCCCGCAGCGTTTCCGAAACGTACGATTCACGGCCCGATGACGGGACAGCCGGACGTTTAGGCACGTTTTTGATGAATCTGCTCTACCAGTGCGAAGTGATTCTGTGCGCGA
>JANYIL010000197.1 GCA_025362075.1 Chloracidobacterium sp.
CGCGACGGCAAAGCTGCCCACAAAACGCGGTGATTTTCGGATCGCTGGTTACCGCTCGCTAATCAGCGACGAAGAGTACGTCGTCCTGTACAAAGGCGAAATGGATGGCGAGGTGCCGACGCTCGTCCGCATCCACTCTCAATGCCTGACGGGTGATGTGTTTGGCTCGATCAAATGCGATTGCGGCCCGCAGCTGCACAAGGCGATGGAGATGATCGAGGCCGAGGGCCGCGGGGCAATTGTCTATCAGCAACAAGAGGGCCGGGGTATCGGCATTCTCAACAAAATCCGGGCCTACGCGCTCCAGGACGAAGGCGCCGACACCGTCGAGGCCAACGAAGAACTTGGCTTCGCCGCCGACGCCCGCAACTATCAGCAGTGTGCCGAGATACTGTTCGACATGGGCCTGTGCAAGGTCAAGGTCATTTCAAATAATCCAGACAAATTAGCCGCCCTCGAACGTGCGGGATTACGAATCGTCGAACGCGTTCCGATCGAGGTCCATGCGGAACAGCCCGCAGCGCATTATATGCGGACAAAAAAAGAGAAAATGGGGCATCTGATAGACGTAACCGACGTCTCATGAGGTAGAGATCGTGCAATACATATTTTGTGTTTTTTGCTTATCAGTCACGCTCCTGTTTGTTTCGAAACCTGACGTTTTCGCCGCTTTTCCTCTATTCCTCAACCGGATCGAAGGCCAGTTATTCGACGAAGAGCGGCATCCGGTTGGCGATATGTATGTTGAGCTATTAAACGAGGTCGGGTCGCCGCTCTCGACCAGAAAGGCCACGACAACAGGACGTTTTTCGTTCGCCGGCCTCTCCGCCGGGTCGTTCAGGCTGAGGGTGCTGCCTTCGGGCAAGAACTTTCTCGAACAAACTAAGGATATTCAGTTTACCCAGTCGGTTTCCGGGCAGAATGATGACATTCAGTTTGTCGAAGTGTATCTGCGCGTCGATAAACGTGCCGCAAATATCGTTGATCAGACATCGCCCGAAGCAGTATTTGTGCAGGACATATCCGCCGACGCCCGAAAGCTCTACAAGTCTGCGGTCGAACGTCTGGATAAGAAAGACGAGCGTGGCCTTGCGGACCTCGAGAAAGCAATCGAGATCTCACCTTACTATTTCGACGCCCTTAGCCGTCTGGGTAAGGAGCATGTAATTCGGAAAAACTATGAAAAAGCGTATCCATATTTGCTCCGGGCGATCGATCTAAACGCCCGCAGCTACTCGAGCTACTACGCCCTCGGCTTTGCCTTTTATCAGTTAAATCAAATACCCGCCGCGACGAAGGCGGTCGAGGCGTGTACCGTGATCCGCGCAAATTCGGTTGAGGCACGTGTGCTTTACGGTACGCTTTTGCGAATAGGCGGTAGTTTTGCGGAATCGGAAAAAGAACTGAAAAAGGCACTATCGATCGCAAAAAATCCAAACGCCGAGATCCACTGGCAATTGGCCCTGCTCTTCAACAGGCTCAACCGTAACAAAGAAGCGGCTGATGAGCTTGAGCTGTTTTTGAAGATCTCGCCGGAGGCCGCCGACAAAAAGGAGATCCGGGACCTGATCTCCAAATTGCGGGTGGCCAAACAATCCTGATCTAACCACTTCAAAATAAAAAGGAGGCCGCCTTTTCAGACGGCCTCGAAAGGATCATGGGATCAGTTTAAGTTAGAAAATTAAACGGAAACCAAATCTAACATTACGTGCCGCCTGATAAGACTGTGGCTTTCCGTAAAGTGCGTTCTTAGGGTTTGATCTTCCAGCCAGGCTGGGAAGTCCGCCATTTTCAAGCTGCGAAAGCTGCGTACCGATCTGGCCAAGAATGATCTTGTTTAGGATCGGAATCAGCGTTTGCGTCGAAGCGTTATAGGTGGGATCAATATCCGTCGCGGCGATCGCGTTAGTCACTCTATACCGGGAAGTGCCGAGGCCGATGACGGTGTTGTTGTTTAACGCGTTTGTAACGTTTATGTCAGCCACCAATGACAGGCGGTTGTCCCTACCAAATTTATAACGGTGCGACATTCCGAGATCCGTCTGCCAGAAGACAGGAGTTCTGCCCAGATCGCCCCGTTTTGAAAGCGGGATCGAGGTAGCAACAACGCTAATAAACGTTGTCTGCGGGGTCCCCTGTAGGATCGTCTCGAAGAACGAGAAATCGGTCGAATTTGTCTTGCTTCCCCACCAATTCCATGTATAACCGCCATACGACTTAAAGGTATGCGTCCGGTCGGTCGCCAGCAGCCCGTTGTCAGGCTGGCCGGTAGCGGTAAATCCATTGATCGGATAGTCAAAGAATCGATCGACGCTCGGGCTGGTTCTGCCCGATTCGTCGGAACTTGCGAGACCCGAATAGTTTCCAAACAAGCGGCTCCATGTATAGTTTGCACTATAAAAGTAGTTGTTTGAGAGGCGTTTTGTAAACACCACCTCAACGACGTTGTAAACACGCTGGGGTATGGCCGATTTTACCGTTCCGGCCGCAAGGTCGAGTTTCAGATCCAGGCCTTCGCCGGGATTACCGATCGGATAGTTTTCCGATTCGTTAAGACCGAGGATGGCATGATCTTCGATCGCCTTGGCAACATTCTTACGAGTGTAACGAACTCCCAAGACGTAAGTCCTGCTCAATTCGCGTTCCATGCCGAACGTCATTTCGTTCTGACGCCACGATTTCAGATTAGGATCGATACCCGTTACCGGTAGTCCGAGTGCCGTTTGCTGAGCCGCGGTCAGGTTTGACGGGACACGAAAATCCCGCTGAAGCTGGCTGATTCCGCCCGTGGTCGACGGATTTCCGCCGCCCGGAGGGTCGGTAAAAGTACCCAAAACAACGCTCGGCGTATAGTAATCGTAGTTTGGATGCGCCGCTGTGATCGGGAAATAATCGACGCGGAAGAAATTGCCGCCAAACAACCCGCGGGGCAGCTCAAATCTCATACGGTCATAAAACCACCCGTAGCTGGCATAAATCTTGGTCTTGCCATCACCGGTCAGGTCATACGCCCCGCCAAGGCGCGGGGCCAGTTTCCGTTTCCAGCCCTGGTGAATGGGCGGAATTTTCGAACCACCGATGGTAAAGCCCACGTTATATGCGGGCAAATCTTCATTTTCGTCCCTGAGACCCAGATTTAAAGTGAGACGTGCCGACGGCTGCCATTTATCCTGGAAGAATACAGCCTGGTATCTATTTTTAGCGACACCTTTTGCTCCGGTTCTGTTTAGCGTTCCTACACCAAGGCATGAGGCGGTGCCCAATGCACATGGAAGGCTAACGCCCGTATTTGCCTGGGCATAGTCCTGGCCGTAAAAGAGTGTAACAATACCCGTGCCTGAAAAACCCGCCTGGACGCGGTTCTCTGTCCTGCCGTTTGTATAACCACCCTTGAACTCATGCTTGCCGGCCCAGTCCGCAACATAGTAGCTGGCGTCAAGGTTATATTCGTTCTTGATCGAGATATCGAATGTTGTGATCGAGTTGGTAGTGACATTCTGGAAACCGTTACCACCCGGACAGCCCGTCGCGATAGTCGAATATGAACCCGTCGATCCGCCGCAGACGTAGCGGACAACGTTTGCGATCGCATACGGGTTTCCTTTTTCATTAAGGAAAGTGTGACCATAGCGGCCATTAATTACCATCTTGCTCGTCGGCGTATAGGTGCCCGAGAAATTCAATGTATCTGCGTTTGTGCGCCCCCCCTGGAGCTTGGAATATTCCCCGTCAGTATAAAAAATCCCGTTGTATTTTACATCCACCGGGTTAGCCTGCGAAACTGCAATGTTACGGACAAGCCCTCGCGTTTGCGACGGATTCCACAAATACGAGATCGTGCCTCGCAGCTTATCAAAAAATGCCATATCAACGCGGCCATAGGCATAGTTTTGTCTGACTTTTGTGTTATATCTGATCGGATCCAGCACTGAACCTAGCGGTACACTTGCTTGTGATGCAGTAGCGACTCTTGGGGTCAGCACCAGAGAGCCGGTCGAAAAATTCGAATTTGCGACCGCATTGTAAAAATTCGAGGTGCGGCTCGTTCCAAATATCTGCGGAGCAAAGATGCCAAAAAACCATACATGGCTCTTAACTAACGGGCCGCCCAATGTCGCATTGGGATAGGTATTCAAGTACGCATCCCTTGGCTGCCTGATCGCGAACAGATACTGTGGATTTGCATCGATCGCCGCCTGGCTGCTACTGCTCGAGACAAACCGCTGGAGGGCAAATCTCGGTCCCGGTTGCAGCTTGCTGTCTTCGAACGACGTACCGACCTCGCCATGAAACGTGTCCGAACCCGATTTTGTCGCAACCACGATAACGCCGCCCGATGCACCGCCGTGCTCGGCTTCGAAACCGCCGGTTTTGATCTGAATTTCAGAAACCAGCGAGGTCGGGATGTTGTTTTGGCCATTGAGCGTGCCGGTCCTGAAATTTTCCATTGGCTGGCCGTCAATGATGAAAGTGTTTTCCGAACCAGATGCACCGTCAACCTGGAATCCGCCCGAAAGAGGTTCCGGCCTGGTTCCCGGTGAAATTTTCAAAAGCGAGGTAAACGACGCCCCTGTGGGAAGTTTATCGATCAACGCTCGGGTGATAGTGGTCTGTACCTTACTATCGCTTGTGTCAATAGCAACGCCCAGAGGGTCGCCTTCGACCTGAACCACATTGACGCTGCCGCCTATGCCAAGATTGATGTCCGTGGTCGTCGTTTTTTCGATCGCCACAAAACCGTCCACCATGGCCGTCGCAAAGCCGCTGATCGGTGCGACGGTGATCTTGTACGTTCCCGCCGGGACCTGTACAAATTGATAAAATCCTTCTTTGTTGGTTTGAACGGTTTTGTTAAAACCAACGCTTTCGCCACGCGCCGTGACGCTGGCCCCGGGGATTACTGCTCCCTTGGGGTCTTTTACGGTACCCTCGATCGAACCGGTTGTCGCCTGCCCAAACACCGTAGTGCCTAGACAAATCGCAAACGCCAAGACCGAGACTACTGTTAGTAGTCTGTTAATCATTTGCCTTCCTCCTCAAGAAGTTATTTGTTTTTGTTCAAGGTTCGCTGAACAATTAAAATTTCGAACAGCTTTTCGAGGTTTATTGATGCAAGTTGAAAGCCACGGCTTGGGCTGGTTTTATCGGCTTTTTCAACCCTTTGTATAATAAAGGGTTATATAGTCGGAGCGGGTAATAACAAATGCTAATTTGATCGGACGACTGCCTAAAACTCCAAAATTCTGCTTTTTTTCCATTTTGTTGCAGTTATTTCTTGCGGCGGCGACCGGAGCACGCCGCTGTGAAAAATGCGCTGGGCCCGCGCGTAAGCAAGGGCGATATACACGGGCGTTGTTTGTATCGCCCTTGCTTACG
>JANYIL010000201.1 GCA_025362075.1 Chloracidobacterium sp.
AAAAACGCCGTTGTCCGCATCCCAACGCCCGATGGTCGATTCGTCGTTTACTAACTTAAACTCGGTCCCCGGCGCGTCGCCGCGTTCGATCACCAGGATCGCATGGGCCACGCTATTACGATTCTCCACGTTTTCGGCGGAGACGGCGGATTCCTCAAACGCAAAGACCGCGGGCCGTATATCGACCGATGTCGCGTGGCTGATCCTCCCGGACGAAACCTCAACCTGCGGCGGCACATACGCCGGCGGCTGCGGGTCGGTCGGCTGCGGTGCCGTGGCCAGTCTGGAGCCGCACTCGTCACAAAACCGCGAGGTGTCGAGATTGGACGTGCTGCATGTCGGGCATTTAATCATGACGGTTTATAGCTCACCATATCCGGCAAAGTTATATCAATTAAACAAATAATAATTCTACCAGTCTATCGTTTGTTCGTAAATCGTAATTCTAGTGTAGGTTTACGTCAAATGAGCCAAGTTCGTTCGTTGGGCGATGAGTGCGCAAAAGTAGGAATACAAATCTATCCTTTACAGGGCCTTTTGTCCTTGACAAAAAATTAAGACAGGTATATTTTGAGAAAAAGTAATATCGATTTACTTTTTTGCAACGATCCCCGGTTGTTTAGCCTTTCATACCGACCAAACAACCTTTCTGTCGAACGACGTTCCCGCTCTCCCGCGAGAGCAGAAAGGAGAAACACCATGTATGCCCACGACTTTTTAACATTTGGCGTTAGATTTTCCCGGTCCCTCATACTCGTTCTAACGAGCGTGAGTTTCCAATCCCCTGGCTCAGTGTTAGTAGCGCAGCGATCTATCCGCACTCGACCGGTTGTAACTCCGGAACAACGATTTGAGGATTTTCAGCCCGCGAGGCGTTTACTGAGCGAGAAACAGTTGCCCTTTGACGCTGATATGCTCCATGAAAGGAATTGGCAAGACCTTCTAGCTCCTGTCTTTGCAACGATACCAGAAATGCAGGTCACACGTCGCATGGGAGATAAGGTAAGCGGACTGATCATGGGTGATACTTTATATTTTCCCGAAAAAGTTCAAATTGTCGGCGATACCTTAATACTGGCGAACAGAGTCATCTTTGAAGGCCGCAATGTCTTATTAAAAGGCAACCTAGGACATAATAGTATATATATATTTCCTGTTAGGGAGAAAGGAGTCCTTGGAACAAGCTTAGAGACGGCAGTTAAAATTCAGCAACGTGAGGGGGTTTTCAGAAATGTTGCCTTCTCAAATTCCGACCCTTTGAAAGGCTTTGTTCCAAAAGTCCTGGAAGATAATTTTACTTTTACCATAGATGTCAGCGGACTTAGCGGGGCAGAGCGGATTGCTAAACCAGACCCTTCAGACACTATGTCTAAAATATCTGTTCAACCTTATGATCAAAACACGGATGGCTGCAGTCAGACTGTACAGACATCACAGGGACCTCCAGGGGCGACTGGCGTTGACGGCGTACCGAATCCGGCTGCGGATGGTCCTCCGGGATTTCTTAGCCATCAAAGCGGAACGGACGCACACCATGGTGAAAATGGTGATCTAGCGGGCACTCCAAATGCTAACGGTGAAAAAGGCGCTCGGGGTTGTGATGCGAGCAGTGCTATTGAAGACCATATTACCGGCATCGGAGGAACCCATATTTATTCGGCGAAAGGCGGAGATGGCGGACCAGGCGGTAGAGGTGGGATTGGCGGTACCGGAGGCCGCGGAGCTAACGGCGGGAATGGCGGTCCCGGAGTATGTTATCAAGGAATTGCTGGCAACGGTGGTGCTGGGGGCAACGGCGGAAAGGGAGGAAAAGGTGGAGACGGCGGTACAGGTGGTGACGGGGGTGATCCAGGAAATGGTAAGAATATAGATATCTACAGACCAACAAATTTCGGGGGAAGCATTCTGACTAACACGGATGGTGGTCACGGTGGAACAGGTGGTCACTGGGGAGACGCAGGGTTTCCCGGGGCAATTGGTATACCAGGTGATGGAGGTATTCCGGGCAGCACAATCGACTGCCCCAATTCATCTCCCCATAAGGGCACTGACGGTGTTTCGTTGGGAAATCTAGGTTATGGAAATACCGGCAATTGGGGTTCGGATCGTACAAGTAGTATGGGGGGGAGTGGTGTTTATACGCCACACGATACTGGTGACGGAGGTGTTAATGACCCGCCAAACTCTCCGATTCTCGTCGACGTTGCAGGAAATGGATTTGACTTGACGAACAACCAAAATGGGGTGAACTTTGACCTTGACAGAAATGGCGTTAAAGAAAAGCTATCTTGGACGCCAGCTAATTCGGACGATGCTTGGCTTACACTTGATAGAAACGGTAATGGGACGATAGATAATGGCAATGAGCTTTTTGGAAATTTCACCGACCAACCTATTCCATCACCCGGGGTCGAGAAAAATGGTTTTTTGGCTCTAGCTGAATTTGATAAAGCGGCAAATGGTGGTAACTGGGACGGTGTGATTACAAATGCTGACCTTGTTTTTTCACAACTCAGGCTCTGGCAAGATGTTAATCATAACGGCATCTCGGAACCAAACGAGTTGAAGACACTTAATCAACTTGGTTTGGCCGAGATTGACCTCAAATACAAGGAGTCGAGGCGGATTGACCAATACGGTAATCAATTCAGATATCGGGCAAAGATTGAGGATGTCCACGGGGCACAAGCCGACCGGTGGGCGTGGGATGTTTTCCTTCGTACACAATAAACAAACGCTGCAATGACACGGAAAAAGCGAGCCGACCATTGGCTCGCTTTTTCATGCCCGCACTTTTTTGAAACTAAGCCCAAAATTCTGTCGTAGTAGTGGCTTGATACGACAAGGCATTAGCATTTCGCTATACTCTGAATAAAGAGACACTTTTTTCGCTGAGAGGGACTGAAAATCTATGGCATTGAGCCGTAATAAGAAGATCATTATTTTTGGCGGGGTTGGCCTGCTGCTGGTTATTATTATTGTCGCAAGTATTTTTGCAACGCGGACCGACACGCCGGAGGTGACGGTTGTTAAGGTCGAAACGCGTAAGGAACTGCGTTCGACGGTGACGTCGTCGGGCGAGGTGCGGCCGATCCAGTTTCAGAACGTGACGAGTGAGGTACAGGGCCGGATCGAGGAAATATATGTTAAAGAGGGTGACCATGTCACAAAGGGCCAGCCGCTGGTGCGTCTCGACCCTAATCAGCTACAGGCGAACACCGATGCCCAGGTTGCCGCGTTTCAGAATGCGCAGGATGAGATACGCGTTTCACAGTCACAGGTGACGGCAGCGCAGAACCAGCTTGCTTCGGCGCAGCAGCAGGCTAACGTGGCCCAGGTTGCGGTCGATTCCGCACGTCAGGCGGTCGAGGCTTCGCAGACGGATGTCGATCGCGAAACCAAAAATGTCGCGATTGCCAAACGCGAACTTACCCGCACCGCACAGCTTTTCGAATCCGGAGTATCATCTCGGGCGTCATATGACGATGCCAAGGACAAAGTCGATCAGGCCGAGATCGCTCTGCGTAACGTTCAGTCGAGACTGAAATCACAGACGCTTGCCGTCAAGGATGCAAACACGCGGCTTGCCCAACAGGCAGTCGCCGTCCGCGACGCTCGTCGTGGCGTCGATACCGCAAATTTGAATGTTTCCGCCAACCAATCGCGTGCAAGCCAGCAAGGCGCGGTCCTCCGCGGCCAGCGCAATCAGCGTGACAAGACCATGCAGGTCGCCCCGATAAACGGCATCATTGCGGAAATTCCGTCAAAGGTCGGTACATTTGCCGTTGCGGGACTATCGACCACCGCTCTGTTAACGATCGCCGATATGTCGACCGTCAATGTAGAGGTGAAAGTCGACGAAACCTCGATCGATAAGGTGGCGGTCGGGCAAAAGGCCAAGATCAAGGTTGACGCCTTTGGCGACAAAGAGATCGCCGGCGAAGTCACTCAGAAAACGCCGCTTGCGGTTGGAAAATCGCAGACGAGCGGCGGGCTCTCGACCAACATTAACGTCCAGGAAGCAAAAGAATTCCGTGTGGTCATCGAACTCACAGGTCTTCCCGATGAAATAAAAACCGGCCTCCGACCCGGCATGAGCGCAACCGCTGAGATCACGACCAAGATTGTTAACGACGTTATCGCTGTTCCCTTGCAGGCGGTCATCGAAAAGAAGCCGGACGCATCGCCGGCACCGACCATTCAGGGCGACACACCGCCAACGGCAGACAAGCCCAAAAATGTTACCGGCGTTTACATCCTGGACGGCAAAAAAGCGAAGTTCGTCGAGGTCGAAACCGGGATTATCGGCGAATCCGACCGCCAGATCCTGAGCGGCCTGAAAGAGGGCGACGAGGTCATTACCGGCCCGAGCCGCGTGCTAAATACCCTCAAAGATGGCGCGGTCGTCAAAAAACAGGTCAAGAAAGAGGGTGAGGCGGCGAATAAGGCTTCATAGCAGTCGGCACTCAGCACTCAGATCTCAGCGAGGAGACTGGAAGACAGTCGGTCTAGGCGATTTCATGGTTTCTGCTGATCGCCGACTGCTGATTGCTGACTACTGACGCGATGTACAGATTTATGGATGAAGAAAACGGAAACGGCAAAGCGGCGGGCGTGCCCCCGGTATCGGGCGGCGAAGCCCTGATCAGCATGAAGAACATTTGGAAGACCTACCAAATGGGCACGGAAGAATTGCATGCGCTCCGAGACGTTTCTTTTGAGGTGAAAAGGAACGAATATCTTGCCATCATCGGCCCTTCGGGGTCGGGAAAGTCGACGTTGATGAATCTCATCGGATGCCTTGACTCACCGACCAAGGGCGAATACTGGATAAACGGCCATCTTGTTTCCGACATGACCGATGATGAACTGGCTCGCATTCGAAACAAAGAGATCGGGTTTGTTTTTCAGACATTTAACCTGCTTGCCCGGGCGACGGCCTTGCACAATGTCGAGCTTCCGCTTATCTATGCCGGTATGCGTGCCGGTGAACGCCACGATCAGGCCCAGGCGGCGCTCGCGTCGGTCGAGCTTGGTGACCGGGTAATGCATCGCCCCAACGAACTCTCCGGCGGGCAGCGTCAGCGCGTTGCCATCGCCCGTGCGCTTGTAAATCATCCCTCAATCCTTTTGGCCGACGAACCGACGGGTGCTCTCGACTCGAAAACGAGCATTGAGATCATGCACCTATTCGAAAAGCTGCACGAAGAAGGCAACACGATCATCCTCGTTACCCACGAGCGGGACATTGCCGCACGTGCTCATCGTGTGATTACGATTCGCGACGGCCTTATCGAAAAGGACGAACGCCTCAAATAATGGACAACGTCCCGACCTATGTTCCGATCGTTTTCATACTGACGACTTTCGCGACGGCAGCGTTTTTGACACAGGCTGTCAGAACGGTGGGAACGAGGTCGCTTCCCTCTCAAATATTAATTTTCCTGATCCCGCTCTGGCTTATTTTTCAGGCGGTGATATCCATCGGCGGTTTCTATTTAAATGAGACCACTGTGCCACCGCGTGTTGCTCTTTTTGCCGTTCTTCCTGCTGTCTTAATGATCGTTGTTTATTTTATTTTCTTTCGGTCGAGTTTTATCGAGCGGATCCCGCTGCGGCTGCTGACGTCGATCCATGTCGTGCGAATTCCGGTCGAGCTGACTCTTTACTGGCTTGCAGCCGGCAAACAGATCCCTCAAGTGATGACGTTTGAGGGGCGAAATTTTGATATAGTTTCCGGCGTTTTGGCTATCGTCCTTTATTTCGCGGCGTTTCGCGGCGGCAACGCTAACCGGTGGATGCTGATCGCCTTTAACGTGATCGGATTGGTATTGCTGGCAAACATTGTGTCAATCGCGATCCTGGCGTTGCCGTCGCCCATCCAGCAGATCGCGTTCGACCAACCCAACCGTGCGGTTATGTATTTTCCATATCTCTGGTTGCCGGCGATAATTGTGCCGTCGGTTCTTTTTGCTCATTTGGTGGCGGTGTGGAAGCTGGTTAGCAAAAGTGAACCGCTTTTGTAAAACCCTTTCTGACTGGGCCGGCCGGAAACTTTTGAGCGTCTTTCGTCGTAAGGCACACTTACTTTTCGATTAGCTGTTAGCAGATGAATTTCTCCGAAACTATCAAATTGGCATTTTCCGCGATATGGGCCCATAAGCTCAGGTCTTTCCTCACATTGCTGGGAATGATCATCGGGGTGACGGCGTTCATGGTTGTACTGTCGCTGTTACAAGGGTTTAATTCGTATGTCGATGAAAAGATCGCGGGTATCGGGTCGAATTCTTTTACGATCCGCAGATTTAGCTTTGACGATTTCAAGGATTCGGACACAATAGCGGCGGCTCAGCGGCGGAACAAGGATCTGACCTTTGGCGAGCGTGATTTTATACGCGACCATGCCCAACTGATAGACAGGATCGGAGCCAAGGCCGGCAATACTAACCGCGACGTAAAGCGTAACGGCGAGACATTGACCAGCGTAAGCATCTCAGGATCCGAACCGGTGATAGCCGATATCGAAAAGAGGGATATTGCGGAGGGCCGCTTTTTTTCGACACCCGAAAATGAAAATTCCGCACGCGTTGCTTATGTAGGAACGGATGTCGCCAACAAATTCTTTCCGCGCGGCGGAGCCATCGGTCAGGAAATAAATATCTCCGGAATCCCGTACAAAATTATTGGTGTACAGACCGCCAAAGGGACGGTGTTTGGCCAGCCGCAGGATAATTTTGTCGAGCTTCCGATCAAAACATTTGGAGCCGCCTTTGGCGGACTGCGAAATCAGCGGGCTCCGTACTTTGTCGTCACCGCAAAAAACGACAAGTTAATGAATGACGCCGTCGAAGAGGTCAGGACACTGCTGAGGATCAAGCGAAAACAGCAATTCGGTGAAAAGGACACATTTGGAATACTGACGCCGGACGCTATCGCGAAGCTCCGCGATGCTATTTTCGGTCCGATATTCATCGTTATTATTGCCGTTCCGACGATCGCATTGCTCGTCGGGGCGATCGTTATCATGAACATCATGCTCGTGTCTGTGACCGAGCGAACAAAGGAGATTGGTATTCGCAAAAGTCTTGGGGCCCGCCAGGCAGACATCCTGAAACAGTTTCTGATGGAATCGGCAACGCTCTCGGCACTTGGTGGTACGATAGGGCTGATAATCGCCGAGATCTTAGGCTTTATTATAACTGCGTTCGTTTTCCAAACTCGAATCCCCCTATGGTCAGCCCTTTTCGCGATCGCAGTTTCGGGCGGCGTTGGTATTTTGGCGGGACTGTTCCCGGCGTGGAAGGCGGCAAGGCTTGATCCGATCGAGGCTTTGAGGGCAGATTAACATCGATGAACTTTTTGACGGGAGCATTTTTCGAGAATTTTAAGATGGCGATCGACACGCTGAGGGGCAATAAGCTGCGCTCGTTTTTGACCATCGTTGGCGTCGTGGTGGGTGTCATCACCGTAATGCTGATCTCTTCGCTGATTAGTGGCATCAATGTAGCCGTCGAAAAACAGGTCGAATCGTTTGGGACGCGGTCGATATTTCTTTACAAGATGGATATTGGTATTCGCACCAGTGCCCCGTCACGCGAAGAGCGGATGCGAAAACCATTGACGATGGATGACGCGGCGGCGATCTCTAACTTAAAATCCATCGAAGTCGCGGTGCCCTATCTCGATATTTCGAATAATTTCTTTGGCCAAAAGGTTAACGTGACCGGCAGCAACGGAAAGACGTCAACGTCGGTACAGCTAAAAGGTACGACGAGCGACGTTGATAAGGCCCCCGGCGATGTGCTGATCGATGGGCGATGGTTCTCAAGCGGCGAGAGCGATGAGAAGGCAAACGTCTGCGTTATCGGCGACACGGTACGTGATAGCTATTTTCCGTATGGTTCACCGCTTGGTGAGACGCTCAACATCGGCGGCGAAGAATATCGCGTGATCGGCGTGCTACAAAAGCGGGAACAGCTTTTCGGCGGTGGCGGTGGTAATAACGACCAGTCGAATGTCGTTTATATGCCGCTCGGCACAGCGTTAAAAATTAAGCCAACGGCAGAGGACTTGTTTATTCTGGCGGTTGCAAAGCCAAATCAGTTGGATACCGCTAAGGACGATGTGCAGGATCTGCTGCGTATCAGGCGTCATGTCAAGACTGGCGATAAAAACAATTTTGCGATGGAGACGGCCGCCAGCCTGATCGATCAGTTTAAGGCGATCACCGGCGGAGTATTTCTTGCAATGGTCGTGATCTCGTCCGTTGGCTTGATGATAGGCGGCATTGGAGTGATGAATATAATGCTGGTGTCGGTAACCGAGCGGACACGCGAGATCGGCATTCGTAAAGCTATCGGTGCTAAACAGAGTGATATTTTGCTTCAGTTTTTGATCGAAGCCGCGACGCTGACAGGGTTTGGCGGGATTGTGGGTCTCTTAATAGGATGGGGTATCACGTTTCTTATCAGGCTGGTGTTCCCCTCGTACGTACCATGGTGGGCTCCGCCGTTGGGTTTTGGCGCGAGCGTACTTATAGGTGTGGTTTTTGGGCTGTTCCCCGCGTGGAAAGCAGCCCGATTAGATCCGATCGAATCGCTGAGATACGAATAATTTTAGAAGAATATAGCTCCGATGACCTTAGCGATCACACCCAGCAGGCCGAGCATCAGAACGACGGCCCATGCGGCGCCTGACGAGATCTTTGCAATTTTCTGCAATCCGATCGCGGCCAGAACCCACCCCCATATTGCAAACAGGTCGAAAGAACTCAGCAAGGCAGCGATAGCCGGCATAGTATTGCGATCCACTAAAAAGCCGAGATTTGCCTTCAAAAGCCCGCCCTGGCTTGTGGCGAGATCAATATCGTCCGGCGATTTTAGTAAGAGCACGATAAGGTTGCCAATTGTATATACTAGGGCCGGAGGTACGCTGGAATAGACCCACGCCGACATGCCTCCCGTGAATGTTGCGGTGCCACCCATCGCGTTAGACCCTAAAAAATAGATCAACCCGCCGAGCAGAAATACTATTGTCACAACGATCGGCACCGCGACATAGGTAACATATTTAACAATCGGGCCTGACTGTTGTGCAACCATTTTTTCCTTCCCGTCCTTATCCAGATCGCGGGTTCGATTGCTTGTTTCGATGCGGGCTCGGACTATATTCTCCAAGCCCAATTTTTCAACAAGTGCTACCTGAAATGCGGAAATGAAAACCAGCACCAAGAGACCGGCTATGATAAATCGCGGTTTACGGCGCATGTCTTCAAAAACTTTTCCCGGCTCGATAAAGACATTTCCAATGGCCGCGATCTCCGACATCTGCGGCCCTTCGACTGGAGCCACAAGCTTCTCCGGTGGCGGAGCAGGAATTTCGGCTTCATTGTTATCAACCATGATGTTTTCTCCTTAAATTTCAACAAAATACGGCGAGACTGCCGCCAATATACGTCGATGTGAATTGTAGATCGTATTACAAGCGATATTACGCTAATTCTGCGGTGGTCGTTTCAACTTTTTGCGGGGCAGTGGCATTGTTGTAACCTTCGACCCGGATGCACGCCGCGAAATGCCCTGGCCTGATCTGTCGTAATTCCGGATCGACGGCCGAGCATTCGTCAATGGCGATCGGGCATCGGGTTCGAAAACGGCAGCCGGAGGGTGGGTTTATTGGGGTTGGCACGTCACCGGTCAAGACGATCCGGTCGCGCCGCTTTGTAGGATCGGGTATCGGGATCGCCGATAGGAGAGCTTTTGTATATGGGTGGAGCGGGTGTTCGTACAATTCCTCGGCCATACATATCTCGACAATTTTGCCAAGGTACATTACGGCGACGCGGTCGGAGATGTGCTCGACGACCGCCAAACCATGGGATATAAACAAGTAGGTAAGCCCAAATTCCTGTTGAAGATCCTGAAGCAGATTGACGACCTGGGCCTGAACTGACACGTCGAGAGCAGAGACCGGTTCGTCACAGATGACAAGCTTTGGATTTAGGGCCAGGGCCCGTGCGATACCGATACGCTGACGCTGGCCGCCGGAAAATTCGTGGGGGTAGCGGTCGGCGTATTTCGGGTCGAGACCCACCTTTTGCAGAAGGTCGACGACGCGGTCGTTTTGTTCTGCTTTGCTGCCGATTCGATGTATCTTGAGCGGCTCGGAGACTATTGAGCGAACGCTGAGACGCGGATTGAGACTTGCGTAAGGGTCTTGAAAAATTATCTGCATCTCGCGACGCAGTCCTTGCATTTGTTTGTTTGGCAGCCCGACAATATTATTACCTTCGAACAAAACGTCCCCGCTTGTCGGTTCGATCAGCCGCAATAGACATCGCCCAACCGTCGATTTTCCACAGCCCGATTCGCCGACGAGGCCTAACGTCTCTCCGGCAACAATATCAAACGAAACATTGTCCACCGCCTGGACCACGTCATCGCTCCCATCGACGGGAAAATGTTTGACGAGGTTGCGGACTTCGACGATGCTGCTTTCGGCTGTTTTTGTCGCGGGTGCGGTCATAGCTTAGGCGGCGAGGTCGGCAAGACTTCTCTCGCGGCCGATCTTGAATTTCTTTTTCTCGTCATGCAAAACGCAACGCACTTTAGCGCCGTTTGGAAGCTCGATAAGCCTAATAATACCCTCCGAACACATATCCAACCGATACTCACATCGCCGAGCAAAATGGCAGCCGAAGGGCAGATTTGTCGGGCTGGGAACGGTGCCTTCGATCGTTTTCAGCCGCTCGGCCTTGGCACTGCCGATCTCGGTCAGTTTCGGCACAGACCGCAACAATCCCTGGGTGTACGGGTGCTTTGGATTCGCAAATATCTCATCGACGCCCGATTCCTCGACGATCTTTCCGGTGTACATGACACAAACACGGTCTGCTACCTCGGCGACGACTCCCAGGTCATGCGTGATCAAGAGGATAGCGAGCTTGCGCGAAACGCGTAGCTCATTTAACAGTTCAAGTATCTGGGCCTGAATGGTCACGTCAAGAGCAGTAGTCGGTTCGTCCGCGATCAACAATTCCGGGTCGCACGCCAATGCCATCGCGATCATGACACGCTGGCGCATTCCACCCGAAAGCTGATGCGGATAATCGGACGCCCGCCGTTCGGGTGATGGTATCGAAACCTCTTTCATAGCCTCGATCGCCCCGGCCCAGGCTTGCTTTCGGTTAAGTTTCTTGTGAAGCCTGAGAGCCTCAGCGATCTGCTCACCAACGGTGTATACCGGGTTAAGCGACGTCATCGGGTCCTGAAAGATCATTGCGATGTCGTCACCGCGTATCTCACGCATCCGTTCCTCAGTCGCGGTCGTCAGCTCCTCGCCCTTAAACCTGATCGAACCGTCAACGATCTTACCCGGCGGCGAGATCAACCGCATAATTGAAAGAGCGGTGATAGATTTGCCGCAGCCCGACTCGCCGACAAGGCCAAGCAATTCACCCTCCGCGATCGTAAATCGGACATTGTCAACGGATTTGACGAGGCCTGCCTTTGTCTGAAAATGGGTTTTAAGATTACTAACTTCGAGCAGATTGGCCATTTTTAGTAGGTGGTATAGCTATATTCGACCATTTTTGTAACGGTAATGGCTGTTCCATCCTTGATCTCGGGTTCAAACTCGATCTTCTTCGCGCCGTCAATCGCGGCCTGTACGACTCCGTATTTGACCAGATTTTGGGTTTCTTCGTTATCGTCATTGACACATCGGACCTCACCGATGGTTCCGTCGTCACGGAAAGTTACCGCCAACTTAATTATCCATTTTGCTATTTTTCCTTTCGCCACCTCCGGGACCACGACCCTAAGGTGCTTAGTGATCCTAACCCGCCGATCATTTGGCCGATCGTTAGCACGATCGCTTTGAGCAATCGCAGGCAAAACGAATAACGCTAAGACTCCAACCAGTAAAGCAATTCGAAACATATTATCCTCCTTAAAACTTATAGACCGGATTTTGAAAGTGTACCGTAATACGTGATTCGAAAAAAGTTGGCGGAGTTGCATTCCTGTGCCGGTTCTAAGGCAACTAAATCCATCGCTTTTTCTTCAAATGGATGTTATTCTTTTTTTTGTGAAAAATTGTCATTAAAAGGTTTACCTTGGGAGATCTTACATACGTGAAGCAAAGCAAAACACGCCTTTCCGCACTATTAACAATTCTACTCATTTCATCGACGATATTTGCTCAGACCGGCACGAGAGCAGCCAAGGTCGAGCCCGTTCGTAAAGAAATTCCGAGCAAGAGTTCTTCGGCAAAACCGGTCACGTCCGAGGCGATCGAAAGTCAGATGAAAGAGGCCCTCGCCGTCATTGCGGACAATTACGTCGGCGGAAAAACGATCAATTACAACGACGTGGTCAAATCGTCGATTGACTCGATGCTTCACACGCTGGATCCGCACTCAAACTACTTTGACCCGAAAGAATTTGAGACGTTCATGACGGAACAAAGCTCGCGATACTTTGGCATCGGAGCCACTATTGGTGATCTCAGCGATGCGGATGGCAACGTGCAGGCAACGTATATCAAGGCGACCTTCGAAGGAGCCCCGGCGAATAAGGCAGGACTGCGATACGGCGACAAGATCGTCGAGGTTAACGGCAAGTCGACGCTTGGAAAGCCGTTTAGCGAAGTTCGTACGTTTCTGCGGGGGCCGCAGGGCACGACCGCAAAGCTTGTGGTCGAACGTCTCGCGACGGGCAAAAAGGAAACTGTCGACATTGTCCGCGACGCGGTTCCGCAGCCATCGATCAGCGAGGTTTACATGATCCGCCCCGGCATAGGATATTTGCGGATGAATGGCGGATTTAACCAGACGACCTACGGCGAGTTTATCCGTGGGCTTCGCGATCTTAAGGCTGCCGGTATGCAACAGTTGATCATGGACCTGCGCGACAATGGCGGCGGTCTCGTGATTCAGGCGTTCAAGGTTGCAAACACATTTTTGTCGGATGGCCAGACCGTATTTACTCAACGCGGCCGCGTCGAAGGGGCTAACGAAAATTACGTTGCCGAAAACCGCACGCCTGACCGTTCGCCGGTCGTAATGCTGGTCAATCGCGGTACGGCGTCGGCTTCGGAAATCCTTGCCGGTGCAATGCAGGACCATGACCGGGCACTGATTGTTGGCGAAAATACGTTTGGCAAAGGCTTGGTGCAAAACCCGTTTCGCCTTGACTACGGCTCGATGCTCCTGCTTACGATCGCAAAATATGAGACGCCTTCCGGACGGCTCATCCAACGCGATTACTCAAATGGCGACCTTTATGACTACTACTTCGAAGGCGGCAGTTTACGCGACGACGACGCCCCGGCAGCCAAACCAAAGGGCCCGGAAAGTAAGACCGATACCGGCCGGGCGGTTTACAGCGGCGG
>JANYIL010000219.1 GCA_025362075.1 Chloracidobacterium sp.
TTGAAATACCTCGACCTGTTGCTTTCCGGTCTGCGTTGAATTCAGAAACGCCGCCTCAATCCCATTGTTCTTAAGGGCGTCGACCTGATCCTTCATCAGAGCGATCAGCGGCGAGATCACGACCGTCAGCCCATCGAGCATCAAGGCCGGTATCTGATAACACAGCGATTTCCCGCCGCCTGTCGGCATCAGGACAACGCAATCTTTTTTTGCCAGGACGGACTCTATGACCTGCTCCTGATTCATCCGAAACGAATCGAAGCCGAACTGGTGTTTGAGTATTTCGCGGGCCCGTGCGGTGGTCATTTGAATGTGGATCTTCTAAATTTTATTACGAAGGCGGTCGGTTTTCAATGCGAACGGCAAGTTTCGGGACAAGCAGTTTCGCCGCGTCAATCGCGCCTTTGATATGACGCTGATGCGTAAAATGCCCAGCGACGTAAATTCCCGGCACGTTGGTCTCAAAGGTTGCCGGATCATAAACCGGAACCTCGCCCGCCTTTCCATGCTCGGTCTCAACACCCAGCGCCTTGAGCATCGTCAGGTCGGCGTCCGAGCCTATGAGCACAAAAACGACATCATTCGGCAATATTTCTTCTTCGCCCGCCTCGTTTTCCATTACGATGGCATCCTCGGTTATCTCGATGACCTTGCCGAGAAAAAACAACTTGAGGCAATGTTTCTTAAGCTCGTCCGCAAGCGGCTGTTTGACCCAATATTTGATACAGCCCTGTTTCGGATCTTCGTTTTCCCAATCAGAGCGAAAGATCGCGAGCGTCGTATCCGCGCCCTCCTCAGCCAAAAACAATGCCGCCTCGCCTGCCGAATTGCCGCCGCCGACGATTAATGCCCGCTTTTTGACCCACGGATAGGTCTCACGAAAAGTGTCATAAACCTTTGGCAGATCTTCGCCCGGAACATTCAGCTTTCGCGGGTGGTCCATCGCACCGATGGCGAAGAGTATGTTTTTAGTCTGGTATTCGCCTTTGTCAGTCGTAACGAAAAACGCTCGTTGCCCGACTTCGTGTTTCGCCCTTGCTGACGCGCGGGCTTCTGCATCGTTTTCATTCCGCACTCCGCACTCCGCACTCCGCACCTCCACGACCGTTTCCTCGGTATGGACATTCAACTCATGTTCGAGCACAAAGCGAACATAATACGACAACAATTCCTCACGCGTCGGCTTTTCGCGGGCAGGCTTGAGCTGGCCGGTTTCGATCTCAAGTTCGTTGGTCGTAGAAAAAACGGTCAGACCTACCGGGTAATTGTAAACAGTGTTGCCGATCAGTCCTTTCTCGATCACGAGATAGTTGAGGCCCGATTTTTTGGCTTCATGGGCGGCCGTGATTCCCGCCGGCCCGGCGCCGATGATTATCAAATCAAACATTCTTACTTACTTCTTTTCTCTTTGTAGTAACCGATAATACTTAGAATAATCACCCCTAATCCTAAAGGAATAAGGATCGGTGATAAACAAGGCACCTCTGTTGAACCCCATCGCGCGGAAATGATCGGATTCAAAAACAGACCAAATCCAATTGCCACCATGACTATTCCTGTGATCAAACTATTCTTTTGATTTCTCAAAAAAATGTTCTTTTTTTCGCCTAACTCACGCTGTACCGCTGCCTGTCTAACTTCCTCAGTGATCTGAGCAGAACAAAATCTACAAACAGTCACATCAGAAGAAATAAATTGGCCGCAACTTGGACATGGGAAAGTCTGCATTTTCAAATCGTCTGGAATAATACTCATTATTCGATACCTTCAAGTTTCTTTAGCTCTGTTGTAAATGCCTCGATCTGTAATTTAGTATTTCCAAGAGTTCGCTTCGATTCCAGATATTTCTCCCACTCGTTCGTGTTGGTCAGCGCTTTTAGAACGTCCTCATCGAGTGCATGCGACATCAAGACAAGCAGATCGCTGAGGGCCTCGTGGCCGTCGAGCAACGATTGAATTATCGTGTACGCCAGCCTGGCATTGGGCAGATCAATGTCTGTGTTTTCCATTGTAAATGGAGATTCTAGCACAGCGTCCGCGAATGGGTTTAGGAGCGAAATAAAGTGGCCTGAAATACATCAGACGGCCACAATTAACTATTTCCTGTCCCACCTTGTCCCGCTCTTGTCCCGCTCTATTGGCGGGACAAATAACCGTATTTGTTTGCAACACTTACAGGCTTAATCCCGAGCATTTTTTCGATATTTCGAAAAAAACATTATGACATTGTCTTATAATTATCTAACTGTTGGATACAGTATAGTTACTTTGTTTTCACGACGGTTTTCAGGCAAATCCGCCGTGGGACAACACATTGTTAAGTTGTCAAATATCGTGGCGGAAGCGGAAGCGTGGGGAGTGCTGCCAGATAGTCCTTCCGACGCCCAAACTTTATCACATATTGCATGGATAGTCAATATTTTTATATATGCAACGCTATTCCTTGTCGCCATTGGTCCGAGTAATTAATCGCGGTACTATGATTTTCGCTCACTCACGGCCGATTCTTGCAGCATGAGTGCTATGGGACGAAGGGGAGCCGCGTGACCTTGACCCTGTGCGGACCGGCCAGGAGTTCCGTTCCCTCGGCAAGATAATCGTAGCGGACAAAACCGAGGGCGACGTTTTTTTCGAGGCGTGGTGAAAATGTAAAGGATGTGATTTTCCCGGCGTTTTTGCCTTCAGTTGTTGTAAGTTCGGTGTCCGAGAAGACCCCGGTCACTACCGTTCCCGGTTCTGACATGATCAGTCCGGTTAACTGCTTGGCGACGTGGCCGCGAAAATGGATGCGGGCGATTATCTCCTGGCCGATGTAGCAGCCTTTGTTGTACGAGATTAGCCCGTCGATGCCGAGTTCGGGGACGATCGTGGTTTCGTCCATGTCGGCGCCGAATTTCGGGATGCCGTTTTCGATGCGGAGAGTTTCATGGACCTCATCGAAAATGCCGATACCACCGGATGCTCTATGAGCGAAAATGAATTCATCGTTTAATTCTTTATCAATAAAACAGTCCGTTGTAGCCTTTGCTCTAAAGTAAATCCCGTTAGGTACATATCCGGTAGGGCCGTAAATTTCATAATAGTGATAATTTTCAGAGAGATCCTCAACAAAAAAATCGCCGGCGAACGTAAAACGAAAAAGGTTCAGAAAAACCTTTTCCCTGGTCTGTTCCTCAGTATCAAATAAGAATTTGTCACCTCGCCGCAAAACGCGGACAACGGCCAGGAGACGCCCCTGTGCATTTGGAAAAGCCGCGAGCATCTGCCCCCCATCCTCAAGGGTTTTCATATCGTTCGAGATAAGCCCATCGAGAAACTGGATAGCTTCTTTTCCCCAAACGGCTACAAGCCCTCGTTTCTGTGCGTAAAGTCCACTGCCGCCATTACGAATGTAGTCGTAGTTTTCCTGTAGTTCCGTGTTCATTTGATCTCGCAAATCTCCGGAATAAGTTAAAAGTTCCAGGTGAGAAGTGCGAAGTTCGAACTTATGACCTATCACTTCTAACTTATTACATATTCGGAATCAGCCATTCATTCTTTAGCAACCGTTTTTGTTACAATACTCTTTTACTTTATAACGCCGGATTCGCAATATCAAAATGAGCCAATTATCAGAAGAAATCGTTCTCAATTCTCTAAAACAGATCATCGACCCCGATCTCAAGAAAGACATCGTAACGCTGGGGTTTATCCATAATCTTGATGTCAAAGGTGGCGATGTGTCGTTTACGATCATGCTGACAACTCCCGCTTGCCCGGTCAAAGAGCAGATGGAGGCTGACGCCCAACGCATCGTCTCCGCTCTGGAAGGCGTGACCAGCGTAACCGTCAAGATGGACGCCGAGGTGCCGCAGGGTCGTGGTATCAAGGATAATATCGCGATCGCGGGGGTCAAAAATATTATCGCCGTCTCGTCCGGCAAGGGCGGAGTCGGCAAATCGACCGTCGCGGTCAATATGGCAGTCGCTCTCGCCGCCGACGGTGCGAAGGTCGGCATTATGGACGCCGATGTTTACGGGCCGAACGTCCCGATGATGCTCGGCACGGGCTACGGCCAGCCGGACGTTGTGGACAACAAGCTGATCCCGATCCGTGCCCACGGCGTCAAGATGATCTCGATGGCGGTGCTCGTGCCGCCCGACAAGCCGATGATCCTTCGCGGCCCGATGCTCCACGGCGTGGTGCGGCAGTTTTTGAGCGATGTAAATTGGGGCGAGCTCGACTATCTGATCGTCGATATGCCGCCGGGAACGGGCGACGTGCAGTTGAGTCTGGCTCAGCTCGTGCCTGTCCAGGGAGCGGTACTAGTGACGACGCCGCAGGAGGTTTCGCTGTCGGATGTTCGCCGTGCCGTCAAGATGTTTGAGCAGGTCCGCGTACCCGTGCTTGGCGTGATCGAGAATATGTCCTATTTCATCGCTCCCGATACGGGCAACCGGTACGAAATTTTCGGACGCGGCGGCGGACAAAGCCTCTGCGACGAATACGATTTAAATTTCCTCGGCGAAGTCCCGCTAGGAATGGAAGTCCGCGAAGGCGGCGATAAAGGCATCCCCGTCGTCGTCTCGGCACCGGATTCGCCGCAATCGGCCGCCTTCCGCAAGGTCGCCGAAGAGGTTGCACGACAGGTTTCGATCGAGGCGATGAAACCGGAATTGACGATCCTCACACGAGCAAATTAACTGCTCCGAGCGTGTTGCCCATAGCCGACGCGTTGTAAAAGACGCGTTTTGGTGTTATTTTTCTTTTGTTCTAAAAAGTAAAAATTTTAATCATTTGGCAGGAGCAACATGTTTCTTCAAGGCATCGGTTCGTCGGATCGTTCCGCTTTCACCTTTTTGAGGAAGGCGCTTTTTTCTCTTTGTCTGCTGAGTTTATTCACTTCGCAGCTTCTCGCTCAATCGGCAAAACGCCCGCTGACTTTTCAAGACTTCGATTCCTGGAAAACTTTGCAGGGCGCTCAGATCTCGCGAGATGGCAAATTCATCGCCTACGTGATGCAGGCCGAGGATGGCGATGGTGAACTGGTCGTTCGCAGTACCGCCACGTCTGCCGAATGGCGTGCTCCACGCGGCTATCATCCGCCGACACCGCCGCCCGATCCGTCCGATCCGGCCGCCGCCATGGCCTTTCAGGCCCTCACCCGGCTGCTGCGTCCGAGCTTTTCGGCGGACGGCAAGTACGTGATGTTCATCATCGAACCAACCAAGGCCGAGACGCTAAAGGCAAGAAAAGACAAGAAACGGCCCGAGGATTTCCCGAAAAATGCCCTTGGGATAATGGACACCGCAACCGGTCAGGTCACCAAAGTCGACAACGTCAAATCGTTCCAGGTGCCGGAGGACGGTGCCGGATATGTAGCGATCCTGAAAGAAGCCGCTCGTGAGGAGCGGCCGGCCGCCAACCCAAATTCAAACACGGCTAACGCCAATACAGCAGCCCCCGCTACATCGAACGCAAATTCCGCAACCGGCGCTTCTCAATCCACGAACCGACCCGGCGAAAAGAAAAAAGAGTACGGCTCGGCCCTGATCCTGCGGCGTCTGTCGGATGGCAGCAGCCGAACGTTCCCTGACGTGCTTGACTACACGTTCAGCAAGGACGCAAAGACGCTGATTTTTGGTGTTGCTTCCAAAAAAGAAGAGAATAACGGTGCTTTTGCATTCACACCGGGAGCTGACGGAGCACCCGTAGCATTGCTCTCGGGGCCCGGCAAATACACCAAATTCACATGGGACGAAAAGCAAACCCAGCTTGGATTTATCAGCGATAAGGACGATGCAACAGCCAAACAGCCGAGAATGAAGGTCTATTACTGGCTTCGCGGCGACGCCTCCGCCAAAGAGGTCGTCTCGACTAAAACAACGGGTTTCCGTCCAGAGTTTATCGTGAGCGATAAGGGGTCGTTGGCCTTTTCATATGACGGCAGCCGTCTCTTTGTCAGCAATGCTCCGCCGCCCGATCCCGAACCCGATCCAAATAATGCCGTACCCGACGAAGAAAAGGTCAACGTTGATCTCTGGCACTGGAAAGACGAATACATCCAGCCGGTTCAAAAGATCAGGGCCATTCCCGATCGCGACCGCTCCTACAGGGGGGTCTATCACATCGAGGATCAAAAGTTTGTCCAACTCGCCGACACGACATTGGAAAATGTTAATCCAAGCTCTAACGGACTTTACGCTCTCGGCACGGATGATCGCTCGTACCGTGTTCAGAGCACGTGGGACCCGGGCTTTACGGACTACTATCTCGTAAACACGATGGACGGATCACGAAAGCCCTTGCAAAAGGGACAGCAGTTTGGCGTGAGTTGGTCTCCGGATTCGAAATACGTGGTCTATTTCGACGGTAAAGATTGGAATTCCGTCTCGATACCCGATCTCAAGGTCACCAATCTGACCGGCAAACTGAACGTCAAATTTGCCCGCGAGGACCACGACACTCCGAGTGCCCCTCCGCCCTATGGACTGGCCGGCTGGACGAAAGGCGACAAGGATGTGTTGATCTACGACCAGTTCGACATTTGGCAGATTGCTCCGGACGGCAGTTCTCCGGCCAAAAACCTCACTGGTGGCGTGGGACGGCATGAAAAAATAGTACTCCGTTACATACGCCTCGACCCCGATGAGCGTTCGATCGACCCTGACAAAACCCTGTTACTGAATGCGGACAATGAGGAAACTCGCGATTCCGGATTTTACCGCGTTAAGATCGGAGGCACGCCCGAAAAGCTGATAATGGACGCCAAGAATTTCGGCAATCCGACCAAGGCAAAAGATACCGACAAGGTCATGTTTTCGGCGTCACGTTTCGATGCGTTCCCCGACCTGTGGGTGTCGACTCTGGACTTCAAATCGCCTCACAAATTGAGCAATGGCGACGCACAGCGTGCACCATTCAAATGGGGAACGGCAGAATTGATCCGATATAAGAGCAAGGATGGCGTTCCGCTTCAGGGCGTGTTGATAAAGCCCGACAATTTCGACCCGAATAAAAAATATCCGATGCTCGTCAATTTCTACGAGAAGTTGTCGAACACACTTCACAATTTTCGTGAGCCCGGTCCGGGCACGTCGATAAATCTTAGTTTTTATGCCAGCAACGACTATGTCGTGTTTTTGCCTGACATCGTCTACAAGACCGGGTACCCCGGCAAGAGCGCGATGAATTGTGTCATGCCGGGTGTCGACGCCGTGGTCGAGAAAGGCTTTGTCGACAAGAATGCCATCGGATTGCAGGGCCATAGTTGGGGCGGTTACCAGATCGCGTACATGCTCACACAGACCAATAGATTCAAGGCGGCAGCCCCCGGAGCGGTGGTCGTTGATATGTTCAGTGCATACAACGGTATTCGCTGGGGATCGGGCGTCGCTCGCGAGTTTCAATACGAACATTCGCAAAGCCGCATCGGGGGCACGATCTGGGATTCGACGCAAAAATTTATGGAAAATTCACCACTTTTCTATATCCAGAACGTCCAAACGCCCATCATGACGATCGCCAATGACGCCGACGATGCCGTGCCTTGGTATCAGGGTATCGAGTTCTATTTGTCGATGCGGCGGTTGGGCAAAGAGATCTATTTCTTCAGCTATAACGGCGAGGTCCACAACCTACGCAAACGGCAAAACCAAAAAGATTATACGCGGCGAACCAAGGAATTCTTCGACCACTTTCTAAAAGGCGCTCCGGCCCCCGACTGGATGAAAAACGGCATCCCGTATCTTCAGCGCGATAAGGAAAAGGATCAGTATCGTCAGTCGGTCCGGGCCGACCCAAATAGATAAGAATGAGTTTAACCTTGAAATTCGTCTCGGATTAAACTAATATTGAATTTATTGTAAGGATTCGTTTTGGCGAATCCTATTTTCTGAAGGAGTCCTAAATATTATGGCAGCAGTTGCAGCACCTACATTTGAACTAAACGTCACCGAGGCCGCCGCCGCAGAGATCAAAAAGTTTCTGGCAACGGAAGAAGATCTTCCGGAAGATGCCGGACTTCGTGTCCGTGTTGTGCCGGGCGGATGCTCCGGTTTTCAGTACAGCCTTAATATCGAAGAAGAATCAAAAATGGGCGATATGATCGTCGACAAATACGGCATCAAGCTCTTTGCCGATATGTTTTCGATGCAGTATCTTAACGGCATCACCGTCGATTACACGTCGAACATGATGGGCTCGGGCTTTACCTTCGAAAACCCGAACGCCACCGGCGGCTGCGGCTGCGGAACGTCGTTCTCTGCGTAGTTTGACACAACATGTTTGTAAAAGGCTCGCTGTTTTAAGGCGGGTCTTTTTCGCGCAGAAGCCCCGCGCGAGCAAGGGCGTAACATGCAACTTGAGTGTTACGCCTTTGCTTACGCGCGGGGCTTCTGCATTTTTTTCGTTTTCTGGAAGCTACCTCTGATTGCGCGTGTCTTGTAAACACACAAGGACAACTTAAAGATTGCTAAAGGCCGTGAGTGGGGTAGGCGGGGTCTTTTCTACCGAAAGGTTGAAAAGGCCTTCGCAAAAAAGATCTGCGATAGCTGGCGTTTTTTTGCGGCATCCTTTTACCGATCTAAAAACATCTCAATTTCCGGCCACCCGCCGGCTCAGGCGGTCGCGACATACCATAATTTTTGCATACGGTTTGCATCCGATTAGCTAATGGGTCATAATGACTTATAGTTAGTTTTCACTATCTAATCAAGGGTCACAATTTGAGCTACTAGCAAGATCAGAGTTTCTGGTTTTTCAGGAATTCTTTGTGCTTTGGAGATGTTTTATTAATAGGTGAGCAAATCGCCGTCTCCTCCGAACTACCCTTCCCCAAAATCAAGCAATTGGAGATTTAAATTTGAAAGATTTTACAAAGATACTATTCTTTTCGGTATGCGTTACGTTTGCTGCCGTCGCTTTTACAAGTTCAGCTTTGGCCCAAGGGCGCGACCGTGTGGTTAAATCCACCAGCAGCCAGCCTGTCAATCAGCCGCCCATAGCCGTACAGCCAACCGAGAAGAACAGACCGACCCCCGCCTCACGCCCTGTACTCACAAACCAGATCATCGTCGTCACACCCGATATGGAATCGGCGCCGCTTGTAAAAAAGACGGCCTCGACGCACGCTGTCAACGCTCCGAGCTCAATGGCCGCAGCGGGCAGAACGGCCTATGGCATGTCGACCAGTGTCCGGCTCGATCAGGCGATCAAGGCGCGTTACGGCAAACCGTACCGCTATGGCTCGACCGGGCCGAATACCTATGATTGCTCAGGATTCGTCTGGAGCTCGTTTCAGGAGGCCGGTATCCCATTCACACGGGCAAGCGCCCGCAGCCTGTGGGCACAGTCTGAGCCGGTTTACGGTGACGACCGGTTCAAATTTGGCACGCTCGTGTTTTTTAACAACCTTGGCCACATGGGCATCGTCGCCGACGAGAATGGTTTTTACCAGGCATCGTCGAGCAAAGGCGTCACCTATTCGCCCTTCGCCGGATACTGGCAGAGCCGCATCGTCGGTTACCGCCGCCTGAAACCGGAAAGCACATTTAAATCGTCGGCTCCGATAAGGCCGGTTGACGAAGATCAGTAAAGCGACATTTTTTCGAATAAAAGGCCCGGTGTTCGCATGAACGCCGGGCCTTTTCATTTCCTGATCTGCTCAGCCTAGACAATAAACCCGGGGCGGGCAGGCTGGTCGGTTATCTCGTAAACGACGGCGATCTTGTCAATGGCGACATATGCCACCTTGTCGTCCTCATCACGCAGATATAAAACGCCCGATTTGACGTCGATCACGTCACCGCGAAATGACGCGTTGGTGCCGCATGTGACATCTATTTTTTTACCCATCAATTGTTTCAGCAAGTCTTCCATATTTTTTTTATTGGCGCTCTTTTCAATGAATTGCTTCCAGCTTTAGCTGGAGGACAAAGACAAAAGAATCCGGCTTTAGCCAGATGATTCGGCTAAAGCCGCAAACCTGTTACATTCTATCCACTAGCTAAAGCTACTGGCAATTCAAAAAGATTAAGATCGGCGTGCCTGTGACGCCTCCCTGCCCGCCATCACCCACCGGCTGGGCGTCGTCGCGCCGTCATTGCTATTCGGCGATACTGCTTTCTTTTTATCACTATACGCAAGCACCGCCGCTATTACCGCGATGTCGCGAGTCGTCTGATCTATCTCCCGATGCCTTTTTCGTTCGTTAAAGCCCGCAATAAACCCCGTATCGAGGTTGCCGGAAATGAACACTTCATCTTCCATCACCTCGCGGAAAAACGCCAGCGTGGTCTTGATCCCGCCAACCTCATATTCCATCAGGGCGCTCCGCATGCGGCCGATAGCCTCACTGCGGTCGCGGCCATAAACCGCGAGTTTCGAGATCATGGGATCGTAATAGATCGAAACCTCAGCCCCCTCGTAAACGCCTCCGTCATCGCGAACGCCCGGGCCGTGCGGCAGACGCAGACGCGTGATCCGTCCCGGCGACGGGAGGAAATTATTCTCAGGGTCCTCGGCATAAACGCGGCATTCGATCGCGTGGCCGCGCAGTTGTATGTCGTTCTGCGTAAAAGACAGCTTTTCGCCCCACGCCACGTTGATCTGTTCGCGAACAAGGTCAATGCCTGTCACAAGTTCGGTAACGGGGTGTTCGACCTGGAGGCGGGTGTTCATCTCGAGAAAATAGAACGAACGGTCCAGGTCGGATACGAGAAACTCGACCGTGCCCGCACCGACGTAATTAACGGCCTTGGCGACCTTGACCGCGCAGGCTCCCATCTCTGCCCGAAGCTCGGCCGAATCTATCGGCGACGGAGCCTCCTCGATAACCTTTTGATGGCGACGCTGGATCGAGCATTCGCGTTCGCCAAGATGGACGTGATTGCCGTGCGTGTCCGAAAAACCTGTATCTCAATATGCCGCGGCCTGACAACCGCCTTTTCGACATAAACGGCGTCGTCACCAAAACTCGCGAGAGCCTCGGATTGCGCGGCTTTGAGAGCCGATTTAAGCTCGCTCTCTTCACCGACGAGCCGCATCCCCTTGCCGCCGCCGCCAGCCGAGGCCTTTAGCATCACGGGATAACCAAACCGAGCGGCAGTCTCCTGAGCATCCCCAAATGAACGCAGCGGTTCGGTCGTTCCCGGAACGACCGAAACACCCGCCTCAATAGCGATCTTACGCGCCGACATCTTGCCGCCCAAACCTTCCATCGCCTCGGGCGGCGGGCCGACAAATACAATGCCAGCCTTGGTTACCTCGCGGACAAATTCGGCGTTCTCCGACAAAAACCCGTATCCCGGATGGATAGCCTCGACCCCAGCATTTTTTGCGACCTCGATGATCTTTTCCGAGCGAAGATAGCTCTCATTCGACGGTGCCGGGCCAATGTTATAAGCCTCATCCGCCATTCGGACATGCAAAGCGTCCTTGTCAACGTCGGAATAGACCGCGACCGTCCTGATCTTCATCTCACGGCATGCGCGGATGACACGACAGGCGATCTCGCCACGATTTGCTATGAGGATCTTCTTGAACATTAGTAAATTGGTTCATTTATTCATTGGGTCAATTTTTCATTTTCAAATGAATAAATGACCAACTCGTCAATGAACAAATCTCGCTATTCAACTACCGAGTTCCCCTGATTCCGCTGATCGTACCGAACGCCAACTCTCGCACCCGGGGCGTATTTTACGGGTTGGTTCCGCTGTTCGATCGTCAAAATGTCAGAAGACTCAAAATCGACACCGTTCAGGGTATAGCTGTAATAAACAATCTCTTCGCCCGATTCATTGATCGAGCTATCGATAATTATGCCGTCGGTAATACGACCGGTTGCGAGCAGCATCCGCCGCCGGGCGTCCGGATCAAACTTTTTCCGCCGCAGGATCTTGTCGATTATTTTCATGACTAGTCCAATATCAGCCCGGGTTTACCATACCGCAAACGAAGGCCATTAATAGCCGCGAGTACCCTTGGCCGCTTTATTATTCTCGATTCGAGCGGCCGCTTTCCCGGGATATCGAGCATTATTATACCGAGCAGGATCGTCAGAATGCCCTGTCCCGGAACGCCCGGAAAAGATAAGACAATTCCAAGCAAAATCAAAACAACACCCGCGATATTCTTCGCGATCACCGCTCCCCAACGAACGAGCCACGGGCTGTCCGGCAGGAAATCGCTCTCGTAATGCGAGCTAAAATAATTTGACGGCAGTTTGACCATCGCGATCCCGATCGCCGCAAAACTCACGGTCATCGACACCACAAACAGACCGGCGCCGAAGAGTATCCGTCCCCAGGTCGCCGCGGCCCCCAGTCCCGACAGCCAATCGATCATTCGGCCGATTCCTCACGCTGCATGCGGAAAAACTCTTTGCGAATGTACAACATCCGCTGGACCATCGTCCAGAGCGACCCGACCGCCAGCACCCACAACACCTGGGGCATGCGGTTAAACAATACAAAGTCCGAGTTCCAATCCCACGTCGATAACGCCCCGATGATTAGCAGCACGATCCGCTCAGGCCGCTGGAGAAATCCGACGTTTGCCTTCACGCCGAGAGCCTCGGACCGGGCCGTCGTGTAGCTGACCATCACGGACGCTATCATGCCGACGCCGCCGAGGATCACGTTTGGGACCGAATGCTGCGGCAGGCTCCGCGAATAAAATATGATGATCCCAAGAAACGCCGACATATCCGACAGCCGGTCGAGCGACGAATCGAGAAAGCTGCCGTATTTGGTCACGGTACCTGTCAATCGCGCGACGTTGCCGTCAAGCATGTCAAATAAATTGGCGACGATCAGCACGATTCCGGCCCAAAAGAAATAGCCGAACCCAAACAGCACAGCACAGCCGATATTGATAATGACGCCAGTCGCCGTGAGTATATTGGGAGGAATTCCAAGCAACGCAAGCCCGCGCACCATCGAATTGATGATCCGCATCGCACCACGTCCTATGCTTGCACCCAGCATTCAGCATTCAGCATTCAGCATTCAGCATTCGGCGGTCAATATTTCTGACTGCTAACTGCTGACTGCTGACTGCCTACTCCTTTTCGTGTATCGTCCGCAGCCGGCTGATCTCGAAGTTGCGCCAGCCGGTCGGTGTTTTCACTTTAACCTCGTCGCCTTCCTCTTTTCCCATCAACGCCTGGCCGATCGGCGACACGGTCGAGATCAGCCCGTTATCGGGATCGCTTTCCTCCGAGGTTACGAGGCGGTATTTGACCTTTTCTTCTTTTTCAATATCGTACAGAACGAGCGTCGATCCATAGGCGGCACGGTCGGTCGGGATCTTGGAAATATCGATCGAATCGACCTCCAGGAGCCGCTGCTGCAACTGGCTGATGCGCGCCTGCACCATCGACTGGCGCTCCTTGGCCGCCTTATACTCGGCATTTTCTTTTAGATCGCCAAATTCGCGGGCATGCTGGATATGCTTTGGCAGTTCAAAATGCAGCTCGTGCTCGAGCTTTTCCAGCTCGGCTTTGAGCTTTTCCTTTATTTCTTCCATATCGCTCTGTATGTCTTACGCACCGTTAGTCCGGATTTCGTACATTGAGTCTTCGCCAAGCCTCGCCTCTTTCGGTGCGGCAAACGAAATGCCGATATCCCGGGCAGTCCGGACGAGTTGACCGTCAACGGGCACCGATTTGAGATTTGTACAAGCCTCGGACAGCGGCACCGTCACGATCTCACCCGCTTGCAGCCCGACCATCTTGCCGACCTCGCCATTCACGAGGGCACGCACCGCGCACGATCCCAGATTCGTTCCCAACATGCGGTCAAAGGCGTTCGGGCTGCCGCCACGCTGTAGATGTCCGAGCACGACGCAGCGAGTTTCCTTGCCGGTCATTTCCTGGATCCTCCGGCTGACATATCCTCCGACGCCGCCTAAACGTATAGCGTCAGGGTCCTGATAAATCGGCGATTTCCCAACCTCGACGGCCCCCTCGGCGACGACGACATTTGTAAAACGCGAACCGCTCCGCTCGCGGGCCTGCACCTTTTTCAATATCGACTCGAAACAAAACGGTATCTCAGGGATCAAGATCAGGTCCGCGCTGCCGGCCAACCCGGCGTGCAGAGCTATCCAGCCAGTATTACGGCCCATTACCTCGAGGATCATCACGCGGTCATGCGACGCGGCTGTCGTATGCAGCCGGTCGAGGGCCTCGGTCGCAATATCGATTGCGGTCATAAAACCGAACGTCAATTCGGTCGCAGCCAGGTCATTGTCGATGGTCTTGGGTACGCCGATAATGGGAAAGCCGCGTTTATGAAACTGCTCGGCGATCCCGAGAGTCCCTTCGCCGCCAAGAACGATCAATGCCTCGATGCCCAAAATATCGAGATTGGCCAGAGCCTCACCGATCGGCATTACCGGATAAATTGTCTTCCCATCAACCATTTGGGCGAAACTGCCGCGATTGCGCGTCCCCAGGATAGTGCCGCCGCGCGGCAGGATACCACTTACGGATTTTGTGGTCAGTTTTACCGTGTGTGTCGAACCGAGAATGCCTTCGAAACTGCCTTCGATCCCTATGCATTTCATTCCGAATTCGCCAATTGCCGTCCGGACGATTGCCCTGATCGCTGCATTAAGTCCCGGAGCGTCCCCACCGCCCGTCAGGATACCGATTTGTTTGTACATAAAAAAATAAATCCGTGAAGGAAAACTGTATTTTACTTCACGGACGGATAAATATGAAGTGAACCTTATCCCCGGGTGATTCCCGCC
Source organism: Chloracidobacterium sp. (assembly GCA_025362075.1). Lineage (GTDB taxonomy): Bacteria > Acidobacteriota > Blastocatellia > Pyrinomonadales > Pyrinomonadaceae > OLB17. The sequence continues at coordinate 14,737 of JANYIL010000219.1, forward strand.
GTATCGACGAGCTTTGCGGCCTGGGCCATCGACTCGATCGCCTTTAATATCTGCGGATCGGATTCGAGCAGCACCTGAACTCCCGCCTCGGTTGAATAGTTTGCCGTGGCAATCTCTTCGCGAAGCCTCATTTTGGCGTACGCGGTCTGGCCATTGATGTTTTCCGCAGTCAGGCCGTTTTCCTTAACGGCGGCGGCGAACGAGCGAAATGCCTCAAAAACACGGTCGTTGATGCCGAACTCATTGGATGTTAGCGTCTGCTTAAAGTTCTGCTTGTCCACCTTAAAATTCTCTAATCCGGCAACCTTGCCCGCGACAAGCTGGCGGACGAAAAAGAACGCCGCCTCACCGATCCGCCCTCGGGCCGGAGCGGGGGTCTGCGGCGGAATGACCACGTCGGGTTCGATGCCCCGACCACCATACAGGATGCGGCCGTTTGCCGCGGTTACAGGGCTTCCCGCAGGTTTTGGTTTTACATCTGCGCTCACTCCGGGCTGATCTTCGCCATGCGTGTAGTAATCGTAGATCGAGCCGCTCGAATAGTCGCGTTGCAGCGACCGGCCGAAAGGGGTGTAGTAACGGGCCGTGGTCAGCGTCAACCCTGTTCCGTAAGGCAGCCGGTAAACGTGCTGTACGAGCCCTTTGCCAAAGCTGTCGCTGCCGACGATCAAACCGCGATCGTAATCCTGTATCGCACCCGCAACGATCTCGGACGCCGAGGCCGAGCCGCTGTTTATCATCACGACGAGCGGACACTCCTCGACGCTGCCGCCCGTCGCCCTTAGCTCGCGCGCGGGTCCGGTTTTCGAGCCTTTGACCGAAACAACCGTCTGACCGCCCGGCACAAACTTGCTTACGACCGCTATAGCTTGATCCAAAATACCACCCGGATTACCGCGAAGATCGAGGATCAGGCTCTTCATGCCGTGTTTCTTGAGGTCCGCAATGGCGATCGACAATTCTTCGCCGGTCGTCTGCTGAAAGCCGCCGGTCAGGCCGACATAACCGATCCCGTCCGGCAGCATAAAAAAATTGCGGATCGACGGCAGCGGGACACCGCCGCGAACGATCTCGAAATCGAGCGGCGCCGGAGTACCAACGCGGTCGATCTTGACCTTAACGGACGTACCGCGTTCGCCGCGAACGTTTTTCGAAAGCTCGCTGCTGGTCCAGTCTTTTGCGTCCTTACCCTCGACCGAGATAAACCGGTCGCCATACCGCAGACCGGCCTTATCCGCCGGCGTATTCGGCACGACCGATTGAACATACACGCCGTCGCGATGCTGCAATATCGAGACGCCGATACCGTAAAATTGCGACGACTGCTCCTCGTCGAGCTTGCGAAACTCGTCCCGGGTAAAAAACGAAGAGTGCGGGTCAAGCGTCCAGAGCATGCCCTGCATCGACATATCGGTGATCTTTTCGTGATCGACCTTGCCGGCATAGCTCTGGTCGATGACGTCGATGCCCTCAAGGTAATCGGCCGTGATCCGCTCAGCGGTCACGCCCGCCTCCGCCGATGTGCGTGCCGGCAGCCGGCCAAAAAGCCCGCCTATCAGCGCCGCGACCGCAACGAACCCAACCACAAGAATCGCGAAATATTTATTCATAAGATCGCCGTCATTAACAATATCAATATACCATAGACGCTATTTGGCGGTCAGCGGTTATGTTGCGCAGCCCGCGCGTCAGCAAGGGCGTAACACACGGGCGTTGAATGAATCGCCCTTGCTAACGCGCGAGCTTGCGCACTCTTTCGCCACACATCTAAGTGAGGCCAACACAATTCCAAGTAATTAAACGATAAATTTACTTTTACGATCCAAAAACTTAACATTACTTTTTTGCCAAATGAAACCTGACATCTCCATCGTCATCCCGGCCTATAACGAAAGCGAGCGCATCCGCACGCCGCTCGCGAAAATACTCGATTACGTCGGTTCGGCGGACACATCGATCGAGGTGATCGTGGTCGATGACGGATCGAGCGACGACACGGCGGATGTCGCAAAAAAGGCCTTTGCAGATGCCCCCGAAGTGCGGTCCGAGGTCATTCGATACGGCCAAAACCGCGGCAAGGGTTTCGCCATAAAAACCGGCTTGCTTGCGGCAAATGCTGACATAGCTCTGTTTACGGACGCCGATCTTTCGACGCCGATCGAGGAAATGTCCAACTTGACCGATCCGATCAAGAAAGATAGATTTGACCTCACATTCGGCTCGCGAGCTCTCGACCGCAGCCTGATCGGAACGCACCAGCCCTGGGTGCGCGAACAGGGCGGCAGGGCGGTCAACTTCATGATCCGCAAAATGTCCGGCTTGTCGTTCTCCGATACGCAGTGCGGATTTAAGGCGTTCAATATGAGCAAATTTCGACCGCTGCTCGATGTTATGACGGTCGACCGGTTTGGCTTTGATATTGAGTTTTTGTTTGTGGCAAATTACCACGGTCTGCGCCTCGCCGAAATCCCGGTTCGCTGGAATGACGTCGCCGGCTCCAAGGTCAGCGCCGTCCGCGACACGCGAAGAATGTTCTCCGAATTGCTGCAAATCCGCCGAAATGCAAAGCACGGTATTTATGATTTAAGATAGTTTTGCCACGAATCGCACGAAGGTGTCATCGGCTTTCGATCCATTCGTGACATTCTTGTTATTCGTGGCTAAACTTCTTATATGACCGCCAAACTAAACGTAAACATCGACCACGTCGCCACGATCCGCGAGGCGCGCAAGACCATCGAGCCGAGCATCATCACGGCCGCCGTGATCTGTGAGCAGTCCGGGGCCGACGGCATTACGGTTCATCTCCGTCAGGACCGGCGCCACATACAGGACCGGGATATTGAGCTGCTCCGCGATGTCGTCACGACCTATCTCAATGTCGAAATGGCCGCGACCGACGAAATGGTCGCGATCGCGGCAAAAACATTGCCTGACGCCGTCTCGCTGGTTCCCGAAAACCCTAACGAGATTACGACCGAGGGTGGTCTGAATGTCGTCGGCAATTTTGAAAATGTCCAATCCGCCGCCGAACAACTCAGATTCGCCGGCATTTTTGTGAGCATGTTCATCGACCCGGAAACTGACCAGATCGACGCCGCAAAACGTGCCGGTGCCCAACAGGTCGAGCTTTGCACCGGTGAATACGCCGAGCTGACGCTCGCCTCACGAGCCGCCCACGGCGACGGCCGCCAGAAAGCCGTCGAAGAAGTATTCCGCATCAGCAAAGCCGCCAAACACGCCACCGACCTCGGCCTCATCGCCGCCGCCGGCCACGGCCTCACCTACCGCAACGTCGGCGCCCTAGCCGCGATCCCCGAAATAACCGAATTCAACATCGGCCACAACATCATCTCGCGTGCAGTTTTTGTCGGCCTGAACAACGCCGTAAAAGAAATGATCGACGCGATATCTTAGTTTTTGGATAAGTAGGTCGCTTTCTCGGCTTTCGCAGGAGGCATTTGTGAAGCCGCAGGTCGTTTCTCGACACCCGCAGGTCGCGTCTCGCAAGTCGCAGGTCGAATCTTGAATGTCGCAGTTCGAGGTTCATATGTCGCAGTTCAAATATAGTCAGTCGCAGCTCGTTTCTCACAACTCGCAGTTCGCTTCCCGAAAGCCGCAGGTCGAATCTTGCATTCCGAAGTTCGTCTTTCGAGACTCGCAGGCAACAAAAAGCGACCCGAAGTTCGGATCGCGAGGTTGAAACCGGACATTTTAAACAAAAGTCATTTCACTTTCTTAAACTCAAGGCCTTTAACCTGTGCGTATTGGGGCGAGTTGGCTCCTTAGAGGGATTTTACGTATTCCTTGACCAGCTTTTGGCGTTCAAAGACGCTGTCGGGGTCGTCGTAGAGGCGGGCGTTGCGTGAGGCCATTGAGTTTTTCCACGCGGGGACGGCGTTGATTACATCGTCGTTTGCGCCTTCCATATCGGCAAGGAGCGTCGTGTTCGTGGCGACGGTCAGGTGGGCTTCGTTAGGCGTGTAAAGCGGTTCGGCGGTCATCAGGGCGACCATCTGACCGAAAGCCTCGGCAACCTGAACGTAGGATTGATGCGACACCGAGTTGCCTTTTGATTCGTCGCCTGGTGTGTTCGGGTCGTCAACCGGCTTTGCCTTGGCACGTGCTCCGTGGACCTAACGCTGATAGGTCTTCATGTTGTCCACTTTGTTGGCGGCGGCACCGCAGGCCTTGAACGCCGCAAGTATCTGCGTCGTGCGCGGACGAACTCCGGTGTAGATGTTTTCGCGATCCGCAACCTTGTTTTTCCACGGCACAATCCTCGTCTGAACACCGTCCATCTCGGCATCAACTTGAGTCAATAACTGGTTCATCTTCCCAACCGTCAGCAGCGAGTTCGACGGATTATAACCCGCCCCAAACCCCGTACAAGCCGCGATCATCTTCTGCCAGTTTTCTACGTTCTTTGCATGTCCTGTTTCTGCCATAAAGTCTCCTTTTTGATCCATTTCGGACAACAGAAAAAGCTAATAAAGGCCGTCCGAAGTTAGTTTTAATTGATTTACGAGAACTATCGAAATTTACCGCCAAATCGGGTCGTTGTCAAGGAGTTGACATCATTGTACTGACACCAATTCAACCACGCGTTTGATCAATGAACTCGGTCATATCAGCTAACCGATGAGCCCAGACAACCATCAGGCCGTCAGACTGAGCAGCTTCAATATTCCGTCTCTTGAAAGCTCCTGAAATCACGGCTGTCGG
>JANYIL010000256.1 GCA_025362075.1 Chloracidobacterium sp.
ATTAGTCATTTTTCCAGGCTCTTAGCAGGCAACGTTTGGTCCGGTGCCTATGGTAAACGTAAGGGTAAAACTGGTTGATCCATCGGCATAGAACTGCGGAGTAAGCACGATAATAGCGTCGAAAGCATATCCGTTATCGGATTGTCTGTTAACGTTCTTAGTTTTTGAAAGTCGTGGCCCGCTGACGAGGACAGTCGAACTGCCGATAGTGGCCAAGGTTGACGGATAGATCACCCGACCGCTCGCAGCGATAGTCGCCGTGGTCGAAGGGTCGTTATTAAACGGCGAATAAAAGATATGGCTGCTGTTGTTGCAGACCTGGGCGTTAGCTCCAAGTGAGCGGAAATTATTTACACCAAAGCCTAAGTCAGACTTTTGTATCGCCTGTGCATTTGCGTTAGCGGTTCCGGTTATCGATGCGGTTACCTGATAAACCGTCGTACTACGAATTGCGATCGGAACAGTCACCTTGACGATACTGTTGGTGTTTTGCGGCGAAGCCTCACCAAAGTTGATCGTAACAACAAGGTCGTTAAGAACGCTCGAACTGCCCGATACCGATCCGCTCAACGCTCCCGTAAGCGTCGGCAGCCCGCCGCTCGAAATGTCGTGGGTCTGGGCAAACACGTTGCCCAGACCTGCGAGCGAAATCGCCGCGAAAAGAATTGAAATACGAAATATGCGCATTGTCAGTATTACGGAGCGGTGATGGTAAAGGTGGCGACGGCCGACACGGTGCCAACCTCGTAAAACTGAGGCTTGACCGCAAAAATTGCCGGCACCGTCAGTCCGTTTGCATTGTTGCGGGGCACGGCGTTCATGATGAACGAACCGCTCAACGCTGTCGTCGAAGATGCAAATGCACCCAAATTCGAACGCGGCGTAACAAATTCAAATCTACCCGATACTGCGTTGACCGCTCCATTTGCCGCGAGCGTCGGATCGCCGGATGTGTTGTTGGTGTCCGTACCGGCGGTATTGACGCCGACACCCGAACGCGTTACCGCACCGAGCCCAAAGCCGATGTCGGCCGCAATGACCTTGTTCGTCGTCGTTCCGCTGCTCGTGACCGTCGAGCTCATTGAGAGCACATAGGTCGCGTTGCTGCGGAGCTTAAGAGGAACATTTGCGGTGACAAAGCTGTTTGTGTTTGCCGGGCCCAATTCGCCAAGATTAACGACGACCGCAAGAGGGCTGTTTAACGTGCCGTCGGTGGTCACGCCGCCGCCGGAATTACCGGTGAGCGTTACTGCTCCGCCGGAGTTGATCTCGACAAATTTCGAGACGGTACCGCTCATCGTGACCGTGCCGGTCGTCGATTGAGCATTTGCTCCAACCACAAATAGGGTGGTCATAAATGCCGCTATAGCGGCTAATTTGATCATGTTAATCATTATCTTGGTGTATCTCCTTTAAACCTATATCTTTCGCTCCGATACCCGCTCCGACGTTTGTCATTCACCGGCAAGGTTGATCGCTTAAACTAAAATCCTTCTTGCCGACGGATTGAGTTAACCGTTTAACCTTGTTCCTATGAACAGCAGCAGTCGTTTTTGAGAGGTACCAGAAACTTTCTGCAATCTTAAATTTGTTTGGGGGATATGTGGATAGAATGGTACCCAAATTAAGCACCGAAAATAGAGTAATGTAGAAAAAGAAAAATGTCAATACTTTTTTGTTAAAGTTTTAACATAGTTTGCCGATATGTTTCTGTTTATCCTGTTCCTCCCGACATTTATCGGAGGGACGGTCTCGATAGGCCAAGACTTTCGGCGAGTCGAATGATACAATCGCCACATAAGTTTTCTTATGATTACAGGTGGTTTAATAAGAGGAGAATATGAAATTACCAGGTGGCTTGGACATTAACGCAATGATGCAGCAGGCCCAGCAGATGCAGGAGCAGATGGGCCGCGAAATGAAGGAAATGACTGTCGAGGCGGCCGCCGGCGGCGGAGCCGTGTCGGTGAAAATGCGTGGTGATTTTGAGGTGCTGTCTTTAACATTCTCACCCGACCTGATCGCGGACGGCGATGTAGAGATGCTTCAGGATCTGACCGTCGCCGCCCTGAACGAGGCCCGCCGAAAGGTAGAAGAATCGCTAAAAGGGAGACTTGGGGGAATGTTGCCGCCAGGACTCATGTAAAAAAATGGTGAATTATGAATGGTGAATGATGAATGGAAAGCCAAAAGTTATTCACCATTCACCAGTCACCAGTCACCAGTCACCAATCACCAATCACCATTATAAATGCTTGATTATTCAGAACCGGTCGCCAAGCTGATCGACGAATTCAAACGCCTGCCCGGGATCGGGGGCAAGTCGGCTCAGCGGCTGGCCTTTTATGTGCTGCGGCGGCCTCTTGCGGAGGTCGAGCAGTTTGCCGACGCTCTGCGCGAGGTCAAGGAAAAGATCGTTTTTTGCTCCGTTTGCAATAACCTGACCGACGTCAACCCTTGTCTTTACTGCTCCAATCCGAAACGCGACCGCTCAATTATCTGCATTGTCGAGGAGCCGTACAACTTGGTCGCGGTCGAAAAGACGCGCTCGTTTCGCGGGCTCTATCACATCCTGCACGGCACGCTGTCGCCGATGCGTGGCATCGGGCCTGACGAACTGATGCTTGCCAATCTGCTGCCACGCCTGAGGCCCGAAAATAATGACGGGGTTGAGATCAAGGAGATAATCGTTGCGACCAACCCGACGACCGAGGGTGAGGCGACGGCGAATTATATCGCCCGCCTGCTAAAACCGCTTGACATTTTTGTGACGCGGATCGCGATGGGGATGCCCGTGGGAGCGGATCTCGAATTTGTCGACGAAGTCACCATGGACAAAGCTCTGTCCAATCGACACGCTATTTAAGTCAGAACCACCCGCTACCGCAGGTGGTTCTGACTTAAAGAAACTAAAACCTCACCGTCTGCTCCACAGCATCGGAGGCGCTCGGTGAGCCGCGCCACTTGTCTTCGTCATCGTAGAAATTCACGTCAAACTTAAGCAGGCTCTTTGCCGGGATGCCGTTAAATTCCTGGGGGGCGTCCTCGAAGGCGACGACTGATCCGACGCCGATGACCTCGGCACCGAGGCTCTGGACCAGCTCGATAGTTTCGGTGATGGCTTTGCCTGAGCGGTTGATGTCGTCGACAACGATCGCGGGATAGACCTCGTATTCGGACATGTACTGGCGAAACTGCCGTTTTCCGTCTTCCATCTCGGCCCAATAGATCTGCTGACCGCTGAGGGCTTCGCGAACACCGAAGGCGACCATGATACCACCCGGGCTCGGGCTGATGACTGAGACCTTAGGCAGGCGGCTCGAGATCGTTTTTTCCGTCCGGAACAGCCGGCTCAAACCGACGGAAAGTATGCGGGCATTGTCGTAATAGCGAAATGCCAGCGGCATCTGAAAATAATGGGACGCATGTTTTCCATTTGGGTAAACAAAATGCCCTTTACGATAAGCTCCGGTTTCGGTGAGGATTTCCATCACCGTTTCAGACGACGGGATAAGATCGACCATGATTGAATCTCCTTTTAGTTGACCAGATTATACATCGGCGTCGTTCGCGAATCCAAGGCGAGAAGTTTCACAAGTTGCCGAAACCAACTAACTAGCCACGCCCAGAGCCCGCCGTATCAGAAACTGCTGGTCGAGCCCCATTTCCGAGGGGATGTCTTCGACGGCGAACCACGCGAGCCGCTTGATCTCAAAGCTGCGGACGCTGGCTTCGCCGATGCCTGTCGCAGTGTAGATCACCTCGACATGCCGGCCGAGGGTTCGCATGCGGTAAAAACTGACATTGCGTAATGCAAGGCCCGTTTCCTCCATCAATTCCCGCACAAGGGCCGCATCGGGCTGCTCACCCCTTTCGATGAAACCGCCGGGGATGCCCCAGCCCGAAGCCGGCCGCAGAACATGATCGAGCAGCAGCACTTCGCCCCTTTCGTTTGTGATGATGCCGCCCGCCGAAAACGTAAACTTGGGCTGAAAACGCCTTGCCAGCCAGACCCTCATTCCCCGAGGCATTATTTTCCAGGTTTTACCGATCAGCGTCATGAGCATGGTGACATCATAGCAAATGGCGGGGCGGGCGGCTGGGGGATGTTCGTCAGCAGACCTACTTTTCGAGAATTACCTCGGCGATCGCGAGGGCCGAGGTGTGTGAGATCGAGAGGTGGATGCGGTTTGCACCGCGCCTCGCAAGTATGGCGAGGGCTTCGCCATGGATCTTTAGGGACGGCGCGCCCATCTCGTCGGAAACGACCTCGATATCCTGCCACGTTATCTTTCCCCGCCAGCCGGTTTTCAGGGCTTTAAGAAAGGCCTCTTTTGCGGCAAACCGGCCGGCGTACGATTGCGCGGCGGCGACACCCTTGCCCTCGCAAAACGCACGCTCATCGGCCGTAAAAACACGCTGGGCGAACCGGGGTGTTCTGGCGATAGTCTGGCGTATGCGATAGACTTCCGTAATGTCGATGCCGATGGATAGGATCATAAAAGAAGAGAAAAGGGACGAGGGACGAGGGCTCGATCCTTCCTCGTCACTTGTCACTCGTCACTCGTCCCTGACAGAAGAAACTTTAGCAGATTCAGGGTTTTTTTGGCGAGAGCGTGACGGCGTTAAGGTGCTGGTGAGCCGCGATTTGGAAGCCGCGGGTTTTGTCAACGGGTTTTCGACGAGGCTCGGCGGCGTCTCGCCGTTTCCGGATGGCGACCTCAATCTGGCCGGCTTTAACGAGGATTCGGCTGAAAATATTTATGAAAATCGTCGCCGCTTTCTTGCAGCTTTTGGCGGCGATCTAAGGCTTGCGGCGGTGTGGCAGGTCCATGGTGATGTAATCAAAAGGGTCAACGGGCCCGACGACATCGGCGATTCAAACGACTATGCCGATGGGATCGTGTCCGACCTGGCGGGCGTACTCGCGGGTGTCAAGACGGCCGATTGCGTGCCGGTGCTGATCGGCGATCCGGTGACGGGGTCGTTTGCTGCCGTCCATGCGGGCTGGCGGGGCACTGTCCAAACAATTGTAAAAAAGGCAGTTGCGAGAATGGCCGAGATCTTTGGGGCCGATCCGAAAAACATGATCGCCGCGATCGGCCCGGCGGCCGGTTGCGCGAATTACGAGATCGGCGAGGACGTGATCACAGCGTTTACCGAGAACTTTACGGGCAGCGAAAAGTATTTCACATCAAAGAGCCGCGGCCATGCCCTCGTCGATCTTCACCTCGCCAATCGCGACCAGCTGCTCGGCTGCGGCGTTGAAAACGATAACATCTCGACCGCGCCGTTCTGCACAATGGAGCGCCCCGACCTGTTCTTTTCCTACCGGCTTGAGAAAAAGAAATACGGCAAGACCGGCCGGCTGATGTCGGTCATCGGGAAGAATCAGTAGCAGTGGGCAGCAGTAGTTTGCCGCTATGACTGCTACTGCTACTGCCGCTGCCTAGTGCTTCTGCTACTGGTATCAGTTGACCTTGGCGGTCAGCGTGATCTGTTTGCTTTTCGGAGCGTAGCAGACCTCGTTCGTGCAGGCTTGGTAGTGGACGGTTGCGTTGACCGTTATCGTTCGGCCTCGGAAGGTCGATGGCGCGGTGACCGTGAATGTAAACGGCACGCGGCCCTCGTAAACATTTAGCGGTTTTTCCGAAAACTCAAATTTGCGGTTCGTTCCGCGCGGATAACTTACGGCACCGAGTTTAGCACCGTTCGAGCTAACCTTAACTGTTGTCGCGATGGCGTATTCGCCATTCGGGCGATTGGAGTTTACGTGTAGACCGCCGGGTATGCTCAGGTAAATGGTCGCCCGTGCGGCAGTTCCGCGTGTGACGGTTCCATTTGCGATCGAACCCGTGACGCTCTGAGCGCTCGTACTCGCGACATCTCCGGCTGCCAGGATCAGAGCCGCCAAAAAACCGATTTTCATCAACTGTTTCATCATAAAATAGTACCTATATCTAAATGCCTCGTTCGACGAGTTTTATTCTATCTTAGCTCAAAGCTGCCAACCAGTATTTCGATCTTACGCGCAAATTCTACGGAAGTTTCGGCAAGCCGCGCGGCTTCGAGCTGATAGACCGTGCCGTTTTTCTCGCCGATCTTGTATGTGACCGAAAAATCGACGCCGTTTTCGTGGCGTCTCGCGTCGATCAGCCGGTAGTGCCGCTGGCCAATTACCTCGGCAATATCATCGTCGATCTCGACGCGTGAATCCGCTATCGCGGCAACCGCGTCGTCGATAGTGCCGGTCGTCGAGAGAATTAGAGTTATGCGTCCCTGCCGAAAATTCTCGGCGCCATCGACCCCGAAATCCTTTGAGTAGGCCTCAAAAACGTACTTAGGGTCACCGTTAATGACATTCAAAAAACCTTCAGGTTTTTGGATGACAAAATCGTCCGATTCGACTGTCTCGGCATCGAACGCCGCCGCCGCCGTTTTCTTTATCCGCGTCGAGGCGTAAACCATCACGGCGACGAGGAGTAGTCCGAGGATAAGAAGTTCCATAATAGTTTAAGTCGGCAGTTTGCGGTTGGCAGTAGGCAGTCCGCTTCCCCGCCTACTGCCTACTGCCAACTGTTTTCGCCGCCAATTGGCCGCAGGCGGCGTAGATGTCGCGTCCACGCGGCTGGCGGACGTAGGCCGAAACACCCCGTGATTCGAGTACCCACTTAAACCTGTCGACCCGCTCGGGTGTCGACGTATTGTAATCGAGCTGCTCGGCACCGTTGTGCGGGATCAGGTTGATCTTTACGCGTTTAAGCTGAAAACGCTCAAGCAGATCCGCGAGATCGTTGGCGTCATTATCGGCGTCATTAACGCCGCCGAGCATTACGTATTCAAAAGTGAACCGCTCGCCGCGCCGCAGGCTGCCCTCAAATTCCTTGGCCGCGGACATCAGTTCGCCGAGGTCCCAGCGTTTGTTGATCGGCATCAGCGTGTCGCGAAGCTCGTCTTTTGCCGACGACAGCGAGATCGCGAGATGCGGGCGATTTTCGAGCTGGGCAAATTCATAGATCTTCGGCACGATGCCGGCGGTTGAGACTGTCACGCGATTTGGCACGATAAAGAGGCCGTCCTCGTCAGACATTATTTCAAGGGCCGTGATCAGATTTTCAAAATTCAAAAACGGCTCGCCCGCTCCCATGCCTACAAGGTTTGTCCCGTGCGGTGTCTCGGCTCCGACGCCGTAAACATCATTTAGCACAATGATTACCTGCTCGACGATCTCGCCGGGCGTCAGATTTCTGAGCAGGCCAAGCTTTGCCGTCAGGCAAAAATCGCATTTGAGCGGGCAGCCCGATTGCGAGGAGAAACATATCGTGTCACGGCTCTCCGAAGGAATATAGACCGTCTCCACCGGATAACCATCCGCCGTTTTCATCAAATATCGTCGTGTGCCGTCAACCGAAACATAACGCGACTCAACCGTGAGGCTCGATATCTCAGCAGTCTCTTGGAGCTTTGCCCTGAACTTTTTTGGCAGATCGGTTATCTCGTCAAACGACGTCAACCGCCGCCCATGCACTGCCTTAAAAACCTGGGTCGCGCGGTATTTCGGCTCGCCAAACGATGCGGCAAGCTCCTCAAGCTCGGCTCTTTTAAGGCCTGTAATATGTACCTTTTCGGACATTGTTACTATTTTATCGCAGTTCGCCGAAAAGCGCCTTTCGGCGGGCATCGCGGCGGTCTGATAAACTGAATCCAAAAGCATTGGAACCACGAAATCACACTAATAAGGACACTAAATAAGAAGTTCCTATTTCGTGTTTTTTCGTGAAATTTAGTGGTTACTCTCTTTTATGGCCGAATACCTTTTTCAATCATCGCTCGTTATCGACCGCCCGAGTGCGGAGGTTTTCGCGTTTTTCTCCGACGCCGGCAATCTCGAACGCATCACGCCGCCCGAGCTTGGCTTTCACATCGTCACGCCGCAGCCGATCGACATCAAAAAAGGCACGCTGATCGACTACAAACTATCAATGCACGGCCTGCCGTTTAGTTGGCGCACCGAGATCACGCATTGGGAACCGCCATTCGAATTTATTGACATGCAGCTCAGCGGCCCATACAAACAGTGGATACATCTGCATCGTTTTACCGAACCCGAGCCCGGCAAAACGCTGATGGAGGACGAGGTCCGCTACCGTCTGCCGCTCGAACCGCTCGGCGACATCGCCCAGTTCTTTATCGAACGGCAGTTGAAATATATTTTTGGATATCGGAACAAGGTCGTGGCCGAGTTGGTATAGGCATAGACCTGAGGACGCTGTATGACGGAGCTTGATTCCTCGCTACATGAATATTCGCCACGCATCTCATCGTCCTTTCGGACGCTTGCAGGGTAACGCGGGGTCACCGAGGCCATTCTCCGCAGTATGCCAGATCTGCCCTTCCGGTGATGACGATCTCGTCGTCCTCGCGCCAGACGATATCGGTGATGCCGCCGGGTGAGTGGACGCCGATTTTTCGCTCCGTTTTTAGCAGAAACGAACTAAGAATGGCGGCCCCGCTGGAGCATGTGCCGGAGGCGGAGGTTTCGCCGGCACCGCGTTCCCAAATGCGGATGTCGATATTTTTGCGGTCGACGACCTTTACAAAGACTATGTTGGCACGCTCGGGGAATTTATCGTGCGTCTCCATCGAGCGGCCTAACCCACGCCAGTCGAAATCGAAATTATCAACAAAAATACAGGCGACAGGGTTGCCGACGTTAACGGCCGAAAATAGGTAATTTTTACCTTCGATGACAATGGATTGGTTGACGACGTGGTCGCGGCGGCTGCGCACGAGCACGGGGATCTCGTCACTCGCAAATCGCGGAATGCCGATCTCGGCATCGAACCAAAATTCGCCACCTTCGCGTTTGATAAGGTGATAATTTTTAACGCCGCTGAGCGTCTTTAAACGGAGATCGGCATCGGACCAGAGGTCTTTGTAGTGCAGATAGGCGACCGCACAGCGGGTGCCGTTACCCGAAAACCCGGCGATGCTGCCATCCGGATTAACGATCTCGCAATTGTAATCGGCCGATACGCCGTCGAGCCTTTCAAGGACCGCGATGCCGTCCGCTCCCGCTCCGGTGTTGCGGTGGCAGATCTCGCGGGCGAGTTGACCGAGGGGTGCCTGTTCGGGGATAAAACGCCGTTCGATAACGATATAATCGTTGCCGAAGCCCTGAAATTTGCAAAACGGGATCGCGCTCATTTGGCTTTTTGGATGCTGTTGATCGTTTCTCTACCGCCTTTGTATTCAATGACAAAATCGACCTTTTCGCCGACGGCGAGGCCCTTGAGCATCGCCTTGTCGGTGACGTAAAACTCCATTATCATCGCGGGCATTAGGCCCTCGACATTTTCGTGGTTCATCTCGACGGAGCCGACAGTCAGATCGATCTTGGTGACGGTTCCTTTGCCGCTATAGTTGCCGTCCTTAATCGGCGGTGGCTGAGTGGCCGCTGTCGTTGGAGCCGACGGCGGGCGGTTTGCGGCAGAGGTATTTGCGGCCGGACCAACGTTCTTGCCGCAGGCAAGGCCAAGAAAGGCGATAAGGATAATAACGGCCGGCGACACCAACCGGAGAAAACTAACTTGCGGCCTTTTCATAATTTGATCGATTTCGCGAATAGCTCTTTGATCCTGGCTGCGGAAGCCGTAATTTCCTTAGTCGCGGCGGCGTTTCTGACCGACAGGCCGTCACGTGTTTTTCCGTCCTCGACAACGCGGACGGGACGGATGCCCGCGAAATAGACGCGCCGTTCGCCAGGGACAGCTTTGTCGTTTTCGGCCTTTTGATAATAGAACAGCAGGGCCCCGGCATCCGAAAACACGTATTCTTCCGAGTAGGACCTATTAGATTCTTTACGCTCAACCTTGACCATCACGAGTTGGTCCGGGTACATGTGCTCCTCGCTGTCGCCGCCGCGATAGAAAAATTTGTACGTCTGCTGATAGATGCCGACGGCCCGCCACTGGTGGTTGCGTTTATTGATCGAAAGCTCGTTCATCACGATCTCGCCGGTCTGGCCGTGTTCGGCGTCGGCCTCGGCGAGACGCGCCCTTTCGGACACGTCTTTATAAAAATTGCGGATCTTTTCGACGGCTTTTTCGGTCGTCTGTGCGGAAACACCGAGGCCAACTAATAGGATGATGGAGATGCAGAATAGTTGTTTTTTCATGATGTAAAGTACGCTCCAAATCGTAATTAAGTGTCGGCCCGAGCCAGAACCACCCGCTACCGCAGGTGGTTCTGACCCGCCGCTAGTCTACCCAGTCTGCGATAAACACGTTAGTATCGCCTTCTTTTGCGTCGTGGCGGTTCGACGCGAACACCAATTTTTTGCCGTCGGGCGAAAACATCGGGAAACCGTCGAACGATTCGTTGTATGTGATGCGTTCCAGGCCCGTGCCGTCTATGTTGATCAATGCCAGGTCGAAGTTTCGCTTTTGTTTGTCGGTCGCAAAATAATTTGTGCAAAAAATGATCTTTTTGCCGTCAGGCGTAAAGAATGGGGCGAATGATGCCGCGTTTAGTTTTGTCACCTGACGTTTGTTCGAACCGTCCGCGTTCATTGTCCAGACTTCAAAAACAATCGGCACGATCATGTGCTGTCTCAAGAAATCCTTGTCCCGCTGGATAAGGGCCGGATCGGTCGGGTGCGAGCCTCGATAGACGATCATCTTGTTATTGGGCGAGAAAAACGCTCCGCCGTCATAGCCGGGTTCGTTGGTCAGGCGTCTGATATTTTTGCCGTTAATGTCCATCGAATAGAGTTCGAGGTCGCCATCTCGCTCGGATGTGAAAATGATCTTTTTGCCGTTCGGGCTGATCGTCGCCTCGGCGTCGTAGCCGGGGCTGTTGGTCAGGTTCTTGATGTGGTTTCCGTCTGGATCGGCGGTGTAAATTTCGTAGTCGGGGTAAATCGCCCATACATATCCCTTGGAATAGTCGGCAGGCGGCGGACACTCTTTCTTACCGCCAAAAGTCGAGGCATAGAGTACCTTTTTGCCGCCCTTGAAAAAGTACGAGCACGTCGTGCGGCCCTCGCCCGTTGAAATCATATGGACGTTGGAGCCGTCTACATTCATCGAGTAGATCTGATCACACAGCCGACCGTCGCGTTTTGACTGAAAGATAAGCGATTTGCCGTCAAAGGAGAAGTAAGCCTCGGCGTTCTCACCGCCAAATGTCAACTGTTTGATGTTCTTAAGATGTCTTTCGCCCGCGACGCTCAGCGACGAATCTTGCGCAAAAACAGTTGACAAAAGAGTTATAATCACGACAATTGCAAAATACAGCTTTTTCATATTTTCGATTATATTAGTACGGTTACGGTTTTCGTGCATCCGGAACAAACAGTTTAGCGAATTAAGGCTTGGAGCGGAATTTGGTTGCGTTCAATTTGAAAGTTTTAGGAGTTTTGGCGGACAGCCCCAACCGATTGGCTTATGAATTTTGAAACGAACAAGGACGTTCTCGATTGGTACGAGCGGCAGGAGCGGGTTCTGACGCCCGAATTTATCGGCAATATTCCATGGGAAAAGGTCAAGGACAATCCGCTGGATGAAAAGCTCATTCCCGTTCTGCTATACATGCGCGACGTTGAGACGTTGACCGACATGTATCACCGTGAACTGCTCCGGACGCCGACAGGCAAAGACCTGCATATCAGCAAATTTATGGAGCGGTGGGGCATCGAGGAAATAACCCACGGAGAGGTGCTCAACCGCTTTCTAAACGAATCGGGCGTCGAGACCGCCGAAAAATGGCAGACAGAGGTTAGGCGAAACGTTTCGACGAGCTACAACACCATCGCCTATATGATGATGGTCCTGACAAATCTGATCGGTAAGAAATTTACGGCGACGCACATGACCTTTGGAGCGATCCACGAGATGGAGGCCGCCCAAGGCTACCGGCGGCTGATCGATCTGGCGGACCATCCCGTGCTGACCTACATTGTCAACGGTATTATCCGCGAGGAGTCTGTCCACGCACAATTTTACCGCAGCGTTGCCAGGATCGAACTGGAGCGGAACGAATTTGCCAAAAAAATGGCGCGCTGGGTCACCGAACATTTTTGGGCGCCGGTGGGACAGGGGTCGCTGGCGAAAGAGCGGACCGAGTATACGATTGCGACACTTTTTGCCGCCGACAACGCGATCGAGGGCCTCGACCGGACCGTAACCCAGCGCGTTCGCCAACTTCCCGGGTTTGACGGCATCACCAAGATCACCGATACGATAGGCGAGATGGCGGGACGTCCGGTGATGAAGTTAGAGACTGCCTAATTCGAACGGTAAACCTCGACCCCGTTTGCTATCTCAACCCCGACCTTATTTTCCGACTCTGCATAATCGAGATGCGCGATAGCCTCGGAGATCGCTAGGAAGCGGTGTACGTCGTGGCCTAACGCATTGGGAAACAGCTTTTGGGCCACCTCATAGGCCGTTATGCCGCCGTTGGGAACGAGCGCGATCACCTTTTTTTGCCGGTCGTCGATCGCTCGGACGTAGCGGTGGAAAATCTCCTCGAAATCGGTGACCGGCCCGCCGTGGCCGCCGTAGGCGAGGGTCGGAGCGAGGCTTCGAAGCCGGGCGAGGCTGACAAGATATTCCGCCAGCGAATGGAAGCGTTTCGACGGGTGAAGCGGATCGGGTGCGAGTATCGGATTTGGCGTGATGCGTTTGAGGATACAGTCGCCACAGATGAGAGTGCGGTCGGCTTCGCGGGCAAATGAGCATGAGCCAGGCGTATGGCCCGGCGTATGGGGAACGCGGAGCGATCCCGATTCGAATTCCAATTCCATCTCATCCCGGAGCGGCTGTAGATCACTCGCGTCGAGTGAATCGGTCAGCAGGCTGACTTCCTCATAGAGGAGACGCATGTCTTCGAAAACCGCGTCCGGAACGCCCGAGAGCAGCATTAACCGCCGGTGATCCTCATGTGCAAGGCGTCCGAACAGATGGCCGGTCTCCCATTCGTGAATGAAAACTTCCGCATCTTTCGCTTCGTCCCTGACCAGTTTGGCGAGGCCGCAATGGTCCTCGTGCGCGTGGGTCAGGACGATGCGGCGGACATCCGAAAATTGGACGCCGTTGCGGGCAAGTTCGCTCCGCAGGGCGTCAGCCGCCTCGGGCGTTTTCGGGCCGACGTCGATTAGCGTCAGCGGATCGTCCTTTATCAGGTACACATTGACGTCGCCGACGTAGAACGGAGTCGGGATGGAAAGCGGGATAATATTCATAGGCGGTAACGGGCAACGGCAACGTGCCGGAAGAATCATATTAGCAAACCGGTAAAGTTTGTGGAACGTGCTAGTTCGGAACACGGACACTCCTGTCCGCCGTGTCACGGAAGAAGCGGACAAGAGTGTCCGCGTTCCCTCAGCATAATTGGCAAAACAAATTATTTTGGTTGCCGATTACAAAAATATTACATTTTTGCTTGCCTTAAATCGGTTTTTGCGGTAAATATTTGAAAGCAAATCATTTCTGATTCAATATCTGTCGGAATACGTTTCTAGTACGCTGAAATCCACGGCTCGATAGAGCCGATACAATTATCTGGATCCATCAATCGATCCGTGAGGCGGAGTTTCCCGTATTTTCAGGCAGATTTGCAACAAGTTTAGGTGTCTAAGGAGAATAAAATGAGAGTATTTTCGTCGAAGATGACCGCCACAGCGGCAGCATTATTGTTAACAATATTTTTCGCCGCATCCGCCTTTGGGCAGTCGCAGGCGGCAGCCGCCGACCTGTCCGGCACGGTCGTCGATCCGACCGGGGCGGTAGTTGCCGGAGCAACGGTCCATGCTAAGGGCATCGGGAACGGGATCACCCGCACGGTAACCACAAATTCCGAGGGCGTCTACCAATTTATCGGCCTCCCGCCGGGCGACTATGAGGTTTCAGCGGACGCAAATACTTTCAAAAAGGTCGTCATTTCGCCCGTTAAGCTGACTGTTGGCCAGAGCGCAGATCTTACCATCAAGCTCGAGGTCGGCTCGGCGACCGCCGTTGTAAATGTATCCGGCGACGATGTACAACTTGTCGAGACATCAAAGACGACGGTCTCAAATACCATCGACCAGGCAAGAATCAACGGATTGCCAATCAATGAAAGAAGCGCGACCGGATTTGCCCTAACGATCTCGACCGTCGGACGCGACAACGGCCGTCCGGTAGGCCCGGCCCCGACATCGGGCCTGAACATCGGCGGTCAACGCGGACGTTCGACGCTCGTTCAGGTCGACGGTGCGGACTTTACGGATAATTCGATAAACGCAGCACGCTCGACCGTTTCGCAGGAAGCGGTTGAGGAATTTCAGATAACGACAAATTCCTATCTGCCGGAATTTGGACGCGCGACGGGCGGCATCATCAATGTCGTCACAAAACGCGGGACCAGCAATCTGCACGGCAACGTATTTGGATTTGTCCGCCACAAGACCATTCAATCGCGAAATGCGTTTGCTCCGCTCATCGACAACACACCGGGCAAAAAGCCGCCCTACACCCGTGCTCAATACGGTTTCACGGTCGGCGGGCCGATCATTAAGGACAAGACATTTTTCTTTGGTTCGTTTGAACAAAGGCGGCGACAGGAATCAGGCTTTTTCACGGGTGACATCATTGGCGGAGCGACGTCAAGCGTAACAATTCCGATAATTCCCGGATTAAATCCGAACGCTACAACTTTTACCGGACTTACAGCGGCGCAGGCCACTTACGTTAATGGCCTCCTCGCCGCCGGAACGGCGGCAGCGATTTGTACGGCCAGAACCTATTCATTTTTCGCTTCGACCGGAACCCAGACGGCTCTTAACGGAACTAATGGTCTCGCGAGCCCGAATGACGGCAGCGGCTGCCCGGCGATCTCGCCAATTGGGCCGGGAACGATCGGCCCGCGGTTCATTCTCTCAGGAACTCCGATCCCTCTTACGCGAAACGCGAAAGGCCAATTTGTGGCGTTTCGCCCTCTCGCTCAATTGGCAAAAATATTCCCGATCTCAGAAGCGACAACATATAATTCGATCCGTGTCGATCATACGATCAATGCAAATAACCAGATCAATTTTCGCTTTGGTTATAACCCAAGCCTGATCAACGGCATTCAGGACGAATCGCAAAACCAAACTCTTGGACAAAACGATTATTCACGTACCGGAATTCAAAACATAAAAGATACGTCCTTTGGCGTGGCGGTCACGAGCATTTTGCCACACAACATGGTAAATGAGGGTTATTATAATTTTGGACGCAGAAAGGCCTTATTCGACTCGCAGGTTCCGAGCGTCGCCGACCAGATCGCGGGAACCGGCTTTCTGGGTTCCAATCCATTCTCGCCGGTCAATCGAACCGAAAATCGACACCAGATTCGCGACAATATTACGTGGGCAACCGGTCGTCATATAGTCAAATTTGGTGCGGATTTTAATTTCATCAATATTAAAGCCAGATTTGACCTCAACTTTCCGGCCCTGTTCAATTTTAGCCAACAGTCATGTAGTTCGCTTATCACAGGCTGCACCGGGCCGGCCTTTACGGCGATCCAGACCTACGGCCTCGGATTTCCAAGCGTATTTATCGAAGGTTTTGGAGACCCGAACAGTAAGCTCAAGAATAAGCCGATCGCATTCTTTGGCCAGGACACCTGGAAGATTACCAAGCGTCTGACGATCAACTACGGTCTGCGTTATGATTACGAGTTTACCCAGCAGTTCGCTCCGTCACCGTTTACAGATCCGCTGACCGGCATTACGCTTAGCGTGGCTGACATTCAAACGGCACAGGATGCCCTGAATGTCACGCAGGGATTTCCGCGTGATAAAAATAACTGGGCACCGCGGCTCGGTGCGGCCTGGGACGTCACCGGTAACGGAAAGACCATCGTCCGGGCGGCGGTCGGTATTTTTTACGATCATCCGCTGCTGGCCGTTGCTTTTAATTCGGACATTGCCGATGGCTCACAGCAGCAGCAGGCGACGCTATTGCCCATCGGCGGACCGTCGCCGACAGGTCTGCTAAACGCATTTCAGGTATTCCAGGGCACCGTCTGCGGCGTTGTCGGTTCAAACGCAGCAATCTGCGGTGCGAATGTTACGCGGGCAGTCGCCCCGTCGGCTGTTTACCAGTTTGGTTTTCAGCGGTTTGATTCGAGCAAGTTTACCGGTTTTGGGCCGATCCTGCCCTTTACGCTCCACGTCTCAAAGGATTTTGAGTATCCAATGGCGACGCAGGCCAATCTCGCGGTCGAGCGTATGATCGGACGGGACATGTCTATCTCGGCAAGTGCCATTATGGTCAACGCCCGCCATTTGGCCCATCCTCAGGATGTTAATAATGTTAACAGCGCCGCACTAGTTGAAAACTTTCGCCGTTTCGCTGGTCGTGCTCCGACAAACCTTTCGGAGGCAGCTTTCTTCTCCGTGCCTCAGGTATGCAATGCCGCAAGCCCATGTCCGCCGGGTTATACCGTCGTGGTTCCTGGGTTTGTTGGCATAAACGGACTGGGACAAAAGGTCGTCAGTCCGATCGCAGCAGATTATTTCCGTAAATTGGGACCGAACTACTTCTTTGTTAGGGCCCTGACCGGTCTTGATAAGGCAACTTTTGACGGCCTTTTGGCCGGTTCGGTTCGCACTCCGGGGCCGATCAACCCATACGCGGATGTGAACTCACAGGTGTCTGACGGAAATTCGTTTTATAATGCTTTGAATCTCGAAGTAAAAAAACGTTTTTCCAGCAATATCCAGTTTTTAGCGTCCTATACCTGGTCGCACTCTATCGACGATTCATCGGACTTACAGACGCTCCTGAAACCGCAGGACAATCTGAACTTCCGTGCGGAGCGGTCAAATTCGCTGTTTGACCAGCGACACCGTTTTGTCCTAAGCGGCATTGTGAGTGCTCCGGACGCGTGGAAATCAGGCAGCGGATATCGAAGATTTTTGAACGGATTCTCATTCGCGCCGATCGTGGAGATCAGTTCCGGTCGTCCCTTTAACATTATCGCTCCGGGCGATGCGAACGGCGATTTCCAGAGCACAAATGAACGCCCATCCGTTCGCTCCGACGGAACGCTATGTCAAACCGGTGTCGATACCAATTGTTTCCAGGGCATATTCCCGAATAACGGCAGCCTGGGACGCAATATGGGCATTACCCATAACTATTTTACGCTCGACGCCAGATTGACCCGTAAAATACACATCACCGAACATGTCGGCCTCGACGTTATTGTCGAGGGCTTTAACCTCTTTAACCGCTTTAATGAGGCGGCTGGTAATCCGTTTTACAACGTCGTCAATACTTTTGGTCAGCGAAAAGGCGGTAAATATTACAGCCAGCCGACATCGGCCTTTGACCCGAGACAGTTTCAGTTGGGAATGAAGTTGACGTTCTAAGTCTGGCCCTTGATCAAAGCATGGATACAGGCAAGCAGGGATGCTTGCCGCTCCAGTCATACGGCCGGATGGCGTAAACCATCCGGCCTTTTTCGTGGATAATCCTCGTATGCCATCGTTTTCGGAACGGATAAAACAGAAAGCGGTCGAGATCGGGTTTCAAAAAGTTGGGATAGTTGCCGCTGAACCGCTTGTGGACGAGGGCGTGCGGCTGAACGAATGGCTGGACAAAGGGTTTAACGGCGAGATGGCATGGTTGGAACGCGAGCCGGAAAAGAGGAGCGATCCGCGTTTGCTCTTCCCTAATGCACGGTCGGTGATTGTCGTCGCTCTCAATTACCACACCGGACACAAACACGCCGAAGACCCCGCTAAAGGCAAGCTGTCACGTTATGCGTGGGGCGACGATTACCATGATATCGTCCGCGAAAAGCTAAAGGAACTGGTTGCCTGGATCAAGACCGAAAATCCAGAAGCCGACGGCAAGATATGCGTCGACACCGCCCCGATGATGGACAAGGCGTGGGCCGTGCGCGCCGGGCTCGGCTGGCTTGGCAAGCATTCGAATGTGATCACGACGACGCTCGGTTCGTGGATCTTTATCGGCGAGATCATTCTGAATCTGGAACTGGATTATGAACCTGGCACTGTAGAAGACCATTGCGGAACGTGCAAGGCCTGTATCGATGCCTGCCCGACCGGAGCGATAGTTGAGCCGTACGTCGTTGACTCGCGTAAATGTATCTCTTACGGAACAATCGAATTACGCGACGAGCATCTGCCGCCCGACATCGCGGCAAATCTCGACGGATGGCTGTACGGCTGCGATATCTGTCAGGACGTGTGCCCATGGAACCGCTTTGAAAAACCGACCGATGAAAGCAGGTTTGAGCCGAGACACGGCGAAACCTCGTTGGACCTCGACAACGTTTTATCCCTAACGCCCCAGGGCTATGCGGAACGTTTTCGACGCACGGCGATAAAACGTGCAAAACTGCCGGGATTGATACGAAACGCCTCCGCTTTGAAGTCTTAAGCTGCGGAGCAGCGGCATAATTGTAGCCCCAGGTGGAGCAAAGCGGAACCTGGGGTGGGGATGTAATACAGTTCAGAGCCTGTGTAACAGGCGACAGAACCTATCGCATCTTTCGCCTGCTCCGCAGGCTTTTTGATGTATTATTCAGATAATGCCTCTACGCGATGCTCACAACCGAATTATCCGCGATCTGCGAATTTCGCTGACGGACCGATGTAATTTTCGTTGCTTTTACTGCCTGCCAAACGGTGAACCGCCCCTAGCGCGTAAAGAGACGATTCTCACATTTGAAGAGATAGCTTATGTTACGGATATCTTTGTCTCGCTTGGCATCGAAAAGATTCGCCTGACTGGCGGCGAGCCGCTCATCCGAAAAGACGTGCCGAAACTCGTCGCCGAGCTTGCGAAACTTAAACCAGCGCTTCAAGACCTGGCGTTAACGACCAACGGTTTCGATTTCCCGCGTCACGCCGCCGCTCTCAAAGCCACGGGCCTTGACCGTGTCACTATCAGCCTCGACAGCCTCGACCGGGATAAGTTTCTCGACATTACGGGGGTCGATGCTCTGGATAAGGTCTATACTGCCATCGATGCGGCAAAAAAATATGGTTTCGAACCGGTAAAGATTAACGCATGTGTCGTGCGTGGACGCAACGATGATGAGATGGTCAATTTTACCCGTTTTGCCCGCGAATATGATGTATCGATGCGGTTTATTGAGTTTATGCCGCTCGACAGCGGCCATGATTGGAGCCGTGAAATGGTCGTTCCGGGTCGCGAAATTCACGAAGCAATAAACGCCGTCTATCCGCTGCGTCTGAAAGAAAAATCACGAGGCAGCGAGACCTCCTGGAAATACGCATTCGCGGACGGCGCACCCGGCGAGATCGGGATAATCGCACCTGTAACCGAAATGTTTTGCGGGGCCTGCTCTCGCATCCGTCTCACCGCCGACGGCCAGATCCGTACCTGCCTCTTTTCAACCAACGAACATAATTTGAGAGATGTCGTCCGCAACGGCGCTTCGCGTCAAGAGATCGTTGGCTTTATCGAAGATGTTGTAATGAAAAAAGAACCGCGTCATTACATCAACGACGCGGAATTCGTACCGGCGAGCCGAACGATGAGTTTTATTGGGGGATAGTTTGACGATGAAACAGGCTACGTCCACGAGGATGGCGGATTTTTCAAACCCCTGGCTGTTATATTCAAATTATTTAAGGCTTCGATAGCTTCGCTGTTTAGCTCAATATTCGTTTCACCAAATTGAATTGTCGCTTTTCTTGCATTGGTTACTTTGAGAAAATCCGAATAAGGGATTTCAAGCCAAAAAATTTCGCCAATTCCAATCGAACTTCGCATCTCCATTTTCTTTGAAATTAGCAGACTGCCATTAATATAAATAGTTAGCTTATTATCATGTTCGTGCTTAGAACGAATTGGTGAATATGAAGTTAATTCCAGATAGGCAGACTGTGGAGTTACGTTTCGCGGCGCGAAAAAAGCAAGACGCATAATCAAAACATCATTTAGTACGCGAATCCCAGCATTTTCAGCCACTGAAACAACGTCATCAGTCTTGCCCAAAAGATGCGCCTCCATAGATGCAGAGGTTAATTCGGGAGTTTGAAACGAATCCACCTTGATCTCTCCGAACATTCGGCAATTCGCGCCTAGAGGTCGGGGGGTGAATGGAGGCCCGATCGGCGCGCAGTCTTGAGCAATTAGCACACCAGCAAAAGTCGATAAATGAATAGCAATAATGATTTTGAGAACATGCTTCATTTGTTTCGAATAATGACTTTCACAACTTGGGTGGGTGCGATATTGAGTCATCTTCAGACACTCGCTTTAGAATCTTTTGCTACTTTGACCAATAGACGCAGAGCTTCGTTCACGGCTTTAGATGTCGGAAACGATTTTGCGACATCGGGTGCGAGAGTGACGGTTACACCAGCGGACTTGTTTCGTCCCGGCCCACGTGCCACAACCTTCAACTGGCTCAAATCATATTCGGGACGAAGTTCGTCATCCATCTCAGATTTTTTCTTCATAATTCTTGCGCTCCGAG
This sequence comes from Chloracidobacterium sp., assembly GCA_025362075.1. Classification (GTDB taxonomy): domain Bacteria; phylum Acidobacteriota; class Blastocatellia; order Pyrinomonadales; family Pyrinomonadaceae; genus OLB17. The sequence goes on from JANYIL010000256.1 coordinate 20,515, forward strand.
CGAGTCGCTTTTCGGGCACTTATCAGGCGAGTTGCTGCCGGACGCTCCGTGTAGGAAACCACAAGCAACCGGTTCTGACTTGACGTACCCACAATAATAAAACGATATTCTGCGAACGAGTGGTCAGGGTCGGCAAAAATAACATAAAGCGGATCTTCAAAAACTGTCTGTGCTTCTTCAAACGAAACCTTGTGATTTTTTAGATTGACCTTTGCCTTCTCCGGATCCCACTCAAACCGCATAGCCAAATAATAGCACCGAAACTAAACAAAACTTCACATTTAAAGAGCAAAGATCGTGTTTTGTTATGAAGTTAAGTACATCTTTTTGGATTTCGTCTTGCCATTCGCCTTCAGCACATAGAGCGTATGGCCGATGGGATGAAAAATGTCGCGCCAGCGTGAAATCTGATGCTCCGATTGAATTTCGAGGCCATACGAATTGAACAGCTCCTCCCATTCAGGTGGACGCCGAAATGTGCATGGCCCGACGCGGCGGCGCCATTTCATGTCGTGGGCCCAGCAGGGGAAACGATCGCGCCAGTCTTTGGGAATGTCTTCGTAAACGACGACAAGGCCACCGTTTCGTACCACGCGGCGCACCTCGCTCAACACAATGTGTATGTCCTGCACGTGATGCAAAACATACGATAGGAGGACGCCGTCGAACGAATGGTCGGTCACCGGTATTCGCGTACCGTCATAGCTCAGATATTCGATCTGTGCGTCGGTCGTCTTTGCCAGATCGACGCCGATCACGTTTGTGCCGAGCAACGCTGTTAGATGGTGAGCAACAAAGCCCTCGCCGCAGCCGACGTCGAGCAAACGCGTGTTGCGCGGTATCAGCCCCGCGACCTCGACTGCGGTGTCATAGGCGATACCAACACGCCTCCGTCTTCGCTGACGCCGCCGGACGATCTGAGCCACTTCTGTCATCGCTAAAACGCACATATTTTTTTTAAGTCAGGCGTGAGAGTTACTACTAATTTTTGCAGAACCGAATTACAACTTGGACGTTGGTCAAAAACATTCAGTTGCCTTAGGGGGGCGCGTCCCCGCTCTTCCAGTTCATATCAAGCTCGACTGTTCTCGTCGTTGTCGCCCAAAAGCATCCTGAAGCGATGGCCCGGCGATTAAACACATCACGCCATGTCCCAGCACCACAATACCAAGATAGGCCAGAGCGTCGGCGATGACCGGTAAGATTCCCGGTGCGAAAACCATCCATTCCGGGAACATCGCCGCATACATGTAATCCCGCGGCGGACCTATGATCGTCACGACGCCGATGAACACTGCCAGCCCCCGCCAACCGAACCGCCGAGCGATCCGCCAAGTGACGAGATAGATCGGTGAAACGGAGATTGAGAGTCCGAGATAGAACAGCGTCAGAAAGACTGGTGTCCACGAGATCGGCACTCGCCACACCTCGAATACATTGCCGATAACAATCGCACCCATTCCAAAAACTCCGGCCGCAGCTCCGCCCGCCAACGCTCCCATTACCCGGCGCAAAGTCGGCCGCGTAAAGTATACGGCGGCAACCAACGCGGCCAGGTAAGCAAGCGTCACGATGATTATTTGAACTATTGTCACGTTTTTTTAACTCTGCTTCCTGCCCATCATATCGAGACCAACCGCGGCAACGAGGATCGAGCCTTTGATGATGTCCTGCATAAAATCGCGGACGTTTAGCAGCGACATGCCGTTATCGAGGCTCGCCATTATGAGCGCTCCGAGACAGGCGCCGAAGATCGTACCGCGTCCGCCCATGAGGCTGGCCCCGCCGATGACGCAGGCGGCAATGGCGTCGAGTTCCTTTAGGACACCGGCGTCAGGTGCGGCGCTGCCTACGCGGGCGGTGAACATTAATGCCGCGATGCCCGTCAGGGCTCCGAGAACAGCGAACACTTTGACAATGTTTCGCTTGTTGTTGATACCCGAAAGCCTTGCGGCATCCGCGTTGCCGCCGATTGCATAGAGGTAGCGGCCGAACGTCGTTGAATTGGTGATGAATCCACCCGCCAGGGCAACAACCAACAAGATCAGCACCGGGATCGGGACGCCCTGATAGGCGTTCATAACCCAGATAAATGCGACGATACCGCCGATGGGAATGATTGCTTTGAGCAGCTCGCCGACGTAATTTGCATCACCGAGGCCGTAATCCTTGACCGATTTTGCGTTGCGATAGGCCATGAACAAGACAAATAAGATCGCCACCACCGCCAGTGCCCAGCCGATGGACAAAGGCAGATTTTCATTGCCGATGGCCTTAAACGTCTCGTTAGATATCGGGATCGTGTTGCCGCCGAGCAGCCATTTTACGGCGCCGCGCCAGGCGAGCAACCCGCCCAATGTTACGATAAATGCCGGTATATTGAGATACGCGGTCAGAGCCCCATTAAAAATGCCAATGGCAACACCAACGGCGACGGCCGCGACGATTGCCGTCGGCAGCCCGTAGTCCATCACGGTTACGGCGTAAGCGGCAATGCCGCCCGCAAACCCAAGCACCGCACCAACCGACAGATCAATGTTGCCCGAGACGATGACCATCAACATCCCGACCGCGATCACGCCCGTCACCGACATCTGCGTCATCAGGTTTGACAGGTTTCGCGGCGTCAAAAAGACATAGTCCGTCGCCCAGTGAAAATACACCCAGATCAGCCCCAGAACGGCGATCATAATGTACGCGCGAAGTGTGGTAGCTGTTATGCGTGAAGTTTTTGGTGCGTCCATGTATTTAAATTGGTGGTATTTAATTGTTGCCGGTCGCGGCAGCCATTACTTTTTCCGGCGTCGCCTCGTCGCGTGTGAATTCGCCGGTCAGACGGCCTTCGTGGAGGACGATGATGCGGTCTGAGAGGCCGAGAACCTCGGGCAATTCGGATGAGACGAGGACAATTGCCATGCCTGTCTGAGCCAGTTTATTGATCTCAGCGTAGATCTCCTGCTTGGCCCCAACGTCGATGCCGCGTGTCGGTTCGTCGAGAAATAAGACTTTTGGATTCGTCAGCAGCCATTTACCGAGCACGACCTTTTGCTGATTGCCGCCGGAGAGCGTACCGGTAACGGTCAGCGGTGAATTTGCCTTAATTCGCAGCGATTTCATCGGGCCTCTTGCGGCCATCGTCTCGAGGGTGCGGTTTGTTACAAATCTCCCTGAAATCGAACGCAGCCCGGCGAGCGTCATATTATCGAGGATCGTCTGCTCTAAAATCAGCCCAAAGCGTTTGCGGTCCTCTGTTACAAAACCGATGCCTTTTGCAATCGCATCCGCGGGCGAATCAATCGAGGCCGGCTCGCCGCCAATCTCGATCTCCCGCGAATATCGTCCCTGCCACGCACCGAATATCGCCATCAAAAGCTCCGTTCGGCCCGCGCCCATCAATCCGGCGATGCCGAGAACCTCGCCTTTTCTGACATCGAAGGAAACATCGTCCACGAGCTTTTTGTCCGCGATATCGGCCGAATATGCCGATAAATTCTTAACGCTCAACGCGACATCGCCGTTTTGATGGTCAGGCTCCGGAAAAATATTGCCAACCTCACGACCAACCATCGCTGCGATTACTTTGTTTTTATCAATTTCGGCGGCATTATGGGTTGCGACAGTTTTGCCGTCACGCAGGACGGTGATTCGGTCGCTCATTTTGAATACCTCATCGAGTTTGTGTGAGATATAGATCATCCCAACGCCACGCTGGCGGAGCTTTTCGAGAATACCGAAAAGCGTCTCGACCTCCGACTCGGTCAAAGCGGCGGTCGGCTCGTCCAGGACCAAGATCTTGGCGTCCTGCGACAACGCCTTTGCGATCTCGACAAGCTGCTGCTGGCCGATGCCCAACGAACCTACCTTGACGCGGGGGTCGATTCCTAAGTGCAGATCCTGCAGCAGCTTAGAGGCTTTGTGATAAAGCTCAGCCCAATTGATGACGCCAAACCGCGATGGCTCTTTTCCGAGAAAAATGTTTTCGCCGACCGTCAGCTCTTTTACCAGCGACAGCTCCTGAAAGATGATGGCGATTCCCGCCGATTCCGCATCGCGGATGCCTCGAAAGTGCCGTGCCTGATCGTCAACCAGTATCTCGCCATCGAATGTGCCGTCCGGATAGACGCCGGACAGCACCTTCATCAGCGTCGATTTTCCTGCGCCGTTCTCGCCGACGAGCGAGTGAAATTCGCCCGCCTCAAGCGTGAAACTCACGCCATCAAGCGCACGGACGCCCGGGAACTCCTTAACGATATTTCTCATTTCGAGAAGCGGCATAGTGATTTGGCAAGTGCGTTTCTTCGGCGATTTTACACGCTTGCGGGGAGTTTCCAAAATGAATAATCGTGATGACACCCAACTAAAATTTTACGCTGCGGCAAGCGATATTCTATACTTTAGAAATGTCTGAATCCGTCGCAATCGAATCGATGTCCAATGAGTCGCGGGTCTTTCCGCCGCCGGCCGAATTTGCGGCAAATGCCCATATCAAGAGTTTTGAGGACTATGAGCGGATCTACGCCGAGGCTGCTGCCGACCCCGAGGGTTTTTGGGCAAAACAGGCCGCGGAACTACATTGGTTCAAAAAATGGGACAGTGTGCTCGAATGGAACTCGCCGCACGCCAAGTGGTTTGTTGGCGGCAAAATTAATATTTCATACAATTGCCTCGACCGGCATCTGACAACCGACCGGCGTGACAAGATCGCGTTTATTTGGGAAGGCGAACCCGGCGATCAGCGAACGCTCACATATTTGCAGCTTCACGGCGAGGTTTGCCGCTTTGCAAACGTAATGAAAAAGCTGGGCGTCGGAAAGGGCGACCGCGTTGCGCTCTATATGCCGCTCGTGCCGGAGCTTGCTATTGCAATGCTCGCCTGCGCTCGGATCGGGGCGACGCATACCGTCATTTTCGGCGGATTTTCGGCGGATGCGATACGCGACCGGGTCATCGACTGCCAATGCAAACTGATCGTCACCGCCGATGGAGGTTATCGACGCGAGCGCGAAATCAAGCTAAAGCCCATAGTTGACGAGGCTGCCGGGCAATGCCCTACTGTCGCAAATATCATCGTCTACAAACGGACCGGCTCGCCTGTGAAGATGATGGCGGGCCGCGACCATTGGTGGCATGAGTTGATCGAAACTGTCGATTCGGATTGTCCTGCCGAGCCGCTGGACTCTGAACATCCGCTCTACATCCTTTACACTTCGGGGACGACCGGCAAGCCAAAGGGCATCCTGCACACCACGGGCGGCTATTTGACGCAGACTGCATATTCGATGAAGGTGGTCTTTGACCTCAAGGACAAAGATATTTATTGGTGTACGGCGGACATTGGCTGGGTTACTGGCCATAGCTATGTTGTGTATGGACCGCTTGCCAATGGCGCGACGGTGTTTATGTACGAAGGTGCTCCGAATCATCCGGACTTTGACCGGTTTTGGGACATCATCGAGCGGCATCGGATCACTATCTTTTACACCGCTCCGACCGCGATCCGGGCGTTTATTAAATGGGGCGAACAATATCCGCTCAAGCATGATCTCTCTTCGTTGCGGCTGCTCGGCACCGTCGG
>JANYIL010000027.1 GCA_025362075.1 Chloracidobacterium sp.
TTCAAAGTTCAAGGTTCCGATCAGGAACTTTCTGCCGAGTTTGAACCCGGAACTTTGAACTTTGAACTGCTGGTTCGTATTTTGAACCAGCTCGCCCGCGAACTCCTCCTCGCCCAATCCTCCGACTGGGCATTCCAGATCTACCAGGGCACGACGGTCGAATATTCGACCCGCCGTTTCGAGTCGCACATCCACCGTTTTGACCTACTCGCTAAAATGCTCGAGGCCCTCATCCCTCATCCCTCATCCCTCATCCCTCAAGAGTCGCTCGACCTCCTCACCGAGATCGAAAACCGCGACAACATCTTCGCCGAGATCGACTATCGCGTTTACTGCAGTTAGCATCGCTGCTTGGAACTTTGGAATTAGCTGAGGAAAACTATGGTAATATTTCTCGTATGGCCTCACTGAAATTAGTCATTGAACGGCATTCAGATGGGTTCGTTTCGTATCCACTTGGCCTGAAAGGGGTTGTCGTCGGTCAGGGAGACACATACGAAGAAGCTCTTGCCAATGTCAGATCGGCGATCGATTTTCATATCGAAACATTTGGAGTTGACGCCTTTGAGTCCAACTCTCAAGCCTAACTCACGTAAAAAGATCAAATATCGAACCGACGGCGTCGGCGGCTATGTCGACGCCGTCTTCATCTAGTACGGTTTCGACGACCGCACCGGCGACGGCCGCTGACTCGGTGTTATCCGATATAGGTTCGGCTCGTTCGGTCGCCGCAACCGCTGGACTTGTCTTGGCCAGCGGCGTCGGTGGCGGCTGGTCGAGCGTCGCGGGCTGCGGATCAGGTGCGGCCGGAACCTGTACATTTTCCGACGGCGAGCTCAATAGCCGATAGATCACGTAGCCGACGAGAACTACTCCGATCCCAATGATCACGAATGCAATCTTCATATCACTTCTCCGATAAGTTTTTTCCAGGCCGGTGATGCCGGCGGACGGTAATGTCGTTTACGGCGAATGATAACACGATTCTGCGTGCCAGATCGGCAAAATACGTCATTTCACGCAAAATCCGCATAATACGTCAAACCCCGCAGAATGGCATTTCAATCTTTTGCCAAATGCGTTAGCGTGGGCTTTGTATGGCTGACGACGCACAACGAATCGCCGATTGCCGCGAGCTTTATATCAAATATGGCGGCCGCCGACACGAACTGATCGAATGCGAAATGCGTGGACGCGGACACGTCCGTTTTCGCCGCCGGATAATGTACACCCGCCGCGAGCGCGGCCGCGTGCGTCCGGGATGGATCGACCGGTTTGCCTGGAAGAAAGATATTGACGCTCTCCTGTCCCCAAAGGGGACAAAGATAATAGCCCAGGGTAAGGCCGCAGGCCGCGACCCTGGGTATTGTTCCCCACATGATTCCGACCCTGAAGGGGTCGAACAAACTACGGGGAATGTTGCTCCCCTTCAGGAAGCGAACGCGTGCTCATCTTTTCCTGGGGTTACACTCGCTTCGCTCGCTCACCCCAGGCTATTATCTGTGTCGCCTTCAGCGACCGGAGGTTTCAACCGTCAAACGGAGCGCCGGCTTCGCAAGATCGCACAGCGACTTCGGTCCAGCCGCATGGCAGCCAAAAATCCCCAATCCGCACTCCGCACTCCGCAACTGGAAGACGATTTCCACGCCTGGCTCAAGACGCAGCCCGGAATGTGGAATTGGGATTGGCGGCACCAGCTATACATCTACGACCACCTCAAACGCGTGACCGACGGCACGTGCAAGCGGCTAATGATCTTTCTCCCGCCGCGTCACGGCAAGTCGGAACTTGTGACCGTGCGGTACACCGCTTGGCGTCTGCAGAGCGACCCGTCGCTCAGAGTGATCCTTAGCTGCTACAACCAGAGCCTGGCGAACAGCTTTTCACGCAAAGTGCGGCGGGTGATCGCGGACGCCTCGGCTCAAGTGCGGAGTGCGGAATGCGGAGTGCGGAATGAAGAGGCAGCCGCCATTACTGAGCCCCGGAATAGTAGCAGAAACAACGCGGCATCCACGATTTCGCACTCCGCGATCCGCACTCCGCACTCAGACGGCTCGCCCTTCCCGTTCATCCGCCAGCGTCCGGCAAATTCCGTCGCCGAATGGGAAACCACGATGGGCGGCGGCCTGCGTGCGGTCGGGGTCGGCGGCGGCGTGACGGGATTTGGCGCGCAGCTTATCATCGTCGACGATCCGGTAAAAAGCCGTGCCGAGGCCGAATCTCCTAAAATGCGCGAAAAGGTGTGGAATTGGTTCAACGACGATCTCTACACACGGCTCGAACCTAACGGCTCGATCATCCTCATCCAAACCCGCTGGCACGAAGACGACCTCGCCGGGAGATTGCTCCGCGAAATGGAAGATGGCGGCGAACAGTGGGAGGTGATCTCGCTTCCCGCGCTCGCGGAGGAAGAGCGGGAGAAGGGGGGAAGAGGAGAAGAGGAGATAAGGAGAAAAGGAGAGGAGGAGAATCCGGAAAAACATATGAATTGCAAAAAAGAAGAGGTTGAAATCGTTGAAACGTCCCCGCAGGGGACAGGGATATTAGCCCAGGGTGAGGCCGCTGGCCGTAACCCTGGGTATGATCCAAAATACGACCCAGACCCTGTAGGGGTCGCGCACACGGGTGATGCGGCTCCCTTTCAGGGAGCGGATGATATTGGGTCTATCCCCGGGGTTACATTTGCTCCGCTCATTCACCCCGGGCTAATATCCGGGTCGCCTGCAGCGACAGGAAACGACGAAGCGGCCAGAACTCCGCATTCCGCATTCCGCAATCCGCAATCGAATGATCCGCTCGGACGCAGCCCGGGCGAGGCGCTGTGCCCGGCGAGGTTCGACAAACCCGCTCTCGAAAATCTTCGCCGTAAATTAGGAACCTATTCATTCTCAGCACTTTACCAGCAACGTCCGACGCCGGCTGAGGGGATGATCTTCAAACGCGAATGGTTTAAAACGATTGTCAAACAACCTCCGCCCGGCCTGAAATGGACACGCGGTTACGATCTGGCGGTTTCGACAAAAACTACGGCCGATTACACCGCCAGTTTCCGCGTGGCGTATGACGATGAGGGTAATTTGTACATTGACGGCGGTTTTCGCAAGCGGGTCGAGTTTCCGGATCAGCGCCGCTATATCCTGGGACGCATCGCCGCCGAGCACGACACCGAGCACGGCATCGAACTCGCCCTCCACGGCCAGGGCATCATGCAGGACCTGCGGCGCTCAGCCAGGCTCCAGGGACGCAGGTTTCGCGGCATCGCCGTCGAGGGCGACAAGCTGACCCGCGCCCTAAAATGGTCGAGCCTTGCCGAGGAGGGACGCGTCCGTCTCGTCCGCGGCGGCTGGAACGCCGATTTCATCGACGAGGCCTGTGCGTTCCCCGGCGGCCACCACGACGACCAGATCGACGCCGTCTCGATCGCTGTCCG